>JBCQTK010000022.1:0-29501 GCA_047178665.1 Rikenellaceae bacterium | reverse complement strand
ATGGATTGAAAATAAGCTAAATAATCGACCTCGTAAAAGGCTCGGATACCTCACACCAAATGAAAAATTTAAACAAATATTAACTATGAATTCAGTTGCATTTGCAGGTTGAATTCAGCTATTTTATATATTTGGTGCGAGAAATGTAAATTACCGAGATGTAGGGATAGCCTTTTGGGGGGTAGAGAGAGTTGTAACACCAATATAACGAAACGTTAACAGAACTTTAACATATATTAGCTTACTTTGTGCCAAATTCAGACTAAAAAAATATTATGAGTCCAATTTTCACATTCGTCGTCATTACGCTAGGTGTCCTGGCGGTATTTGACATCATCGTTGGAGTAGCCAATGATGCAGTAAACTTTCTGAACTCCGCCATCGGGTCGAGGATAGCGCCGCTAAAGGTGATTCTTGGTGTGGCAGCTGTCGGTATCTTGGTCGGCACACTCACGTCGTCGGGTATGATGGAGGTGGCACGTAGCGGAGTATTCTACCCTGCGAAGTTTACTTTTGCCGAGATTATGATGCTCTTTTTGGGTATGATCGTGGGAGACATACTCCTTCTCGACATCTTCAATAACCTTGGGTTGCCAACGTCAACGACGGTATCTATGGTGTTTGGGTTGTTGGGTGCAGCGGTCGGAGTGACACTCTATCGTCTAGCCAACGACGATAGTTCGTCGATAGTCAATATCGGAGAGTATATAAATACGGCAAAGGCTATGGCTATCATCTCGGCGATCCTGCTCTCGGTGGTGCTGTCGTTCCTCTTCGGACTTCTATTTATGTCGCTGTCGAGGCTTCTCTTCTCGTTCCGCTACCATAAGCTATTCTCTAAGTTGGGTGCTTTGTGGTGTGGTATCTCGTTTACGGGAATCATCTACTTCTCGATCTTCAAGGGGCTCAAGAGCACAGGTTTCATCCCTGTCGAGGTGACGCAATATATCCAGGACGAGACACTTTTGTCTCTGCTGATGATCTGGGCTACAGCCTCGTTCCTGCTCTGGATGTTGCAAATATTCGGGGTCAACATTCTCAAGATCACTATCCTTACGGGTACATTCTCGCTCGCCTTGGCGTTTGCGGGTAACGACTTGGTGAACTTTATCGGTGTGCCGTTGGCTGGACTCGAATCATACAACTTGGCTCTCGAAACAGGCGATATGTCGATGAAGATGGGGGCGCTGATGGAGCCTGCGAAGGCAAATATTCTGATGCTCGGAGGTGCAGGTGTGATAATGGTACTTACGCTAATGTTCTCGAAGAAGGCTATGCACGTGACCCAGACAGAGCTCTCGCTCGCCAATCAGAATGCTAACAGCACTGAGAAGTTTGAGTCTACAGCTCTCTCTCGCGCATTGGTGCAGGGTGCAATATCGGTTCACGGTCTGTACGAGCGCATCACTCCACGCGTAATCAAGGATGCTATCGAGAGGCGTTTTGAGCCGCTCTCAGCCGACGAGCGTGGTGCCGAGACATATGACCTTATTCGCGCCACGGTGAATCTAACGGCGGCGTCAATATTGATCTCGATCGCAACGTCGTTGAAGTTGCCTCTCTCGACTACATATGTAGTATTTATGGTCGCAATGGGATCGTCGCTTGCCGACAAGGCGTGGGGACGTGAGAGTGCGGTATATCGTATTACGGGTGTTGTGACTGTCGTTATGGGGTGGTTCTTGACAGCGATCTGTGGATTTACCCTTGCGCTTGTGGTGTCATCTATCTTGGTGTGGGGCGGTAGCGTCGCAGTTGTTGTTGTATCTATCGTATGTTTTGCTGTTGCATTCAAGAGCAACTTCCTCGAGAAGAAGGGCAAGGATAGCGAGAAGGTCGACAAGTCGATCGAGCTATTCAAGGCTGGTACATCAGACGAGGTGCTCTACAACTGCACAAGAGATGTGTTGGAGATCACGAAGGAGACAATCACAATCTACAACCGCACGCTCGTAGCTGTGTTCAAGGAGAACCGCAAGGTGCTTCGCGAGATGCACGCTGAGTCGGAGGCGCTCTATGAGTCGGCGCGTCAGCGTAAATACAACTTGATGGATACGCTCCACAACTTGGAGGACAACAACATCGACACGGGACACTTCTATGTTCAGGTGGTCGACTATATCAACGAGGTGACAAAGACGCTTGTGCATATTACACGCCCGTCGTTGAATCATATCGACAACCACCACCAGGGGCTATCTATGGAGCAGATACACGACTTGATGAATGTAAACAACGACGTGGAGGAGATATTCAACAAGATCAATAATATGATGGAGTCGAAGGATTTCTCAGACATCGACACTGTATTGGAGTTGCGCGATAACCTATTCGACAAGATAGCCGACGCCATCAAGAAGCAGCTACGTCGTATTAAGAATACGCCAGAGCAGAGCTCGACGCGTGCTAACATCCTCTATTTGAACCTCCTCACCGAGACAAAGACGATGATCTTGCAGGCTCGTAACTTGATCAAGTCGCAGAAGTACTTCTTGGCTAATCGAGACTCTGAGTAGGGTGCAGAGTATATAATATTGTTATTAAGTGGAGGGTTGGCAGATTGATCTGCTTGCCCTCGCTTTTTGTTTTTTTGTATGGTGAAATACTTTGTTGGAGTCTTTATTGTCGTGTTGATTGCCACAGCTCAGATGGTTGTGGCGCAGGGTCGTGTGGCTCTCTCCTACTTCGATCTTGGAGAGTTGCGCGACACAGTACAGTCTCCATTTCACTTCGACAAGGAGGATACACCGAGAGGGCGCAACCGATGGACGCAGCAGCGCTACGAGGCTCGGATAGCTGGCGTGACAGCCGTCATTGACTCGATGGCTCTGCCGATCGTTGTGCTATACGGAGTGGAGAACGAGGGTGTTGTCCGCGACATTGTGATGGCGTCGAGCGAGGATTATTGCTATCTGCATCGTGAGTTGGACTACTACGATGGGCTCGACTTTGCGTTGCTCTTCTATGGCGACCGTCTCTTTGTCGAGGAGGTTGTTGTCGGTGGGGCGTGGCTCTATGTGTTGGGCGAGATCTCGGGTCAGCGTGTTGCTATCACCCTCGTGCGATTGGCGTCGCGCATATCTGCAGAGTCACCGCCGTGGGCAGGTGCTGAGGCGGATGTGATGTTGATTATGGGGCGTCTGTCGAGCGACGACCTGCAGAGCTTTGGCGCGACCGATCTGCTGGCTGGTGCGGCGAGTCGTGGTGAGGGTAATACGTTGGGCGACAGAGGGTGGTACTTCAACAGTGGGGTAGCTCTACTCACCGACGCGGAGGGTGCTAGGGCTGGTGGCTAAATCTCAGATTGGTTGCTGCGTCCTGAACTCTACAAGCCCCATCTGCCGATCTACGTTGTCGTCGGGGGAGAGTAGGGGAGTTCGTCCCTTTTGCCTATAACTGCAGCAACAAAGGAAAATGCAAGCTATCTTGCCGACCGCGTGGCGTTAGCGCACTCCCCCATTTTCGTGCGTTTGCCCGGAATAGAGGATGAAATATTTTGCAGTTCGTCTTTTTTTGTGTAAGTTTGTGACCTATATTACAATGTAAAGGAGAGAGGTAGATGAAAGTTTTTCTAAATCAGAGGGAGTTGGATGTTGAGATTGGTGCGACGCTGTGCGATCTGCTAGTTATGCATTCTATCAAGTCTGAGGGGGTTGCGCTCGCGGTCAACAATCGTATAGTGAAGCGAGATGATTGGCAGATCGCAGAGTTGTCGGAGGGCGACAAAATAACACTAATTCAAGCAACGTACGGAGGATGAGGCTCATTGCTGTCACATCGGAGCAGATGTTTGAGGGCGATGCTCGTGCCATTGCGACACTCCTAGATGAGGGATTCTATGCGATACACCTTCGCAAACCCACTGTCGAATTGGAGCAGGTGCGTGAGTTGTTGCGCGCGATACCTGCTAGCTATCATAGCCAGATAACACTGCACGACCACTTCTCGCTCTGCGGAGAGTTCGGTGTGGGCGGGGTGCATCTCAATCGCCGTTCGCCCCATCCCCCTTGTGGATTTGTAGGGCGTGTCTCTACCTCGTGCCACTCGGTGGAGGAGGTTGAGAGGGTTGCGGCGGAGGTCGACTACGCCTTTCTGAGCCCTATATTTAATAGTGTCTCAAAGGTGGGGTATGAGAGTCGTTTCGCTGTCGAGGAGCTTGCTGAGGCGCGTGCGCGAGGTGTGATAGGTGACGGTGTAGTTGCTCTGGGTGGTGTTACGGCAGATAATATATCACTAGTCGGAGAGCTAGGATTTGGTGGCGCCGCACTGTTGGGCTACCTATGGTCGGAGTCAGACGGCGAGGCGTTGCGTCGCAAAGCGAGAGAGCTAATGGCGATTGTAAGGGAGTAATTTGATGAGTATATGTTACAGTTTATAACACACTATAACGACCGCTACGACTATGTGAGCGGTGCGCGCGAGGCTCTGGCTGGAGGCTGCCGATGGATTCAGCTGAGGGTGAAGGATCAGCCAGACAGCTATGTAGAGCCCTTGGGGCGCGAGCTGCTTGCGCTGTGTCGCGAATTTGGTGCGACATTTATAATTGACGACCGTGTGGAGCTGGTTAGGCTAATTGGTGCCGACGGTGTCCATCTCGGCAAGAACGACATGTCGATCGTCGAGGCGCGTCGGATTCTCGGCGCGGAGGCGATAATCGGAGGTACGGCAAACAGGCTCGACGACATTGTGGAGCTCGACAAGCAGGGGGCGAACTATATTGGTCTCGGACCTTTTCGCTACACGACGACTAAGAGCGGTTTGAGCCCAATATTGGGGTTGGAAGGGTATCGTGAGATCGTTGCTGCGTGTCGTGAGAGGGGTGTTGACCTTCCGATTGTTGCGATCGGAGGTATCACAGCTGTCGATGTAGAGCCGATCGTGGAGTGTGGTGTGACGGGTGTTGCGCTATCGGGGACGATCCTCGGGGCTGAGTCGCCACGCGAGACGACGCAGCAACTAATTGAGATATTATCTAACTTAAATATAGATAAGAAATAAGTATGGAGAGATTAATTATTGGTGGACGTGAGTTTGGTTCACGCCTATTTGTTGGAACTGGCAAGTTCAGCTCCAACGCTATTATGCGCGAGGCGATAATGGCATCGGGATCTGAGATGGTTACACTCGCAATGAAGCGTGTGGAGTTGGATCGTGCGGACAACGATCAGATGGTCGCTAACATTGCGGCAGATCACATTCAGCTGCTCCCGAATACGTCGGGTGTGAGGACGGCGGAGGAGGCTATATTTGCGGCTCAGCTCTCGCGCGAGGCGTTCGGTACGAACTTCCTGAAGTTGGAGATTCACCCCGATCCTCGCTACCTGTTGCCCGATCCTGTCGAGACGCTAAAGGCGACGGAGGAGTTGGTGAAGATGGGTTTTGTTGTACTGCCATATATCCAGGCCGACCCTGTACTCTGCAAACGCCTAGAGGAGGTGGGCGCAGCAGCTGTGATGCCGCTTGCTGCACCGATCGGTAGCAACAAGGGGCTTTTGACGCGTGATTTTGTGGGGTTGATTATCGAGCAGAGCAACGTCCCTGTGGTCGTCGATGCCGGCATTGGCGCACCGAGCCACGCTGCGGAGGCGATGGAGATGGGAGCTGACGCAGTGTTGGTCAACACGGCGATTGCTATTGCTGCAGACCCTGTGCGTATGGCGGCAGCCTTTAAGATGGCTGTTGAGTCGGGTCGTATGGCGTATGAGTCGGGACTGGGCGCACAGCAGATTCAGGCGGTGGCGAGTAGCCCACTAACCTCATTCCTCGAATAATTTGAAGCGGAGGAGAGAGATGATTTTTTCAGAGGAGCTAGAGAAGTATAGTTGGTCTGCGACGACCGACAAGATATATGCAATGCAATCCGCAGATGTGGAGCGTGCATTGAACAAGAGGGGGCGATTAGATGTAGATGACTATATGGCTCTCATATCGCCTGCCGCAGCACCATATTTGGAGCAGATGGCGGCGCTCAGTCGTAAATATACGCAGCAGCGATTTGGTAAGACCATACAGATGTATGTGCCGCTCTACATAACAAACGCCTGCACGAACCACTGTGTGTATTGTGGTTTTCAGCACAACAACCCCATTGCGCGCATTGTCCTCAACGAGGAGGAGATGGAGTGTGAGTTTCGAGCGATCAAGGAGCTTGGACAGTTTGATAATCTGCTGATGGTGACGGGTGAGAACTCGCGTGTGGCTGGTGTCGACTATCTGGAGGGTGCATTGCGAAAGGCGCGTCCATACTTTTCGAACCTTACGTTGGAGGTGATGCCGCTCAAGGCGGAGGAGTATCGACGTTTGGCGGAGGCAGGATTAAATGGTGTGGTCTGCTTTCAGGAGACCTATAACCGTGAGCGCTACAAAACATATCACCCAAAGGGTATGAAGTCCAACTTCGAGTGGAGGGTCAATGGATTCGACCGAATGGGTGAGGCTGGACTACACAAGATCGGTATGGGGGCGCTCTTTGGACTTGAGGAGTGGAGGACGGAGAGCGCTATGATGGCGCTACACCTGCGCTACTTGCAGCGTAACTATTGGAGGACAAAGTTTAGCGTTAACTTCCCTCGTATGCGTCCGTCGGAGGGGCACTTCCAGCCCAATGTGGTGGTCAACGATCGTGAGTTGGCGCAGATGATATTTGCATTTAGGATCTTCGACCACGACGTCGACATATCGCTCTCGACGCGTGAGAGCAGGGAGTTCCGCGACAATGTGGCGACGCTCGGCGTTACCTCGATGAGCGCAGGATCAAAGACCGAACCAGGTGGTTACGCAACCTATCCACAGGCGCTAGAGCAGTTCGAAGTGAGCGACTCGCGCACTCCCCAAGAGGTGGAGCAGGCGATCCGCAAGGTTGGCTACGAGGTTGTGTGGAAGGATTGGGACGCGGTGTTCGACCGCTAAGATAGTTGATTATGCAGGATAGATATAGCAGACATACGATGCTCCAGGAGATCGGTGAGGAGGGGCAGCAGCGCCTTCACGCCGCTTCGGTGTTGCTGGTTGGTGTGGGGGGGCTGGGCTCTCCCATAGCGCTCTATCTCGCTGCAGCAGGAGTTGGGCGAATTGGGATTGTGGATGACGACGTTGTGTCGTTGAGCAATCTCCAGCGACAGGTGCTCTATAGCGAGAGCGAGGTGGGCGAGCCCAAAGTGGAGTGTGCAAAAAGACGTCTGCTAGCGCAGAACAGCAACCTGCGAGTCGATAGCTACAAAATGCGTTTTGACGCAACGACGGGTGAGGGATTGTGTGCCGAGTACGACATAGTGGTCGACGGCTGCGACAACTTCGCGACGCGCTACGCCATAGATGATATATGTGCGCGCCACGGCAAACCATACGTCTACGGCTCTATAGGGGAGTTTCGGGGGCAGGTCTCGCTATTTAACTATCAAGGCGGAATGCGTTATCGGGATCTATATCCCGAGGAGGAGGCGCTCGCAACGAAGTCTCTGCCTGCAGTTGGCGTGATGGGGGTAGTCCCTGGCGTCGTGGGATGTGTCGAGGCGGCGGAGGTGATTAAGGTTATCGTGGGGTGTGGCGAGACACTGCGCAACAGGCTCTACACGATCGACTTGCTGACGATGCAGAGCAACCTGCTAGAGTTTTAATGGGCAATTATTAACTGAAAATTAAAATTCGGGAGAAAATATAACTCCCCTAAAGATAACATAAACAAATTATTACAATACAATGGATACGACCCAACTAATAGAGGAGATTAAGAGATTAAAGGAGGCTAAGAGATGCACGATACTTGCTCACTACTACACGCGAAGCGAGGTGCAGGAGGTGGCGGACTTCGTCGGTGACTCGCTCGCGTTAGCGCGCATTGCGCAGAGCACAGATGCGGAGTCGATTCTCTTTGCTGGAGTCAACTTTATGGCGGAGACAGCGAAGATCCTATCGCCTCAAAAGATGGTGCTACTGCCCGACAATGAGGCTGGTTGTTCGCTCGCCGACTCTTGCCGTGCCGAGGATCTGAAGAGATTCAAGGAGCAGAACCCCGACCACTTGGTTGTCTCATACGTAAACACTACGGCGGATGTGAAGGCGTTAACCGACATTGTATGCACGTCGAGCAACGCCATCGAGGTGGTCAACTCGCTGCCTGCCGATGCGAAGATACTATTTGGGCCCGACCGCAACTTGGGTGGATATGTAAAGAGCGTTACGGGACGCGAAAATATGGAGGTGTGGGATGGAGCGTGCCACGTGCACGACCGCTTCTCGATCGACAAGCTCATCGAGCTAAAGCGCGAACATCCTGAGGCAAAGGTGTTGGTGCACCCCGAGTGTAAGCGCCCGATACAGCTTCTTGCAGACGAGATTGGGTCGACCGCAGCACTGCTCAACTATGTAAGGAACAGCGGATTCGATCAATTCATCGTCGTCACAGAGCCTGGTATTCTCTTCGAGATGCAGAAGTGTGAGGGTAAGGAGTTCTTCGTTGTGCCGCCAGACGACAGTGTCTGCGCCTGCAACGACTGCAGCTATATGAAGCTCGTTACGCTTGAGAAGATCTACGACTCACTCCTCAACGAGACCCATCAGGTTGAGGTCGACGAGGAGGTGCGCGTGGCGGCTGAACGATCTATTCTTAGAATGATCGAATTGGGGTAATGACCTATAATATTGATGGTTATGAAGTTTGAGGATATATATAAGAAGGACATTTTTGCAAACGAAAATGGGGTGCTCCTAGAGGAGCTATGCGATGATCGCGCGGTGATGACAATCAAGATTGAGCGACGTCATCTCAATGGTGGCTACACGGCGCACGGAGGGGTGATATTCCTCCTCGCAGACATTACGATGGCGGCGATGGCAAACCACCGTCAACCACTTTCGGTCTCGATCCAGTCCGACATCCGCTACCTTGTGGCAGCATTCGAGGGCGACACCCTGCGTGCTGAGGCTGTCGAGGTGTTTGGTCGCAAGAAACTATATAATAGTCGTGTCTCGATCACCAACCAGAACGGCGATCTGATCGCTGTAGCAGAGGGTATGTTTCACACGAAGCGCCTACCTCAGGGAGAGTAGGCGCTTCGTGCAATCTATATTTGTGCGATCTATATTTGTCGTCGACTACTCTACTGTAACCGACTTAGCGAGGTTGCGAGGTTGATCGACATCTTTGCCTTTGCAAACAGCTATGTGGTAAGACATTAGCTGTAGTGGGATCGTCGTGATGAGTGGCTCTAGGCAGTCGATTGTCTCGGGTAGATAGATCACCTCGTCGGCAATCTTACACATCTGAGTATCCCCCTCGGTGACGAGTGCTATGACGCGACCTTTGCGAGCCTTGATCTCCTGGACATTGCTGAGTACCTTTTCGTACAACTCGTTGCGTGTCGCTACGACCACGACAGGCATCTCTGCGTCGATCAGCGCGATAGGTCCGTGTTTCATCTCTGCCGCTGGATACCCCTCGGCGTGTATGTAGGAGATCTCCTTCAACTTCAGCGCCCCCTCCAGAGCTATCGGGAAGTTGTAGCCGCGACCTAGGTAGAGGAAGTTGTGGGCGTAGGTGAATATGCGTGACATAAGCGACACGGCGTCGTTCGACTCTAGTGCCACCATCATCTTGTCGGGGATTCGATCGAGCTCCTCGACGATCGCTTTGTACTCTGAGGGAGAGATGCTGCCGCGCTCCATAGCCAACGAGAGGGTCAACATCGTGAGAACCATCACCTGACCCGTAAACGCCTTCGTTGACGCCACACCAATCTCGGGACCTACGTGAATGTACGACCCTGTGTCGGTTGCGCGAGGGATTGAGGAGCCGATGGCGTTGCATATTCCATAGACAAATGCCCCCTTGCTGTGTGCGAGTTCGATGGCGGCGAGGGTGTCGGCGGTCTCGCCCGACTGTGATATTGCGATTACTACGTCCGTAGAATTTATCACGGGTTTACGATAGCGGAACTCCGACGCATACTCCACATCTACGGGTATTCCCACATATGTCTCGATCAGCTGCTTGCCGATCAAACCTGCGTGCCACGATGTTCCGCAGGCGATGATGATGAATCGAGAGGCGTTGCAGAGGCGTTCTCGGTTGTCGATCACGGCGGAGAGGATGATGCGTTTGAGATCCATATTGAGGCGTCCGCGCATACAGTCGCGCATACATTGAGGCTGCTCAAAGATCTCCTTCAACATAAAGTGGGGGTAGCCACCCTTCTCGATCTGACCGAGCGACAGCTCGACGCGTTTGATTTCGGGCGTCACCTCGAAGTTGTCGATGTCGACTATCTTGAGCTCCTCGCCCGTAGTAATTACTGCAATCTCGCCATCGTTGAGGTAGACCATTTTGTCGGTATATTCGATGATGGGAGTGGCGTCCGATCCAAGAAAGAATTCGCCCTCGCCGATGCCGATAACCAGTGGGCTACTCTTGCGAGCTGCTATGATCTGATCGGGGCGCTCGCGGTCGAGGATAGCTATGGCGTATGCGCCAACTACCTGGTGGAGTGAGAGCTGTACGGCTGTCAGTAGGTCGAGATTGTTGGTTGTGCGGATGTGTTCGATCAACTGCACCAGTACCTCGGTGTCGGTGTCGCTCTGGAACACAACGCCTATCTCTTGGAGCTTCTGTTTGATAGTTGCGTAGTTCTCGATGATACCGTTGTGGATCAGCGCAAGGCTCTGCGAACCCGAGTAGTGGGGGTGCGAGTTGCGTTGGCAGGGTTCGCCGTGCGTTGCCCAGCGTGTGTGGGCAATGCCGATGCCGCCCGAGCGATCTTTGCCCTCGGCGTATGACTCTAGGTCAGATACCTTGCCCTTCTCTTTATATATAGACAGCTGATTGCTGTCGCTGATAAGTGCTACTCCAGCACTGTCATAACCTCGATATTCGAGGCGCTTTAGACCCTTAATGAGGATCGGATAGGCCTCACGATGACCTATGTAACCAACTATTCCACACATAGTGTATTATACTCTATAATTTATATTTTACATTTTACTTCGTGCACACTACTCTACCCCCTCCATCATCCGCTTCAGCAGCGACGAGAGTGCAAATAGGATCACGGCAGCTACTCCACTCATAACAACGAATAGCATAAAAAATTGCGACAATGTAGCGATCTCATACCCCAAAAAGCTCTTCGCAACACCACCATCAGGGTAGTAACCGCTGAGCACTCCCGAGAACTTGTTGGCAGCCGAGAGACTCAAAAACCACACCCCCATCAGTAGCGACGAGAAGCGCGCAGGAGAGAGCTTGTTGACCATCGAGAGACCTATTGGCGAGAGGCATATCTCGCCCATCGTATGGATCAGGTAGAGGCTCACAAGCCACATCATACTAACCTTCGTGTCGCCATCTACACCTCTCACGCCCAGCGCAATTATGAGATAGCCCACAGAGAGCAGAAAGAGTCCCATCGACTGCTTGACGGGCGAGGATGGCTCTCTGCCTACGCTGCCGAGCATCGACCACACTGTGGCGAAAATCGGCGCTAAGAGGACGATGAACAGAGCGTTGAACATCTGAAAATATGAGGCTGGCATCTCCCATCCAAAGAGGTTGCGGTCGGTCTGTTCGTTGGCGAAGAAGGTGAGTGACGCACCTGCCTGCTCGAAGGCTGCCCAGAAGAATATGACGAAGAAAGCGATGATGTAGATCACCCCAATCCTGCTCCTCTCGACGCGGCTAAGCGATCGGTCGGCGAGGATGAAAATGGGCATTACGATCGACGATGAGTAGATGATACCTCCGATGATGTCGGCGCCCCATACCCCGATGAATAGTGCTGCGAGGGTTATGAGAGAGGTTGCTGCCACAGCGATTGCTCTCCACTCCACAGGTCGACTGCTCGATCCCTTGCTCGCCCTCTGCTCCTCGGCGAGTCGCGCAGGTGGCATACCCACAGCTGCGCCGTTGTGGTCGACTATGTAGCGATCTTTGAGGAGCTGAAACGCCCCTGTTCCAATTAGCATACCGATGCAAGCGGAGAGAAATCCCCATTTGAACTCTGCAGGGTTGCCTGTGTCGCCGACGAAGCCGCACCATATTGGGGCGATCATAGCGCCTGCGTTGATACCCATATAGAATATAGTGAAGGCTGCATCCTTGCGGCTATCCCCTGGTTCGTATAGATCACCGACCATTGTTGATATGTTTGGTTTGAAGAGTCCGTTGCCAATGATCAACACCGCTAGCGCAACGAAGAGTAGCGGTTTCGACAGCGTGGGCAGATCGAAGTAGCAGGCGCTCAGAAACATTATCAGCTGTCCCAGTGCCATAATCACACCACCCCATAGAATTGAGCGCCTATTTCCCCAATACCTGTCGGCAATGTAGCCTCCCACGAGGGGTGTGAGGAACACCAACCCCGTATAGTTGCCGTAGATCTGCGATGCAAGCTCCTTGTCGAAGAGTAGAGCTTGTGTCATATAGAGTACAAAGAGCGCGCGCATTCCGTAGTAGCTGAAACGCTCCCACATCTCTGTCACGAAGAGTAGGTAGAGCCCTTTGGGATGTCCTTTGGTGGGTGTCATATTTTGTGTCGTCGAGTTTGTCGAATTTGTAATTAGCCACAAAATTAAAAAAAAAAAGGGAATATTAGCCACTGAGTACCAAATATTTTGTCATTATTGCGCTCTGATTAGCTCGGATAGGTTGGGCGCAGTTTTTGAGTAATCTATAGTTGCGGATCTAATATAAGATATTGTTTATGCTGTTTTTTTAGCGTGTTTGCCCTGTATTTATGTGTTAATAATTTCATATTGTTGAGAATTTTTTGTATGTTTGCAGAGGTATCAGTGGCGTGCGAGGAGAAATACGTATGTTACTGACTGAACTAATTTGTTTATTTGAGTCCCCAAAACCGCCAATTCTGATGACACAACGAATAAGCAAGATGGGTTGCTATGTCCGAAAGGATCCTGCAGCCCGACTTGCTTGTTGTGTGGGTATCTGGCGGTACCTTGGGACTTGGGCTTGTCGGTGCTGCTTTTTTGTATCCGACAAGCTCATAATCCTCATAAAATAATACGAGATTATGGTGAGAGTGGAGACGTTGCAAGGTGATTGGGAGATTGTTGGAGAGCAGATCTATAACAATAAAATTCGTAAGTGGGTAGATCAGAGCGACTTCGCTCTGGGTGCAAAGTTTACGTTTCGGGCGCTATATGAGCGTCGGGAGGTGGAGCAAGGTATTGTTTTGTTCGATAACTACGTTCTGTTTGGTCGTCGCGAGATGGGGTATCTATATGTCCCAAAGAAGCGACATATTGTAATCGGTATTGAGCAGCAGAACGTGTATGACGTGCGAGTCACGAAGATCGGCAGCTACGAAGAGCCCATTATCCGATTGAGGCTCATTGTAGATAAGAAGGCTCAGAACACGTGTCTCCTTCTGCGGCGTGTGTAGTATTGAATAAATAGTCGCTATAGACCCCTCTTAAACTCCTCGTAGGTGCGTTCTATCCCCACGCGAAGGGGGATGGTTGGTCGCCACCCCATAGCGTAGAGTCTCGTAGAATCCATCAGTTTGCGAGGTGTGCCGTCGGGTTTTCCCCTCTCCCATTTGACCTCTCCTTTGTAGCCAACAATGTCGCTCACCATCTCCGCTAGCTCGCTTATCTGTAGCTCCATCTGTGAGCCCACATTGATCTGCCCATAATCTGAGTAGCGATTCATACAGAAGAGTGTAGCGGATGCCATATCGTCTGCGTGTAGAAACTCTCGATAGGGTGTGCCGCTGCCCCACAACTCCACTGTTGTCCCGTGCAGTTTCGCCTCGTGGAACTTGCGTATCATCGCTGGCAGAACGTGCGAACTCTTCAGGTCGTAGTTGTCGGCGCTGCCGTATAGATTGGTTGGCATTACGCTCACAAAGTCGCAGCCATACTGCTTGCGGTAGTAGTCGCACATCTTGATCCCCGCGATTTTAGCTATCGCATACGCCGCGTTGGTAGGCTCCAAGCTCCCCGTGAGCAACGCCTCCTCGACGATGGGTTGTGCTGCATATTTGGGGTAGATGCAGGAGCTACCTAGCAGCATAAGTTTTCTTACGCCAGTCAGATACGATGTGTGTAGCACGTTGTTCTGGATCATTAGGTTCTCGTAGAGGAACTGCGCAGGTTGGCTCTCGTTTGCCAATATTCCACCCACCTTTGCCGCCGCCAGAAAGACGTAGTCGGGGCGCTCGCTCTCGAAGAACTCCACAACAGCCTGCTGCGACGTGAGGTCGAGCTCCGTGTGGGTGCGCAGTAGTAGGTTGTCGTAGCCCTCGCTGTGGAGGGTGCGAAGTAGGGCAGAACCGACCATTCCGCGGTGTCCTGCTACATATATTTTTGAGTGCTTATCCATCATATTCTCTATGTCTCTCTAAATCGTTAATGACGCCTCTCGTCTGCTTAGCCTCACATACTCCATATCGTGGCGAACCATTATCCGCACGAGCTCCTCAAACGACGTGCGGCGTGGATTCCATCCGAGGAGTAGTTCCGCCTTTGTCGGATCGCCCAGTAGCTGCTCTACCTCCGCAGGACGAAAGTAGCGCGGATCTACTCCAATCAACTCCCTACCTGTCGCACTGTCGATCCCCACTTCGTCGACTCCGTCGCCCTCCCATCGTAGGGTTATACCTGCTTCGGCGAACGCTAGTGTCGTAAACTCGCGGACGGTGTGGTATTCGCCTGTGGCGACAACAAAGTCCTCGGGCACAGGGTGTTGTAGCATCATCCACATACACTCCACATAGTCCTTCGCATAGCCCCAGTCGCGCAGTGAGTCAAGGTTGCCCAGGTAGAGCCGCTCCTGCAGCCCCTGCGCAATGCGTGCGGCGGCGAGGGTGATCTTGCGAGTGACGAAGGTCTCGCCACGACGCTCAGACTCGTGGTTGAAGAGGATCCCGTTCACTGCATACATACCGTATGATTCGCGGTAGTTCTTAGTGATCCAGAAACCATATTGCTTCGCCACGCCATAGGGGGAGCGTGGGTAGAATGGTGTAGTCTCGCGCTGCGGTATCTCCTGCACTGCTCCGAAGAGTTCGGAGGTCGACGCTTGGTAGATCCTGCAGCTCCTCTCTAACCCCAATATCCTCACCGACTCCAACATTCTGAGTGTGCCTACGGCGTCGCACTCGGCGGTGTACTCGGGGACATCGAACGACACCTTGACGTGTGACTGTGCCGCAAGGTTGTAGATCTCGGTCGGGCGGACAGATTGAATAATGCGGATCAACGAGCTTGAGTCGGTCATATCGCCGTAGTGAAGTGTAAGGAGTCGTTTGCGTTTCATATCGCGAATCCACTCCTCAAGGTAAAGGTGCTCGATGCGTTCGGTGTTGAACGACGACGAGCGGCGGATGATGCCGTGCACCTCATACCCCTTGTCGAGTAGGAGCTCCGCGAGGAACGAACCATCCTGTCCTGTGATGCCTGTTATTAGGGCGACTTTTGTCATAGTGATCTAATTAAGGTTGATAAATTTTGCTGATATATATTGTGGTATCTTCGATATAACTTTGCACCATAGCGCCCAGTAGGGGTTGATCCCGTGCGAACTGTAGAGCCGCAGATCTTCGCGCCACTTAGCCACCATCTTGCTGGGGGTGGTCGACACTCCACCCATTCTCATCCTTACTATGTAGCGCTCAAGGTAGACAACGCGGAGATCTCGATCGTGTAGGTAGCGAACCAGCAGGTCGGAGTCCGCCGCGATGGTGTAGCTCTCGTCGTAGAGCCCCCAACGTTGGAGGCAGCTGCGACGAATGTAGAGTGTGGGGTGGAGGGGTAGCCAGCCGCTGCGGACTTTGCGCCTTGTGTATATGCCGCTGATCCAGTTGCGGATGATCTTCGTCGGGTTGTGTTCGTCGACAAATATTCCGTCGCCGTAGAGTATGTCGGCGTTCGAGGCGTGTAGATGTGCGACGATCTCGCCGATGGTGGTTGTGTCGTAGAGAGTGTCGTCGGAGTGCAGTAGCCCCACAATGTCGCCTGTCGAGGCGCGGATTCCCTTGTTGATAGCCTCATACATTCCGCTGTCTCGCTCCGATATGATTGTCGATATGTGGTCTCTATACTCCTCGATTATCTGTAGCGACCCATCTGTTGAGGCGCCGTCGACGACGATGTACTCTATCTCGTGGTACTCCTGTGCGAGGATGCTCTCGATCGTCTCGCGGATTGTCTGCTCTCTATTGTAGCAGGTGGTTATGATCGATACTCTCATCTACTTAATCTCTCTTGTGCGAAGTTTTGTCGCTGGATTTCCTTGATATATAGCGTATGGTGCGAGGTTGCTCGTTGCGACCGAACCAACGGTGAGAATCGAGTGCGACTGAGCCCTGACGCCAGGGCAGACGATGGAGCGTGCACCTATCCAGACGCCATCCTCCAGTGTGATCGCCCCATTGCGATAGTCGAAGTTGCGCGAGGTGTAGTCGTGGTTGCCTGTGAGCAGCAGTGCCCCCTGCGAGATGCAGACGTTGCTGCCGATGGTTACGCGATCTAGGTTGTCGATCCATATCCCCTCGCCCAACCATACGTTGTCGCCGACGATCAGTTGCCACGGAGATTTGATGTTGACACGATCCTTGATTACGACGCCGCGACCTATCTCTGCACCAAATAGCCTCAGCAGCAGTAGCTTGACGCCCATCTGGGGATTCCACGCAGCCCTCACAATGAGAGCGTTCACCACAAACCATAGTAGCCGCTTTGCTACACCTGCACCCTTCTCGAAGTTGTTGGCGCTGAAACTCGCTATATCTACTCTCTTCATAGTCATAGTAGTCGCGTGCGTTCGTAGAGTGATAGCATCTGGTGGGCGACGATCGAAGTCGAGTAGCGTCGTTCGACAACTGCCCTGCCGTTGTGCCCCATCCTCTCTAGTTCGCTCTCGGTGGTGGCGAGGAACTCTCGAATTGCCGCTACAGTGGCGGCTACCCCCACCTCGGTGTACCATCCACAGTGGCAGCTCGCTAGCTCCGACCACGGCGTGCCGATAGTGGTGACGACGGGTGTGCCGCAGGCGAGTGCCTCCGCCACGACTATCCCGAAGTTCTCGGAGTGGGTCGGGAGCACGAAGAGATCGGAGTTGCGCAGTAGTGCCCACTTCTTGTCGCCGTAGATCGCACCACACAGAGTCACCATATCCTCCACCCCTCGGCTCACAACTCTCGCTCGTAGCTCTTCGACGTAGCGACTATTCCCCTCGCCTGCGACAACTACCTCGTAGCTGCGCAGCTCCTCGCCAAGGAGTGCTACTGCGTCGATCAGATACTCCACACCCTTCTTGACGTGTAGGCGCGAGAGGTAGAGGAGCCGTCTATGTCGTCGCCAGCTACTCTTCATCTTGATACTCTCCACCTCGACTCCATTTGCCACCACCTCGACCCTTGGGTTGTAGCCCAACTCTAGTAGATTTCTGCGTTCCGACTCCGAAGTCGCAACAAGTAGGGTGGCGCTAAATATGGCGTGGCGCTGATAGAGCAGAAGTGCTGGTAGCTTCCTCAGCCAGTAGTTGCGTTGAACTATCCAGGGCTCCAACATCCCGTGAGGCGAGAGCACAACCCTGTAGCCTCTCTGCTCCGACCACCTCTGGACAAATGCGCACTGAGGTGTCCAGCAGCAGTTTATGTGGATAATGTCGGGCTCGACACTCCGCAATATCGACAACCACTGACGCTTCGTACGCCACAATATTCCGCGCGATATGTGGTGTAGAGTGCAGTTGTCGAGTTCAAGTTCACACTCCGATCTCCTCGTTACGATGTGGAGCTCCACGAGCTTGCCTAGCTCCTTGGCGAGTAGCTGGATGTAGGTGCCGATGCCGCCCGAACGGCGGTCGATTGTGGGGGTGTAGTGGAGTATCTTCATCGTGTGGATTGGCGATTGTTTACCCTCTCATATATCTCGAAGTAGTCGCGTGTGATCCTCTCGATCGTGTATCGTTGGGCGTTTGCTCTGCCTCGCGAGATGATGCGGTTGCGCAGGTTGTGGTTACTGATGATCTCTATGTAGCCATCTCGGATGCTCTCCACCTCAAGAGGGTCGACCAGATATACACCTCTGCCACCAACGCTGCGCATAGGTTCGAGGGCGGAGGTAATCACTATGCGACCTGTGGTCTGCCCCTCGATGATCGGCATACCGAAACCCTCGTAGGTCGATGGGAAGTTGACTATGTCGCATCTCTCATACTCGTTGCGCATCTGCTCGTCGGTGAGATCCCACACCGCCGTGTAGTCGATTGCGGCGGAGGCTAACTCCTCTCGTTGCTCGTCGGTGAGTCTGCCCACTATCCTTACTCTGCAGCTGACTCGTCGGAGGGCAGATATTGTGCGCGACAGATTCTTGTTTGCGGCGGTCCCGATGTGGAGGATCGTTGGGCGTGCTGCGTTGAACTCTCGGCGGCGGAGGGTGTAGTGCGGATCGACGGGGTTGTGGATGACGCTCACTCGGCGCAGATCTATCTTGACTCGTCGGAGTGTCTCCATCTTGCTCTGCTCGGAGATAAATGTGACGTGGCTGGCGAGCCCGATTGTGTCGATGAATAGCGCCCTCTTGATGAGTCGCCGCAGCCCTCGACACCCTCTCTCTAGCGACTCGATGTCGTGGAGCGTGAGGATGCTCTTGTGGTTGCGCAGGGTGGGGAGCAGGTAGTTCTCGGTGCCTGTGATGTGGACTATGTCGTAGTGCGTCGATCGTAGCTTTCGCCTCACGCTCTGGATGTTGCGCAGGAGGCTTAGGGGCGAGTACCCCTCGGCTGGTAGATAGTGCGAGTCGACCTCGCAGTAGCTCCTCAGCGCCTCCTCGATTGGGCGAAAGACTCCGCCGATGGAGTGCCCCATTGTGGGGTTGCGATAGATGAGTAGGATCTTCATAGTTGCTGCGGTGTGTGGTAGTTGTGTGAGTCGCCCTTGAGTGCTGCAAATGTTATGCCAGCCGAGAAGATCGCGAAGCCTAAATTTGTTGATACTCCCATCTGACCCTGCGGCAGCGAGAGCACCATCGAGGCGGCGAGAAACCACGGCAGTAGATTTTCGCGACGTGCTACCATCTGCTGCCACGCGTAGAGCAGGAGCCGACCAGCTATCAACAGACGAATGAGGATTATGCTCCACCCAACTATAAGACCGCACTCGCCCACTATGCGACTCCACTCGATCTCGCCGTTGAAGTAGGTGTACATATCGGCTCCGGCAATCCTCGCACCTGCATTTGTGGCGATACCGATCCCGAAACCCAGCGGAGGGATGTCGAAGTTGAGGAGCGAACCGAAGAGACCTCCTATGTAGCGCCCTCCAATAGCACCCTCCACACCCCCCTCGATCGCATTGGCTGCTTCGAGCCTCGTGGCAAATGCGTCGAACCCCTCCTCGACAAATCCTCCAGCCACAATTAGGAGTATCACAACTGCTCCCATAAGTGAGAAACGGACGAAACGACCCCTATATCGCCTCTTGGCGACTGCCGCAGATGCCACGAACGCCAGGAGAACAATGCTCTGATAGAGATGTGTGCGCGAGATCGAGATCGGCACAGAGACAATGTAGCAACCCAGGGCGAGCAGAAGCACCATTCGCTCGATTCGCAACTCGCGCCTCAGCGTGTGGTTGGCAAAGATAAAGAAGGAGATGAAGCACCCCACAACACTCTGGAAGAGTACATATCCCGACGTAAACGAGAATGTAGCTGGTGGACGAAAATAGCCCCCCGCACCATCGAACCCTGCGCTACCCTCGCCGCCAACACCGATGTTGACCCACGCCGACTGCGACGAGTAGAACTGGAGAGTGGCGAGGGCGGTCATAGGTATCGACAGATAGATGAGCAGACGCCCCATCATAACTACGTCGTCGCGGTCGAGTACCCTCGCCATCACGAAGATAAAGGGTATGTAGAAGAAGTAGATGCGCCACCCATAGATCCCCACAAAGAGGTTGCCGTGACACAGAAGGAGCGAGAGAAGGAGCGATAGCGTACTCACCCACATCGTAACCTTTACGACACTGCTATTGAGCCACCCATCGACAATACCTACACCCACCAACCAGATCACGATAGGGTCGCGGACAAGGAGAAGCGGAGTGGCGAGAGGTTGCAGAAACCACTTGCGGAGTGCACCCTCGAAGATGAGGAGTGCGAGGTATAGCCATATTGCTCGTTTGTAGATGTTTAGGCTCTCGAAATATTTAGTCATAACTCTCCGATATTAAATGACACACCGACTCCGCAATCTCGTCGCCGTAGTGAGACCACGGACGACCTGCCGCAGTCTTCATAGCGGCTCGCCCTGCTGCCTCAATTCTCTCGGGCGAGACGAGAAGCTCCTCGATCTGGTGGCGTAGCGAGTGGGTTGACCCCGCCTCAACTATCCAGCCGTCGACCCCGTGGGTGATGAGATCTCTGCCACACGTCCTATCGGTCGTGATGACTGGTGTGCCCTGCGACATCGACTCTGTCACAACTAGACCAAAGCCCTCGAAGAGAGAGGGGAAGAGGAGTAGATCGTGTGACGCCATCTCCTCCAATACCTCAGAGTGGGGGAGTGACTCGATGTGTCGAACCCCTGCGAGTGAGCGGCGGAGTGCATCGCAACCCTCTGTGTCGCCACTGCCTATTATGCTCAGTTCAACCCTGCTGTGTAGACTCTCCAGAGCCTCGAATATATTAGCGATGCCCTTGCGTTGTGTGAGCGACCCCACATAGAGCAGGCGAATCGGACGCCCTGCGTAGGGTTTGTAGTGTCGACAACTTCTAACGTCGGGGAAGCCGTAGGGGATAACCTCGATCGGCGCAAGTGTGCCAGGGTACTCCGCGAGAGTCGACTTGGTGAAGCTGCTCGCTACATATATCTTGTCGGCAAAGGATAGCTCCCGATCTTTGCGCGCAAGCTTCTGGTCGGAGTCGTTGAGTCCTCCGAGGGTCATCGCCCACTCTGGTCGTGCGGCGCGTTCGCCATCGAGTACTCTGTGCATTGCTCGCCAGTAGCCTATTGGGAGGTCGTAGAGGCAGAGTGCACCACACGGCTTAGCCGCCTCAAATGTAGACTCGGCGCAATCCTCATAGCAGTAGAGCGCAGAGATTCTTTCGCGGCAGCGCCTCACATATCTCGCTACGTTGTTGTCGACCGATCTATAGAGGGCGTCGACACTGAAGCGCCCAACCTCGTGTCGTGTGGGGTAGTTCAAACCCACCTTTCGGCACAACATACGCCCCAACTCGCGCCAGGGGTAGAGATGGGTGAGATGGCGTAGCGAAGGGTTGAATTGGCGACGGCTGAGATCTCGGAGAGGGCGAAACTTCGATAGTGTGCCGAATATGTTGTCGCCAAAGCTTGCGACTGATGTGTGGAACGAGTGGAGCAGAGAGTGGGAGAGTAGCCCATCTGCAACACCTCGTAGGTTGGAGTTGCCTGTGGGGTGCGACAGGATAACCCTCCAGGGCGATGTGTTGACCCTCTTGATCGTCTCGATGTAGAGGCGATAGGTGCTACTCCAGTTCAGCGATGCACCGACAACTGCTGCTCCTGCCCCGATGGTGCGACGGAGAGTGGGGTCGGTGAGGCGACGGATGGATCGTGCGACAGCTGCGGAGCTGCCGAAGTTGGTGAATATTATGTTCTCGCCATCTCTCAACCGCTCATCGGTCATCGAACCGCGCGCGCTAACCACAGGCAGACCACACTGCAGAGCTGCAGCGAGCGACCCACTCTTGAACGACACACCCTCCGAAGAGCCTTCGGGTAGGATCATCATATCCGACAGCTGTAGGTAGCGATCTATCTCCTCTATCCTCAGTATGCCGGTCTGGTAGCTCGCGTTGGCGAACTCTGGGGGGAGTGACGCGGAGCTCTTGCCGATAATGAGTGGCTTGATCGCGATGCCTGAGCCCCTCAGCAGCTCGATCGCCTCGACGCTGCTACCTATATCCCTCACTCCGAAGAACGAGACGATCAGTTCGTTGCTCCTCGCGATAGTTGATCGCAGAGCTGCGAGTTCCTCACACGCGAGGGGGGTGTGGGGGACATTGCTCGCTATGGGGATGAGTTCGACGCGGCGATTGTGATGAGGTAGTAGCCCCTCGATCATCTCGCGGTAGTGTGGTGTACTGGTCGCTATGTGTTTGCTGCGCAGGAGGATGGCACGCGTTATCCACTGCATCATTATGCTAGCTACATTGCGACGAATACGCCACCTCTTGGGCTTCACATATACCTCGTGGGCAAAGGTGAAGAGCTCCACCTCCAAACGGTTGATACACCTCACCACATCGACCAACCCAAACGGCAACCCCTTGGGGTGAAAGCCGTGCGGCACATACTGCAGTATCGCAACGTCGCACCTCTCCTGGCGGATAATGTGTGTGATCGTCTCGCATACCCCAATGTCCCAGCTCTGGACGCAGGGGTAGACCCTCACCCAGTCGTAGTTGGTACATATCGCCGTGTCGAGTCGGCAGATGATTGCGACGCTGTTGCCGTTCTTGGCGAACTCGCGTGCTAGGTTGAGAGTGTAGTCGCCTACGCCATCCACAATGGGGGGGAGGTTGTTGGTTATAAGTGCAATTCTCATCGTGCGGGGTTTCGGTTTATCACTATTTTTACTACTTCAAGAATCTTCGTGATGGGGTAGAGGCAGAGCCCATATCGGTGGTAGAACTCGACGAAGCGTACGCCATATCGTCGTGCAGAGATGATCTCCTCCCACCATCCACTCTCGCGTTGTATGGTGCTGAGCAGAGATCGAACCCTCGCGTGATCCTCGCTGTTGCGCACGAAGAAGAGGATGTAGCACTCTAGGTAGCTGACCACTATGCGGTTCATCACTATGCGCTGGCTCGCGCGGATGTTGCGGCTTCTGGCGACTGTAGAGGTGTAGTCTGCAACCATCCGTTGCACCACGCTGTAGCGCCCATCTTTGATCGTGCGCGACACCTGCGAACTCAGCTGACCTGCTACATTCGTTTGATAGCGGTAGAGTGGTAGGAGGATGAACTGCAGCGTGGCGCAGTGGCGAATGGGGTAGTAGCAGTACTCCGTGTCGGTCGAGGAGGCGTTCTCCGTCAGTGTGAGGTTGCAGCGTCGTAGTATCTCGCCGCGGTAGGTGACGCCGTGCATACCTAGTGTCTCGGCGCTGTTGAGGTCGTTGAAGTTGAAGTTGTCGGTTCGGTAGATCTTGCGGTCGACTACGTGTCGAGGTAGTCGTCGGCGTCGAGTGTCTTGAAGTATCGCCCCCTGAAGAGCTTGAGACCCACATTTATGCAGGAGCCCTGGTCGCCATTCGCCTTGTCGACCACAACTATCGAGTCGGGGTGCTGAGACTCGTAGGCGTGGGCGATCTCGGAGGTGCGGTCGCTGCTGCCGTCGTTGACCAAAATTATCTCTAGCCGATCGAGCGACGACGATAGTAGCGAGCCGATGCAGCGATCGAGGTAGAGCTCCTTGTTGTAGGCTGATATTACGATTGTTAGCTCCTTCTGCATAGCACTCTCTCCATTTGATTGATAACACTCTGCGCTGAGGCGAAAATCCAGCGTAGCGCCTTGGCGATGTGGATGGCGTAGTTCGATACTCCGCGATACTCCCTGTAGTAGTAGAAGAGACTCTCGGCGAGGTAGTCGCGCCCACGAAACAGATCTCTGTTGTTGTTGATCGTTGTGCCGTGTTCGTGGAGTATCTCGACTGAGGGGTAGTAGTAGTTGTATTGACCGATGCGCAACATCCGTTCGGCAAGTATCACCTCCTCGCCGTAGAGGAATGTGTTGGGATCCATCTTGCCGCACGCTATGTACACCTCGGTTTTGGCGACGAAGAACGACCCCATCACGCGGTAGTAGTAGCCCTCGTGGGCAGATTCGCGGATAAAGAGTTTGCCATCTTGATACTCTTTGCCACGGTAGAACGGAACAAAGCGACCCCACTGCGACATCACCATCTCTCGCCAAAATGAGGAGTAGAGGTAGGGGGTTTGGTACTCGCCGTCGAGCCCCACTATCTTGGGTCCGATAATACCGACGTCGGGGAGTGTGGAGAGTCGTCCGACGAGCGACTCTATTGTGTGGTCGCTGCGCAGTACGATGTCGTTGTTGCTGAAGAGCAGATACTCCACGTCGAAGTGTGTGGTGACGAACTCAACACCTAGGTTGTTGCCACGTGCAAAGCCGTTGTTGAGGGGGGTGTTGATGATGAATATCTTGGTCTGGGGGTCGATTGGTTGCGCGATCTTGTCGACTACTGTGGCGTTGAGTGCCAGCGCGAGTGTGGCGTTGGTCGCTGCGGTCGCTCCGTTGTTGACAACTATGATACGATGGGGGAGAGTGCAGCGTGTGAGCTCCTCGCTGATGCATCGTATGGTTCGCTGTTCGGAGCGGTAGTTCACGACGATTGTCGCTATAGTTATTTGTGGTAGCATATGCGTCGTCTGATTTTTGCCAACATCGACCAAAGTGGTGTGAGTCGGGGGAGGTTGTTGCGAAGTTTGTAGTCGAGGGTGTTGCACGACTCGCACCAGCTGCCGTTGCAGAGGTGGATGGAGTAGGCTCGGGGGGTGAGGTAGAGGGTGTTGCCGACGAAGAGCGAGGAGTTGAATATCATCATATTGTCGTCGAGCAACTGATCTTCGTCGCAGTAGCGATAGCCGTACTTGGTCATTATTCGAGAGATGTGTCGACCGATGATATACTCCTCGATCGGGTGGTTGGTCGGGTCGAATCGCAGGGTGCGGTAGTACTCCAGACACTCTCGTAGGTAGGGTAGATCGGCGACGCTGCCCACTAGTGCAGAGTGGACGCCGAAGTGGTCGACGAATAGGTCAGGATCGTTGGTGGTGCCGTCGGGCGCGAGTCTTCGCAGCTGCTCTTTGTCGCTGTAGAAGTCGGGGTGGAGCTCGTGCGAGCCGAAGAGGTTGTAGTGGAGAAAGTTGTCGAGCGGACGTAGGATCTTTACGTCGGTGTCGAGGTAGATCCCACCCTCGGTGTAGAGGGCGTGTAGGCGGACATAGTCGGCGACGAATGCCCACTTTCCAGCGGCGTAGGCGTCGCGCACAAATGGGACGGAGTCGACATCGAAGTTGCTCTCGTTCCACTCTCGCAGGGTGTAGTGGGGGAGTTTGTCGCGCCACGTCGCCATACATTGACGTATGAAGGGGGATGGTTTCGACGCTCCAAACCAGCAGTAGTGTATCGTCTTTGGTATCATAAGAGTGATTGTGTTAGATGTTTAGAAGTCGCATAATTCGCAGCGCCATACGCCATCCAAAGAGTGCCGTGAGAGATCGTAGAGCCCGCCGCGGTGGTAGTGTCAGCGGTTCGCCCAACCACTCTAGTTGTCGATGGAGGCTCCGCATTATGCTCTCGTCGAAGGGGTAGTTTTCGTAGAGGTAGTAGCCGAGGCGTTCGCCGCATAGTCGGCGTGTGGTGGGGGTGTCGCGGTAGTCGAGTAGCAGCCTCGCTATTGTGGCGTAGCTCCGTAGAACCGAGGCGTGGGCTGCCGTGCTGCGCTTTGTGCTGACGCCTACTCCTGTCTGTCGCCATACGGCATACTCCTCTGCTACGGATAGGGCTGAGTCGGCAATAGCTGCCACACGGGCGAAGAACTCACCATCTTGATTTTTGATGATCGTCTCGTCCCATCCGCCCGACTCGACCACCAGAGCGCGCGGTACGAGGTAGCTGTGTGTACAGTTCCACCCTCCCCCTTCGAGTATGCTGTAGATCAGTTCGATGGCTGGGGTGTAGTCGCGGTCGATGGTGCGCGGCGGTGCGAGCAGTACTGTCTCTCGGTAGAGCATCCTAACGGGCGAGAAGATTAGCGTGCGTGGTGTGCCGTCGCGCAGGAGTCGCGCCATCTGCGCACCTATGAGATTTGACGAGCAGTAGTCGTCGGCGTCGAGAAACTTGATGTAGTCGCCTCGGCTCTGCTCGAAGGCGTAGTTGCGAGCGGCGTTGCCACCCTTGCGTGGATTCTCGAAGATACGCACCTGCTCCGACTCGAACTCCCTTGCTATCTGTAGAGATCGGTCGGTCGAGTGATCGTCGACTATCACAACCTCTATCTGCCTATATCGCTGGTGGCGGAGGTGGTGGAGGGTCTGGGCTATGTAGCGCTCTGCGTTGTAGAGGGGGATGCAGATCGAGACTGTAGGATTTGGTTTCATTGCTCTGTTACTGTCGTTTTGTTCTGTAAATTATGCTCAATGCCCTGTCGGTTAGGGTGGTAGGTAGGTGGGTTGTTAGCCAGTAGAGGAGGCGACCTCTCTTTGTCTTAAACTTCATTGAGTATGGTGCATCTGCCACTAGCCTCACTATGCGCAGCCGCTCGTCTCGGTCTATGTTCGTACGATACGCCATCGCGATCGTGTAGAGTATGTCGGACGATGTGCGTATGTTGATCGCCGAGGTGCTCGTTCTGTATCGCTGCTCTAGCTCTGCGCCCCGTTGTCCCACCATTATGGAGGCTAAGACTCTGCGGTGGTCGATCGACTGATATATTCGCTCGTCCTGCGGAAATATGTAGTGATAGCTGCCTTGGGTGGGTGGGATGATGTTGAGGTCGTCGATGTGGAGGCAGTAGTGTAGTACAAATTCGTAATCCTCGCAGTATGCGATCTCCTCGCAGAAGCGGATGGTGTGCAGCTCGATTATCTCGCGCCGAAAGAGCGCAGACCATACGTAGCCAATCGTATGACGATCGTAGAGTCTGAGGATCTTTGCGATGGTGTTGTCGCTGCGTTCAACCTCCACAGAGCGACGAATGTGTCTGCCGTCTGACATATCCCACACCGCATTTTGGTAGAGGAGATCTTCGCCTCGATAGTGCTCCATATATGTGCTGAGCCACTCTGGCTCGACCCAGTCGTCGCTGTCGACGAAGGTGACGAACTCGCCCTGCGCATTGTCGAGCCCCACGTTGCGGGCAGAGCTTACGCCTCCATTTTGTTTGGTGAAGAGTCTGATGCGTTGGTCGGTCGACGCAAGGTTTCGGAGTCTGTGCAGTGTGTCGTCGTTGCTGCCGTCGTCGATACAGAGTAGTTCGAATTCTCGGTATCTCTGTGAGAGGAGGCTTCGGATGCAGCGCTCAAGTGTGGCTGAGGCGTTGTACAGAGGGAGTATAATAGAGATCATATCTTCGATAGCCACTTAGTGAAACGTCGGTAGAGACTGCGCCCCATCTCACTCTTCTCGCACGAGTCGAGAGGAGTGTGGGGGCGACGACTCTCGATCATCTTGTAGATCTCGCCCCACTCGGGGAGAGCACCAAGTTGCGGTCGTCGATGAAGAGCTGAGCCTTGATCTTGCGCGATCTACCACTGTCGGTGGGTTGCTCCTCGGGGTAGTCGCGGTTGATGGCGTAGAACTCCACCCCTCGTTTGCTACACCACTCCACCGCAGCATCGAGAAGCGCACCCTCGCGTACTGTCCAGAGGATAAGCCGATGTCCACTCTGAGAGAGTAGACGCAGAGTCTGTGTGGCGAATGGGCGCTCCTCGCCGATGTGAGGGTAGCGGTGCTCCACGATTGTGCCGTCGAAGTCGACAGCTATAACTAACCTATACATCTCTCTCTGCCCCCCTCTCGTCGCTGTAGCTCTCGCCATATCCGTATCCATATCCATATCGGTTGTTGTGGCTCTTGACGCCTATGATGACTGTGCAGAGGTTGGGTAGACGGCGTCTCTGCTCCATCTCGTTTATCAGTTCGTAGTCGCGCTTGTGGGTTACGTTGGCGCGGCAGACGTAGAGCGAGAGGTCGGCATATTTGCTGAACTGCAGTGTGTCGGTGACAACTCCAACGGGGGCGGTGTCGAGGATAACGTAGTCGAACTCTCGCCTCAACTGCGCGATCGCCTCGCCAAGACGATCGCGCGTCAAAAGCTCTGTGGGGTTTGGGGGGATGGCGCCGCCAAGGATGATGCTGAGGTTGGGGGCGAACTCAGATCGACGTATCAGAGTGTGCAGGTCGTCGGTCTCGCCTGAGAGATAGGAGGTGATACCTCGTTGGTTGCCCCTGATTCCGAAGATCCTGTTCAACCCTGGTTTGCGAATGTCGAGACCCACGACAACTACGCTCCGACCTAGTAGAGCTGTGCTGATAGCGAGATTTGCAGAGACGAAACTTTTGCCTTCAGCCTGGTGGGTTGAGGTGACTAGGATGACTCTCCGATCGTCGCAGAGCATATAGTTGACATTGGTGCGCAAGTTGCGGAAGTTCTCTGCCATAGCATCGTTCTTGTTCTCCTCCACGACGACGCTGTTGGTCGTGTGGGGCATCTCCTTGATGTAGGGGATGGTGCCGACTAGGGGGATGGAGGTGAGACGCTGCACATCGCGCGATGTCGTGATCTTGAATCGCAGTAGGTCTCTCACTATCAACGCTATGACAGGCAGTAGGATGCCGAAGAGAAGAGCGATCATATATCGCATATTGACGTCGGGCGTGACCCTCCCCTCGGCGTAGGTGTCGTCGAAGATCCGCGCGTTGTTGGCTGTGGCGGCGAGCAACAGAGCGTTCTCCTCGCGCCGTTGCAGCATTGTCAGGTAGAGCCCAGCCTTGATCTCCTGCTGTCGTTCAAGATTCATCAGCTCTCGTTCGAGGAGCGGAATGTTGATAACTTTGGAGCGTGCAGCCTGTGCCTCCTTGTTGAACTCCAGCTCCTCCCTCTCTAGTGTCGCGCAGAGTCGATTTACACTCTCCTCGATGTTTGTGCGTTGCGACGTCAGGCTCTGGTCGATAAGGATAACAGAGGGGTTGCTCGACGACGACGAGAGTAGTAGGGTGTTGAGTTCGAGCAGTGTCTTGTTGTAGATGTCGACCATCGAATTCAGTCGATCGTCTAGTGCGGAGATCGTCGTTACGATCGCTTCGTAGTGGTTGCTATCGTCGAGGATGAACTCCTGGAGTGATCGGATCTCGCGCAGCTGCGACTTGTTCTGTGCGAGCCGTGCGCGATACTCCTCTCTCTCGGCGAGGGTTGAGCTCGCCTCGCTACCTATGTTGACTATCTCGGCGCTCTGTTTGTATGAGGCTAGCTCCAGCTCCGATATGTTGAGCTCGCTAGAGATTATCGAGAGGCGTTCGTTGATGAAGTCGGCTGTCTTACTCGCCGCCTCGTTTTTAGCCTCGTTTGCCTGCTTGTTGTAGATGTCGATCAGTTTGTTGAGGAAGTCGACGCCAACCTCTCTGTTGGCGATGAGGAGGGTGGGGTTGGTAATTGAGGTGTTCGACGAGACACGTCCCACGCTGAGACCACGCTTGAACCTTGAGGCTACAGCTGCTGGCGACGCAACCTCGACGATGATCTTCTCGCCTCGCTGCCACTGCTCGTACCTACCATTGTCGGCTGCGGAGAGGCTAACCACACCATACTCCGTCGTGAGGATTGTGGGGAGTGTGAGGAGGCTGTATAGATCTGCGCTCCCCCTCGCGATGAGGCAGATCTTTACCTCGTCGCCCTCGACTCTCTCCACCTCGAACCGCAGTGGTGTGTTGATCTTCGACGCCTCTTGTGGCGTGATGTAGAGCCTGAT
>JBCQTK010000021.1:0-29642 GCA_047178665.1 Rikenellaceae bacterium | reverse complement strand
TCCGCACTATCCGCACACCAAAGTATAAATATTCGTTCAACCCAAATGGTTACGACGAGCTATACGACATCGAGAGCGATCCTAATGAGATGACAAATCTTATAAATAGTGTCAAGCTCAAAGATGTTATATACTCGCTGAGAGTTCAGCTACTTGAGCACTTGAGGGATTGTGACGACACCCACGCATTCAATATGATGAGTGGATTCACGGAGGTTACGTTAGAGTAAAATTTATAGCTATGAGAGTTCTACGTAGCACGCTGACGGGAGTTGTAGTTGCAGCCGCAATTACACCCTCGATGGCGGCGAACCCAACGGGTCAGAAGAATATTGTATTACTATTTGTCGATGATTTGGGGTGGGCAGATCTTGGTTGCCGTAATCCAAAGTTCGACACTCCGAATATCGACAGATTGTTCTCTGATGGAGTATCGTTCGAGCGAGCATACGTTGCGCAGCCAGCATCGAGCGCAAGCCGTGCAGGGTTGCTGACAGGTAAGGAGACAGTCCGTACGGGGGTGGTTCGCCATATCGAGAATAAAGATGCAGGGTCGGGACGTGAGTTTAATATGTGGAAAGATGATCCGATCAATATGCCATCGCGTAACTGGCTGCAACTAGATGAGATAACCTATGCGGAGCGACTGCGTGAGGTGGGATATTACAATATGTTTGTGGGCAAGTGGCATCTTGGTGAGAGGGATTATTGGGCTGATAAGCAGGGTTTCGACGAGGTATTTGGGCTCTCCGATTATGGGAATGTAACCAACTATTACGCCCCATTCTTTCGCTTCCCAAAGGGTGATGACACCACCAAGGGGGTCGAAAAGGGTACTTTGATGTCGGATTACTTGACCGATAAGGCGGTGGAGATGATCGAGAGTTACGATCGAGATCAACCATTCCAGATGTCGCTGTTTTACTACAATGTACACACGCCAAATTTGGGTCGAAAGGATTTGGTGGAGAAGTACATAAAGGAGGGGATGAGCAAACGCGATGCAAACTATGCGGCTCAGGTAGCGGTGGTCGATATGTCGGTCGGCTCGATCCGTGAGGCGTTGGAGCGCAAGGGTATAGCGGACGACACGATCGTGATCTTCTTCTCCGATCAGGGTGGTCCATTTTCGAACTATCCGCTCAGAGGGTGCAAACTTATCGACGACACATTGGCGGAGGGTGGTATTCGTGTTCCCCTCGCGGTCTACTATCCCGGTGTAACGGAGGCGGGATTGGTCTGCCACACACCAGTCTCTGCGATTGATCTCTACCCGACATTCCTAGAGATTGCGACAGGTAAGAGGTGCAAAGATCCGCAGATTCAAGGTCAGAGTATTCTACCACTTCTCGAAGGGGGTAAGATCAAAGAGCGCAACCTATACTTTTGGAGGAGCTACCACGATCAATACGCTGCAATGATCTCGGGTGACTGGAAGATCATCAAGTGGTTTTCGGGTAAGTATCAGATGTATAACTTACGCTCTGATATCTCAGAGACAACTGATCTTCAGAATGTTGAGCCAAAGCGCTTCGAGGAGATGAAACGAGAGCTCTGGGCGTGGGAGCAGGAGGCTATCCCACATTACGAGGGCGACTATAGAGAGAGAATTAACCATTAAAAATGATATACTATGAATTTCGGATATAAAAAGATGTACATTGACGGCAAGCTAACCGATGGGGTAGCAGCCGAGAAGAGAGATATTATCTGTCCCGCAACGGGTGAGGCGGCAGCGACAATTGCAGTAGCGACACAAGAGGATACCGAGGCGGCACTTGCGGCGGCACAGAGGGGTTTTGAATTTTGGAGTAAACTCTCACTCGCCGAGCGCAACGAGTGGATCTACAAGCTCCGCGCTGCGATCATCGAGCGCAAGGAGGAGATTCACTATGCGGTGATGTATGAGATGGGCAAGACGTGGGAGTCGGCAGATGAGGATATTGAGATGCTCATCGACGCACTCGACTACTACCCAAACGAAATGCTGCGTTATCGCTCGCAGATGTTGCCCGACGTGGCAGGTACTCACACCCATCTACTTGTGCACGAGCCACGTGGCGTGGCGGTGGGAATTTTGGCGTGGAACTTCCCGATTCTCAACGTGGCGTATAAACTTGCACCAGCGTTGGCAGCAGGGTGTTCGATCATTTTGCGTCCCTCTGTTGAAGCTCCTATTTCGGCATATATCGTGGGCGAGATTGCGGAGTCAGTGGGTTTCCCTGCTGGTGTAATCAACATCATTACAGGAGGTAGTGCCGCGACAAGTATTCCACTATCTACAAGCACGATACCTCGTGTCTTGACGATGATAGGCTCGTCAGCTACGGGTTGCAAGTTGGTGGCGCAGTCGGCTACCTCGATCAAAAAGTTGGGGCTAGAGTTGGGAGGAAACGCACCTGCTCTGATCTTCGAGGATTGCGATATAGAGGCGGCTTTGGGTGTGATGGTCGGTGTGAAGTTCAACAATAGCGGTCAGGTCTGCGTAACCCCTAATCGTATCTTCGTACAGTCTTCAATCTATGATGAGTTTATGGCGAAGTTCAAGGAGCGCACCGCAGCTCTAAAGGTGGGATTTGGACGCGACAAGGGTGTCAATATGGGACCTGTGATAAACGTTAATGCACGCGAGCGAATTATGGAGATCGTCGACGAGGCTGTTGCAATGGGTGCCGTGAAGAGTTTGGGTGGAATTCCGGAGGGTATGCCCGAGGGTTCGAGCTTCCTCAATCCGACGATTTTGGAGAACGTGACACCCGATATGAGATGTTTCAAGGAGGAGATGTTCGGACCTGTTGCGACGATTATCAAGTTCACCGACGAGGCGGATCTCGATCCGATGGTGAATGTGCCAGATGTAGGTTTGGCATCATATCTCTTCACAAATAACCTCAAGAGAGTGCAGAAGTACGCCTCGTTCATCGAGTGTGGTGAGGTGCAGGTCAACGGTATCCGTTACGCAATCAACCTCCCACACGGAGGTCAGAAGGATAGCGGCTTGGGACACGACTGCTCACACCTTGCCCTTGAGGATTATCTCTACACAAAACGTATATCAATAAAACTATAACCACAATGAGAACATTCGATCACTTCGGTATCCCTGTGACAACAGCTGTCGAGGGTGAGTTATATAATGCGGATCTGCACCTCTTTTATACAGATGTTGCAGCGAGCCCCAACAAGATAGAGTTCCTCCGTTTCGAGAGCGACTGCCCATTTCACGAGCTAATCAAAACGACCCCACACATCGCCTACTCTGTTCCATCGGTCGAGGAGGCGATAGTGGGTGCAAATGTAATATATCCTCCATTTTCGCCAGTCGAGGGGATGACAGTTGCATTTATCGAGGAGGAGGGTATTCCGATTGAGCTAAATCACATAGATTAAAAATATTATGACAAAGAATTTCATAAAGGAGAAGATGGCGGAGGGCACAGCTGTAGTTGGTCCTTTCGTTAAGATGACAGATGCGTGCCTCATCGAGCAGGCTGCGTTGGCAGGATTTGACTTCTGCATCATAGATATGGAGCACGGACCGATAAACTTGGAGAGTGCCCTAAACCTAGTTCGTGCGGCGGAGCTCCACGGAATGAGCCCAATTATCCGCACCACAGATGCTTCGCACGAGTCGCTGTTGCGTGCATTGGACATCGGTGCACACGGTGTCGAAGTGCCACAGGTTAATAGCAAGTCATCGGCAGCATCGGTTGTCGATGGCTGCAAGTTCTTCCCTGAGGGTTCGCGCGGAGTGTGTCGCTACACACGTGCTGCGGAGTACACTAACATCGACAAAGCGGCGCACTTCGCAGGGTCGAACGCCAACACAATGGTCATCGTTCACATCGAGGGTTTGGAGGGAGTTAACAACCTCGCGGAGATCTTGGAGGTGAAGGGGCTGGATGTAATTTTTCTCGGACCTTACGACCTTTCGCAGTCGTGTGGTGTTCCGGGTGACATTCAGAATCCGATCGTCATTGAGAAGATGAAGCAGGCGGTGGCGATGGCATCGGCAAAGGGTGTCAAGGTGGGTACATTTGTCGAGTCGGCTGAGAATGCAAAGTTTTGGCGTGAGTTGGGTGTTTCGTATCTCGCCTATTCGGTCGATTGCGGAATTTACTACAACGCTTGCAAGTCTATTGTCGAGGGGGTGCGTAACGCATAACGCATAAAAATTTAGGATTATGAAGAGGATAACAGCAATTCCCGCACTGCTTGTCGCAGGGTCAGCCTTTGCGCAAGAGCAGCCCAACCTACTTGTCATCATAACAGACGAGCAGACTATAAAATCATTGGGTTGTTACCGCGATTTGATGGATGAGGAGCAGGCGTACCCTTGGGGTAAGGAGGCGTTTGTCGAGACCCCGAACCTCGATAGATTAGCCCACGAGGGGGCGATCTGTACTCGTTACTACGCCTCGTGTCCAGTCTCGACACCATCGCGAGCATCGCTCCAGACAGGTCTCTACCCGATAGCTACGGGCGCACCGATCAACGATATGGCGATGGACGCTAACCTCACAACCTACGCAGAGATGTTGCGTCGCGCAGGTTACAACACATCGTATGTCGGCAAGTGGCACTTGGGTGGTGTGCCAAAAATCAACCGCCCATACTTCGAGCCGGGCTACGCCTTTGGATATATGAATCGTACATATATGTATGACGATGGACACTGGAAGTGGTATGACGTTGTTGGTGAGCCAAATAAGATCAAGGGCTATGCAGACAAGGTAGGTGCGCAGGAGAAGTATGAGTACACGACAGACTACTTTGCCGATAAAGCGCTGCAAGTTCTCGATGAGGAGCTAAAGAAGGATGCGCCATTCTATATGATGCTCTCAATCCCCGATCCACACTCGCCCGACGTTGCACGTGAGCCTTACAGATCGGAGTATCTAAAGTTCAACTACGAGAATCCAGCGACTGCTGTCACCCCCGAGAGCGATGATCGCCCAAGATGGGGTAGGGTCGGCTTTGACGTATCGAAGAAAAAATTTGATTCAGCAGCTGTTGCTAACTACTTTGGCTCTGTGAAGTGTATTGACGACAACATCGGTCGAATATTCGCATACCTCGAAGAGCAGAAGGTGATGGATGATACGATCATTGTGTTCCTCTCCGACCACGGTGATATGTTGTGGGAGCATAGTCGCATCAACAAGGGTGTGCCCTATGAATCATCTGCGCGCATACCCTTTATGATCCGCTATCCAAAGAAGATACGCGCAGGCAAGGTGATCGCAACGCCATACACAACAGCCGATTTTGCCCCTACAATTTTGGGACTGATGGGTGTCGATCAGATCGATGGTGAGCAGCACGGTATTAACGACTCTGAGGCGTTAGTGAGCCGCAGCAAGAAGGTCAAGAGCGAGCGCATTATCTACACAACCTCGTGCCCCTACAACGAGTGGACGATGGCGACTGATGGACGATACAAACTAGTCCTCTCGTGCCTCGATACTCCAACGTTATTCGACTTGGATGTTGATCCCGACGAGAAGATCAATTTCTACGCAGATCCTAAGTACAAGGAGGTTGTAAATAGACTTCAGCCAGAGTTGATCCGCCAGATGGAGCAGTACAACGAACCAGCACTTTCGCTTGGGATTAAATACCTCTACAGCGCAGACGACAAGGTTACATACGTTCGCAAGAGCAATGAGGATCGCAACTACAAGCCCAATCCACTAGAGCCATTGATTATCGATATGGAGCGAGATGTTATGCGACCATTAAACTAATCAAAATACCATTGAAAAGAGGGTGTATAGGCTCTCTGCTCAATGATCTGTGAGTTTTTAGCCACGTTGCTCTCCGATGAAGGAGAGTGGCGTGGTAAAAATAAATTAAAAATAAATCTATATATATTTGGTTTGTTTCAATTTATTATATAACTTTGTACTACGCTAGTTGTCTGACGTCTTACAACAGATGATAGAATGATGCTCTCGGTTGATAACTACAACGATCAATACCACGATCGAGAGTTGCAACTTAAACAAGTAACTAAAACAACACCTTAAAATATGAAAAGAGAAAATTTACCAATTTTTCTGTTCGCACTCTCACTCTCGCTATTAGCGGCAGCGTGCACGAGTGAAACTCCTTCGATAGTTTTTAGCGCGAACTACCCAGAGGGATATGAACCAACGACAGATGAATCTACAAGCTCGTCAATTCACAACGTAACCCCCACGACACACCCCGATCTCTTCGAGGAGTGGGATGATTTTACTGAGGATTTCGGTGCAAATGGTGCAACCACGTGGGACACCTCGAAGTGGGCTGCTTACGACGATAATACCTTTGCGGCTTGGACATTCTATGATGAGAATGTATCGATCGGATCTGACGAGGATGGAGAGAATCCAGAGGGTGGCGAATATCTTCGTGTCACCACAAAGTATGATTATCACACACGTACCAACTCATCGTACCAGTTCTGTTTCTCTTCGGGAATCCTTCGTTCGTTAGAGCCAGTGACCTATGGTTACTATGAGGCTCGTATCAAGGGCTCTGACGTATGGCCTGGTACCTGCTCTGCGTTCTGGCTCTACTCGATTGTCGACAAGGATTCGATTTTGCCACGCGAGGTGGGGACGATCGTCTATAATGAGATCGACATTATCGAGTTGCAGCAGATCGCCTCAAAGCAGAACTCGATGGCTTCTAACATACATCTTATGTATCTTGCTGATAGCGGCACTGTTGATGGCAACGGAGATATGATTCTAGAGAATACGTGGGCAAAGGCTAGCTCAATGCCTACACTTGCGCAGACTCACTATGATGTAGATTGGTATGCTGACGATGATTTCCATATTTATGGATGCGAGAATCGTCCTGACTCAATTGTTTTCTACCTCGATAACGTTCGTGTCGGAGGCAAGAAGAATAGCTATTGGCATATGGATGAGGGTATGTATATCACCTTTTCGCAGGGTCTGCGAACTCCATTCGAGAACTATGGTGATGATGGTGGAACTCGTCAGCCAACCGCTACGACGGAGGATGAGGCTATTGCGGCAGGATTTCCAACATCAATGTATGTCGACTATATTAAGAGCTATCGCAGAAAGGCCGACCACGAATACAGTGCTTTCCGAAATAATGAGAAGGCGTTTGACGTGAATGATGTCTATTAGTCGGTCACCTAAACAGTAAAATAATATGAAAAATAGAACGAAATATGGGGTTAGATGGCTTCTAACCTCAGCCCTCACACTACTTATTGCTCTCCACGTCTCAGCCCAAAGTATCACGGTGAGTGGATTGGTGAGCGACAAGAGTGGTCAGTCGATCATCGGTGCAACGGCGATGGTCAAGGGGACAACAAACGGAACAACAACGGGGCTAGATGGAACATTCTCACTCGCGGCAAATAGTGGAGATGTGATCGTCGTAAACTATATTGGTTATGTGGCGTTTGAGGCTGTGGCTGCGGCAGATATGAAGATCGTATTGACCGAGGATGTAAAGGTTTTGGAGGAGGTTGTCGTGATCGGGTATGGTGCGGTGCGCAAGAAGGAGATCACGGGAGCTGTGGCATCGGTGAAGTCGGATGATATTGCAAAGCAGATGACCAGTGACTTGGGAGCTTCGCTTCAGGGTATGGTCTCGGGAGTGAGCGTCACGGCAGAGTCGGGTGCTCCGGGTGCAGGCTCTACGATCCTTATCCGCGGAGTGTCGTCGATTAGTGGTGATAACACCCCTCTATATGTAGTCGATGGAGTGCCACAGGAGGGTGATCCTCGTATCAGTCCCAACGAGATTGAGACGATCGACATCTTGAAGGATGCTGCATCGTGTGCGATCTACGGAACACGTGGAGCGTCGGGTGTAATCTTGATTACCACAAAACGCGGTAAGGAGGGCGATCTAAAGGTGAGTGTCGATGGAAGCTATGGTTTCAAGCAGATCACATCGAACAACTACTTGATGAATACGACCGAGCAGACTTACTTCAACTTAGCATATAAGCGAGCACTCTCGCCCGACACCTACGATAATGATTTTACGCTGGATCTATCGAAGTCGGACTCATACTTCAACAACGACACCAATCTTCTCGATGAGATATTTGTCGACAACGCTAAGACCCAGAGCTACACAGCAACCGTGAGCGGTGGAGGTGCGAACCTCGTATATAGCTTGGTCGCAGGTTACACGAGCGAGGAGGGTAGTATCATCAACTCGTCGTATAATCGTTTCAATACACGCCTAAATTTGGGATATAGCAAGGATCGGTTGACGATGAACGTAAGCGCAGGACTCACCAACGAGTTTACCGCCTACTCACCATCGGGAATCATCGTTCAGTCGATCAAATACTTCCCTACGCAGCCTGAATTTACGGGCGACACCTACTACACCGTGGGCGGTGACGAGCAGACAAATATCAGCTCGATCTTGGAGAGCCTCTACACCGAGGATGAGGAGGATGAGACAACTACCTACGTAAACTATAGCTTCACCTATGAGCTATTGGAGGGGTTGAACCTCTCGGGACGTGCGGCGATTAACCGCAATAGTGGAACGCGCATAACTTTTCGCCCATACAATCAGATCATTGACTCCGATGGTGTTGAGATCTCTGATCCAGAGGATAGCTACATACAGAATAAAAATTCAGAGTACAACTCATTCACGTGGGATTTCGGTGCCCAATATAAGCGTGAATTTGAGAAGCACCACTTGACGCTGCTTGCTACGATGACAGGCGAGGAGTATAGATTCTCGGGTTACACGGCACGAATGGAGGGCGTTTTGGATAATGACATTAAGGTTCTCAATGGCGGTTCGATCAACCCCGAAGCATCATCATCGAGCAGCTACGTCAATAAGTTGATCGGAACAATTGGACGTGTTCAGTATGACTGGGATTCACGCTACTTGTTGAGTGCGAGTGTGCGTGTCGACGGATCGACGAAGTTCGCTCCTGAGAATCGTTGGGGAGTCTTTCCGTCAGCATCGGCTGCGTGGAACGTGAGCGATGAGCCATTTTTTGAGCCACTCACTACGGTCGTAAATAACTTCAAGCTACGTGTGAGCTACGGAACGACTGGTAACCAGAACTTCTCAGCTTACACCTACGCTGCAACAATCACCTCGGGTTATGACTATGTGACAGGTACGGGAACTACGCAGAATCTAGCTCTGGGATCTACTCAGTCGAGCTACTCGAACGAGGATGTGAAGTGGGAGACCTCGCGTCAGTACAACTTCGGAGTTGACTTAGGACTCTTTCAGAATAAGTTGACCATATCGGCAGAGTACTACAAAACTGATAAGTCAGATATGCTATTCCCCGTGACTTTGCCGGGGTCAGCTGGTTCTGCCTCGACCGTGACGCTCAACGTTGGTGATATGACCAATCAGGGAGTCGAGCTATCGGCAAACTATCGCACAAACATCGGCAAGCTCAACATCGTTATGGGTGGTACATTCTCCACCAACGACAACGTTATCACGAGTATGACGGGCGATTCGGATCGTGTCGTAGCCTCGACAACAGGTCTCGTGTCGGGTGCTGTGGATTACTCGACTTGTACCTACTTCGCAAAGGGGTACGCTGCAGGAGCGTTGTTCCTCTATCCGACCAATGGAATCATCAATACTGACGAGAAGTTGGCGGAGTATCAGAAGCTGGACTCAACAGCTGAGTATGGTGATTTGATCTTCGTTGACTCAAATGGCGATGGCGTGTGGAATGATGACGACCGCCAATATATGGGTAGTGGACTTCCTGATTATGAGATCGGATTTAACCTCACGATGGACTACAAAGGGTTCGACTTCTATATGAATATCTACTCAGCGTTGGGTCACGAGTTGATGAATGGTGCTCGCGCTACCGCCTACGGAAATGGTCGTCACAAGGATCTATTGGGTGCCTATTCGGAGTGGAACACAGACTCTGTTATCCCAACATATCGCGGAGGAACTAAGGAGCATAACAACTACCGCGCGGATAGTGACCTGTGGTTGGAGGATGGCTCATATATGAGGATCAAGAATATCACGTTGGGTTACACACTTCCGCAACGAGTGTTGAGTAAGTGTGGGGTCTCGAAACTACGCTTCTACATTATGGCACAGAATCTATTTACTTTGACTGGTTACACGGGCTACGATCCTGAGATCGGTGGTGGTATTGCGACACGAGCGATGGATACGGGTAACTATCCGACTCTTGCAACCTATATGGGTGGTGTAAATCTATCATTCTAACCTAAATACGAGATACTATTATGAAATCTAATATGATAAAGAATATAGCTCTTGCAGTCGCTCTAATGTTTACCCTAACGGCGTGCGATGCATACCTCACCGAGGAGGATCCAAATGAGGTTACGACCGATAACTTTTGGGAGGATCTCGACGATACGCAGTCGGGTATCTACGCTGCGATGGCGGCACTGAGAAATGAGTATGTCGTAAATGTCCGCTTCGAGGCGTGGCGTTGCGATCAAGGCTGGCCGGGATATGGACGACCAGTTCCGCAGAATAATGCAACGGGTTGGACTTGGTACACCCACCAATATACATATAGCACAACGGGTATTAGCAATAAGTGGGATGGTATATATATAGGCATCTGGCGCTGCAATCAGGTGATCGAGGCGCTAGAGTCTTTCGAGGATTTTGATGGTGATGAGGATGAGTGGATCTACCAGATGGCGCAGGTGCGTTTCTTGCGAGGTCTCTACTACTTCTTCCTCCACTCATCGTTCAACGAGGGTAGTGTAGTGTTGAGAACCAAGTGCCCTGAGACGGTTGATGACTTCAATCAGCCATTGGCACCAGCCGAGGAGGTGTTGGAGTTCTTCCGCGCCGATCTGCTCTACGCCTATGAGAACCTACCTGCGGCGAATGAGGCAGGATCGATATATGTAGGTATGCCGACTTCAGCTGCGGCAGCTGCATTCTTGGGCACGAGCCACCTCTACGAGTATGAGTATGACGAGGCGAAAAGCTACTTCCACGATCTGATCTACAATGAGGCGTATGGTTTGGAACTAGTCGACGATATGGATCTGCTCTTTACGATGGCAGGCGAGTTTAACAAGGAGTCGATCTTCGAGATCTCATACTCTGCCGACGAGCGAACCGACATTAGTGATTGGGATGATAATCGAATGGTAAACCCTCTGGAGACCTACTCGTTGAGTACAACAGGATTCTTAATTCCTGCGTGGTTGGTCTACGAGTATTACAATGAGACGATGGACGAGAAGATGGAGGATAATGATGGTCGTCAGGTCACCAAACGAGCATCGGCAATGGCTGCATTGGTACGTGACGAGATCACCCCATACTACATCACAGGAAACGCTGCCGAGTATGGAAACTACGGAGGACCAACAGGAGAGTGGGGCTATGGACGATACAAGAAGTACACGAACCACGATATTGTTGAGCAATATACCTCGCTGATGTCGGGGCGAAATGTAATCTTGAGTCGTTTGGCGGATATATATTTGATGTATGCGGAGTGTCTATTGCAGGAGGACGATGTGCAGGGCGCACTCGATATGATAAACGAGGTTCGTAAGCGTTGGGATCTTGTTCTGTTGGGATCATCGAAGGATTCGTCTCGAACCTATAATGGTTGGACATACGATAAGGATCGTGTGATGGAGCACCTGATGTATGTGGAGCGTCCGTTGGAGCTGTCGGTTGAGGGACACCAAATTCGTTGGCAGGATCTTCGCCGCTGGGGACTCTTGGAGGATGACTCTAACAACATCTTCAAGCGCCACTCGGAGTCGATCTACTACTCGACTAGCTCTTCGGGGTTGAGTGGACTTGACGGTACTGCGTTATCTGCATCGTTCCCCAACTCATACGTCCAAAAGACAGCTGGAACAGGCACGAACGACCAGAAGATCGACTACGAATATGACAACGCATATGTAAACTACAGCAAGTCGCGCAACGCCTATTACCCAATCCCTGCAACGGAGATTATGAATAACTCAATGGTTAACTAATGGAGCACTCAATTATGAAAAAGTTTATTCAGGACATATCAAAATCGGCTCTCGTTGCCACGTTAGCGGCTCTCGCCGGGAGTTGTCAGGAGGAGTATGTGGCGGTCGACCTACTTAGCGACGTTGCGTGGTTCACCTCCGAGATCGCGAGCCACCCAGACCCTGCGGTATATGAACTAAATCAAGGTACTGTGGTCGCATTTATGGACTCCTCACAGGGATATAAGTCCCACAAGTGGATCATCGAGGAGGGTGCGCAGTTTATGATTAACGACTTCGACTTCAAGTCCGACTACGACTCTCAGATCGACCCCGACAAGGGGCTGGAGTCGACGGAGTTGGTCGAGAATGTAATATTCAACACCCCGGGTACAACGACAGTTACGATGTACGATACCTTCTACGAGTGGGTTATCTCGCACGACGAAGATCCGATGACCGCTGTGTTGGGCGATAATGAGTGGATTTTCGAGAAGGTTTTCGAGGTGACGGTATTCCCAACTATCGAGCCTGCATTTAGGGTTGAGATAGATGGTCAGCCCATTCTCGACTTCGCGGAGGGTGAGTTTATTCCATCCAACAGCGAGCTTTGGCGCACGGTAGATCTTGGTATTGGCGAGAAGTTAACATTTGTCGATACCACATCCGACTTCGCATCTCCAGACGGGGTGGTTTGGAGCGTGCCCAACAGCGCAGAGTCTACATCGTCAGCTTCGACAGCAAACTTCACATTCAACGAGATGGGGGAGTTCAGTGGTTTCACGATGAAGGTGACACGATCGTCACCATCTGATAACACGACGGTCAAGATTCCGCTAATCGTCAATGTAACTCCATCGACAGATCCATTTGTAATGACCTCGCTTGAGACAAATAGCGTCAAACCAAGCTCTGTCATTGTCAACGCTAACGGTTCGTATGGTGCTGTCTCGGAGCTTGAGGCTGCAAACTTCACGATCGTAGCTGCCGTAGATGGCGATGGAAACGACATCTCGCACCTCTTCCAAATCGAGAGCGTGGAGATCAACGAGGCATCGAGTGCAGAGCTACTCATTAACCTCTCTGATAACATCTACCCGGGTGAGATCCTCACAATCGCATACGATGGTGATGGTGACATTATCTCGATTGATGATCGTGAGTTCGGAGATTTCGATGCGACACGTGTGACGAATAACTTAGTTGGCGAGAGCGTCCTTGACTCTAGTGTCAATGGTTTCGGTACTTCATCGGCTACGATACAGAATGCAGGTTGGTACACTCTGCCCGATTATAACACGGCTGGATATGTCGGAATTTCAGACTCGCCCGATGCCAACGACTCTGGTAACTACTGTATGAAGGTCGATGCAACGACAGCCATTACATCCGCTTCGCTCTACTTCAACCACTACACAGGTACTATTCAGGCATCTGCTGGCTCATATACGATGAGCTACAAAATGTGGATACCCGAGAGTTGCACGGCACTAGATGATGAGTCGCTATACTTCACGATCTCATACAAGAATGACACAGATGCGTGGGCAGATTTCTCGCCAACGACGAACTATCCGACAAAAGAGGAGGGGCGCGGCAAGTGGGTGACGATGGAGTATCCTGTGACCTTTGCGACGGACTTCGTGAATGGACGTTTCAAGTTTACATTCTTGGCGGCGAACCTACCCGAGGGGGCGATCTTCTACTTCGATGATCTGGAGCTATGCTCGGCTCGTCCTGCAAGTAATTAACGTGGCACCTAAAAACGAATTGAATTATGAAAATGTTAAGAATATTTATAGTGGCAGTAGCAGCGGTTCTATCCGCTGCCTGCGACCAGATCGAGTGGATGGCAGCCGATACGACGTATGTCCCAGTCTATGAGATTTATGACATAAGTGATGCAGACGATATATTGGGGCTTGCAAGCATCGACATCTACCAAGAGAAACCCCTCCTAATAGTCCACACAAATATGAGTGTGCTCTACGCATACGATATGTTGGATTATGTCGATGCAACAGACTCAGAGGCTTACGACATATCGTTTCGCATCGAGGAGCGAGACTCCACAACCGAGGAGCTAACATCGAGCAAGAGTTACAAGATATTCGGAACGAAGCAGATGGGATTTGTATATATTCAGATCGTGGATAATCTATCGGATAGTGATGAGTTATATTTCGATAGCGACGCAGAGATAACGATTGATTATAGGTTAAATTAAATATTAGGTTTAGGTTCTTTGGTAAAATTGGTTGTTTGTGTGAAGGGGAGAGAGTGACTAACCTTGATTGTTCGTTAGTCACTCTTAATATCCGTGCTGAAAGGCTCTATGCTACTCGATGTTGTCAATCAAACGCAGAGTCTCGCGTAGGTGTTTGGACATTGCCACCTCCGCCTCGCGGCTATTTCTCTCCGCGATCGCGTTGTAGATCTGCTCGTGTAGTTCGTAGGTTCTCTCAAGGGAGTTTTCGCGAGCTATCGTGTGGGTGATTTGGTCGTAGATGATTGGGTATAGAGACCGCAGGATCAAAACAGATACATTGTTGCCCGACGCTTGTGCTATCGACTCGTGGAATTTGTAGTCGACGGCGGCAAAGTTCTTTGGTGAGATCTTTTTGCTCTTCATCTGATCGAGGTTCTCTTTGATCTCTCTCAGATCATCACTTGTGGCATTTTGGGCAGCAAGACCAGCGAGCTTGATCTCCATTGAGACGCGAAACTCTGCAAGATCCTTGAATGAGACCTTTTTGTACTCGAAGGCGATGCGTAGCATATGTGATGTGGCAACAATCGTCTCGTCGACAACGATGACCCCCTTGCCTTGGAGTTTGCGAACCATACCTCTCGACTCAAGGGTCTTGATCGCCTCGCGAACGGAGCTACGACCGATACCGAACTCCTCGCAGAGTTCCTCTTCGGTTGGTAGGAAATCACCCTCGGTATATTTGCCGTCGATGATCTGTTTAGATATTATTGTGGTGACCTGTTGAGCGACCGAACCATTGACGATGGTATGCTTTGCGGATTTTGTATTATTTGCCATAGCGAATTCTTAATGTTTATTTTTGGCAAAAATACTGATTTCTGGCAAATTAGCTACATAATTTTTGGAAAATATTAGAAGATAAAACTATAAAACTAAAATAAAAATGAAAAATCAAGAGTATCTAAAGATGATAGCCACGGTTGTATGCTGTCTGCTGATCGCATCATCTTGCAACGACCCCGACAGTGGAGGTCAGTCTGAGGATAGTGGAATCCAATCGATTTCGATCTCTCCAACGCTCAATGTTGTGGATGGAGCGGAGGATCTAACCTCGATTATATACACCGATCAGTCATTTATCTTTTATGCGTGGTTGACCGCTGACAGCACCCCTGTTGCGATGGGTGACGACTATCGGTTCAATGGTATATATTGGACATCGAATGGAGGGGCGACCTATGCTGACACAACTTCGGAACACGCTCTGTTCGGTTATGTGACAGGTTCGAGTGCCGACACCGACTACTACAAAGCGATCAAGTATAGCCACGGAGATGGCGATTTGATCTACGCCCTAGCGACAACAACACCGCAGAAGGAGGCGGTCGAGATGGAGCTAAAACACGCTGTCGCTCAGCTCTCGATCGAGTTTCAGTTTGATGATTTCACCAAGGATGGGGTAGTCACCTTCTCGATCCCGGGGCTCTACGATAGTGCGGTGATGAACCTAACGACAACCCCTGCGGAGTATGACACATCTAGTGCCTCGATAATGACATACGAGAGGAGCTACACCGCCTCAGCGGATATTACGAGCGCAACGCTTGCCGATCTGCTTATTCCTCAGATTATCAGTGAGATCAAGATCGATGTCTACGACTCTGTGACGATAATCACCCCTGACGCACCGCTGGAGTTGGTCGCAGGAGAGAGGCTACATATTATCATCAACGTCACCAAAAATCCATTCGTTCAGGTTACGATGGGCAGTGTCTCGATCGAGCCGTGGGGTAGTACTGCAGATGTTACATTCAGTGATGCAATAGTAATCGAGTAAATTTTAAGAGTATGAAGATGAGATATATTTTACATTTGGCTATTGCCGCGATCCTCGCCGTTGGGTGTAGCGAGTCGCAGGATGGGGTGGAGAGCCCTGATAGTTCAACCAGCAGCGCAGTGCTCTTTGGTGCACCATCGACACGTGCTGCTGAGGTTACCGATTTTGAGACAGGCGATCAGATCTATATCGCTCTGTCGGATGATGCTGCGAGCAGGGTAGTGGGCGGAGAGTCGCAATATAGTGTGACCGCAACGAAAGAGATTACATCGACCGATCCGCTCTATTGGATCGACGATCTGTTGTCGTTCTATGCGGTGAACCAGCAGTTGGAGGTGAGCGGTGATCTCTTGAAGTATGACCTCGCGACAGCCGAGGATGAGTTGTTGTGGGTCTCGCTATTCGATGAGACACGCAGTGACAATGAGACAACTCCTATCGCTCTGAAGTTTAATCGATGCTTGGCAATTGCACAGGTAAATGTCTCTTTTGATGGGATCTACGCCACGGTAAATCCCGATCTGCAGATCTACTTCAAGAGTAACACAGCGATGGAGTTCGATCCGTGGGCTGAGAGTTTTGCTGCTAAAAACCTATCGGGTAAACCTACCATAAATGATGACTACGCAACATCGTGGAGTTCAGCAACAGTATCGTCTGCGACCTGCTACGAGCTCTTGACACTTCCGCAGACGATCGAGGCATCGTCAGAGATTTGGCTAGTTGTCGTGGATAGCGAGGGTGACAAAGCGATCCGAATTACAACCTCCGCAAAGGATGTTGTGTTGGAGTCAGGTTGTATAACCAATATCAATATCACGATCAAGCGAGAGACAAACAGCGCTGTTGTCACGATGGATAGCGTAACGCTCATCCCATTCGAGCAGGCGGAGATCGAGACCGAGGATCAGACAATCATACCAACTCACGAGTAACCTTAAATACTAGAGATTATTATGAAGATGAATTACATAAAAACGTTGGCTTTAGCGGTAGTAGCTGCTATGGCGATAGGGTGCAGTGAGGGGATCACGGAGACTCCTCAACTTGATGGTGACTCTACGCTCGAGCTGAATGTGACACGTTCGGGAGTCACCGCAGAGGCGTACACCCCAGCGACTAATACAGAGTTAGAGTTGAAGAATTTCCTAACCGATGATATATCCAACGACGTGGGCGCAACCACTGCGATATATACATACAACGGAGCATCGTGGAGCACCTCGACTCAGTTGACATACGCCAAGGAGGCGAGCGAACTATATGTCGCAGCATATATCAAATCGAGGGATAACACCTCGTTCAACTCATTCACGATGGGTAACGATGCGACAATCGACCAGAGCGCAGGGCTCGATAGTTTCGACTATCTATATGCGCAGGGGACGATTGACCTATCCGACACAGCTGTCAACCTCTCGCTATCGCACATTATGGCGAAGGTGAATGTAAACGTAGTGTTGGAGGCGGCAAGTGCCGAAGCAGTTACTGCGTCTGTGGAGAACATAGCGACAGGAGCAACTCGCACAGACGAGGGTTCGGAGTGGGTGCCAAGTGTGGCAACAGCATCGGTTACGCCATACCAAACAACGAGCTCAAATGTTGTAACTCTATCGTTCTTGATGCCAGCACAGGAGTGGTCGCAGGAGTTGTCGTTTGAGATGGGCGGTGTAAACTTCACCACCACAGGCGATGGCTACACCCTAGAGAGCGGCAAGGAGTACACCTTCACGATCTATGCAGGGTATAGTGACCAGATCACGATCGGCTCAGACCCTACAGTCTCGACATTCTCAACCGCTGTAACTGCGACCGCCCCCGAGGCGATCGACACTCGCGACTGGGATGGTATCACTGCGACAGCTTTCTCTGGTAGCGGAACAGAGGAGGATCCATATCAGATTAACACCGCTGCAAACCTAGCATATCTAGCGCAGAGCGTCAACGATGGAACGGGAAAGAATGGCTATCGTGGAACATACTTCACGCTAATGGGCGATATGAGCCTTAATAACCACGAGTGGACACCAATCGGTTCGAGTGAGATTGAGTTCGAGGGGTCGTTCGATGGCTGCGGTTATACGATCAGCGATATGAAGATCACGACGATGAGCGGAACGACGGCAGGTCTCTTCGGTATGACAAACAACGTCAAGAACTATCCAAACTACATCAAGAATCTGACGATCGATAGTGCAACTATAAACATTGCGACCGATGTAGCAATCCCAACCGTTGGCTTCTTGGCAGGTTGCATCTCTCGTGCGACAGACGCAACAGCCTCTGTTACGATCGAGAACTGCACAGTCTCTAATAGTACGCTGACATTCTCGACAACTGACTCGACAACTCACTATATCGGAGGGCTTTCGGGCGATGCAGGATCATCCGCACCAGTCCACTTCGCAGGGTGCAAAATCGTAGATAGCAGTTTGGAGTCGGGTGCGTTGATGGGTGGTATCGTGGCTCGTATGCAGTATGGTTTGATCCAAGGTTGCGAGAATGATGGTACAACGATATATACATCGGTCAAGTCCGCAGGTGGAATCTGTGCATTCTTGAGCCTTGCGGGTCGCACGGTCTCGAAGGGTGATGCAACCATCGTGGGTTGTAAGTCATCGGGTACGATTAGCCGCTCTAGCTCAGGGTCAAACTACATCACTGGTGGTATCGTCTCTAACTGCTACGGGCGTGTCATAGCTTGCATCTCCGACACTGAGATTTTGCTCCCAAAGGATAGTGGATACACTGGAGCTATTGTTGGTCAGACTCTCGCCAACACAAAGATCAATGGCGGTTTGAGCCCCAACGTCGTTGCGATGATGTTCAACAGCTACACCACAATTACCACGCTCGATGCCATCGGTACGGAGCTAGCCTCTGCGGCAGCATCGGACTATGATATCAACGGAGTATATGCGAAAGTATCGTCACTAACAGACGTTTGCGAGGATCTTAACATCGTACTTCAGGATGTCGAGGATAACCCTGCAACATACTTCTACTCTGATGAGGCTGGACTCGATGTCGACAATGTGGCTTACGTTGCGAACTATCTCTTCGATGCGGATGCAAATATCATAAAGGTTGAATAATAAAAATATTATAGTGATGAGAAAGAGCATAATATATATAGCGACTCTATCTGTTGTGGCTGTCTCGTGTGAGAGAGGTGACGATATGGAGTCTTACGATAGCTACGAGGCGATCAACGGAACACAAATCACTATCTCGATCGAGGAGAGCAGAGCCACTGAGAACACCTCTGCGGAGGTTGTGGCGAATGGATTCTACCTCTATATAGATCAGGATAGTGACTCGACAACGACAGATGGCGAGGGGGATGTTTTGGTGTTTATGAAAAAAGATCAAGATAGTTGGACAGCCTATACCGACTCGTCAGCAATGACTGTGGTGGATAACTTCAAGTGGGTCGATTTCAAGCGAGCAACAGTGACCGCACTCTATGCGATGGCGAGTGATTCGGATATTGCCACAATCACCGCAGCCGATATGGTGCAGTTGAGTTGTAACGTCCCAGCAGACCAGAGTTCAGCGATGCAGTATGCCGATTGGTTGGTAGCCTCGTCGTTGGGCGAGGGGGCAGTTACGAAGAGTGTCGAGACGGGTTGTTTAACTCTAAACTTCACCCACCTCTATAGCCGCCTAACGATTAAGGTGCTTGAGGGTGGAACGACGCTCAAGAGTGTCAACAGCTGCTCTGTTACAAACGCTGCGCAGAGTGCTACGCTTGCTCTCTCAACAACACTCACGGAGTTTGTTCCAGCCACAGATGGCGCGGAGGGTGTGACACTCTTTGCTAACATAACCGACACAACATACGAGGCAATTTTGCTACCTCAAACATTCGCCAATGGGGTAGAGATTGCGATCAATACGTACAACGAAATTTATGTCTACACAACCCTCTCGGATCTCGATGGAGCGAGTGACGGGGCGCAGTTGGAGATGGTGAGCGGTGGCGATTATGTTATCGAAGTGCCTGTTCCTGCAAGTTTCTTTCTTATGTATGATTGATAGCGTAAAGTGTTGATAATTAGCCCCGATAGTTTCGCTATTGGGGCTTGCTGTTATATGCGATACACACACAGACTCACAATATTTAGACTCAAAGTAACATAATATTGGTTTGTAATGAGTAATTTTGTGATACAAACTGAAACTACAAACTATACCGTTATGAAATTAAGACTTGCAGTAATCTGCGCCCTTCTATTTGCCGTGTCGACGACATCAGCACAGAGTATCGAGATGCCTACAACATTCGGTGTCGAGATCAATAAATCCGCTCTAACACGTGACGCAGTTCGCGACTATGGAGTCGAGAGCGGAAGCGACAAAAATCAAACCCCAAAGCTCCAAGCTGCACTCGATGATCTCGAAAAACGAGGGGGTGGAAATCTCATTATCCCCAAGGGAGTCTATCGCTTTTCGGAGTTATATATGCGCTCGGGCGTACATATTTTGGTGAGTTCAAAGGCGACACTAAAGCCATACTACACCCCCAAGACACAGAATATTATAATGGTGCACTTTACCCCAGCAAAGGCGGAGATACCCAACAAATTTGTTGAGAACTGCTCGATCAGCTGTCTCGATGCTGGCAAACAGTACACTGTCGACTACTCTGAGATTGACTCCGATGGAAGTGAGTCCCTTTCGAAAGTGCGATTTGTCGTCAACAGGCTTGTGCGCAACTTTATGGTGGCGGATGCTAATATTTTAGATAACTACACCAAGTTCTGCGGTATAATCTTCGTAGGTGCATCGACCCAAGATGTAGCAGACAAGTGGGAGATCACACGCCCCACAAATGGTGTGATCCGCAACTGCTCGATCACAAACGCAAGCCACGGCTATGGTCTCTGTCAGCTCCACGCTGCGGACAATATGCTCTATGAGGATCTCCGTGCAAAGGGTGGTGTGACACTTCGCCTAGAGGGACACGCTGGGCAGAATGTCGGCACGAACAACATCTTTGGTCACAACCTATATAATGAGTATGGAAAGGCGACAGTTATGTTCCAGCCACACGTGACAAACCACGGCGTAGTTACAATTGACGGTGTTAAGTCGAAGAGCTCTTGCTTCACGGTATTGATAAGGGCTGGATTCATCGACCGCGAGGCGAAGAGTGATCCCAACGCAAAGGTCGGCAGATTTGCCGATGGATGTCGCATAGCCAACATCTCTGCGGAGTATGGACGAGAGGCGCAGAGTGAGGTGAAGGATGTGTGGATCTACGAGCCAAGTGAACTTCAATATATCACCAAAGCCTCAAAAGTAGGTGGGTCTCAGCAGGTCGAGGGTGCGAGCGCAGCGGTCGTATGTGACGACACGAGAGGCGGATATGACGTGGAGTGTACAAATGTCACATTCAAAGGCTTCCCCGCAACACACCCTGTAAATGGTGTAATCAAGACCGAGGATCTACCACGCCAGCAGAAGGATACGTGGACGATCGCTAAGGGTATTGCAGCACTTAAATAAATATTGATAAGACAATGAGAAGAATCATCAGACAGCTAATAGTTTTGCTCCTAGCAGCAAACTCAGCATACGCCGCTGAGGGGTGGGATGGCACGTCAGTGCGCGAGTGCGAAAACTTCAACTCCGACTGGTTATTTACCCTTGGCGACTCTCCCGAATTTCGTGAACCATCGTTCGACGACTCCGAGTGGCGCGAACTCACCTTGCCCCACGACTGGAGCATTGAGAGTGAGTACACCCCCGACTTTCCGACAGGCAAGAACAACGGCTTCTTTACTGAGGGTTTGGGGTGGTATCGCAAGAGCTTCACCGTAGCAAAGGAGGATCGCAACTGCCAATTTGTGATTCAGTTCGATGGAGTATTTATGAACTCCGAGGTATGGATCAACGGTCGGTATTTGGGACGACGACCATTCGGCTACTCGACATTCCGCTACGACTTAACCGATGCCCTAAAATTCGGTGGTGAGAATACGATCGCCGTGCGTGTCGACAACAGTAACCCCGGGGCAGATAGATGGTATCACGGATCGGGAATATATCGAGACGTACATCTGCTAAAGACTAACTACGTCCACTTCAAACACAATGGTGGGGTGTTTGTCAAAACCCCTGTTGCGGAGAGCTCGATGGCTGTTGTAGATGTTGACTACGATATTTTGGGGACATTCTTCACCGACGAGGAGATTTCGCTCTTCAAGCGCAACGGCTGGGTCAGAACCGAGAGCAGATGGCGCAACGAGCCACGAGACCACGACTGCATAATCCGCTCGATCGTCTACGATGCAGAGGGCAACGAGGTGGCTCGCACGGAGGAGAATCACACAATAAAGAACTACGACGTGGATTACAGAGCCTCGCAGAAGGTGACGATCCAGACCCCAAAGCGATGGTCGGCAGAGACTCCATATCTCTACACTCTGAAGAGCGAGATCGAATTCGATGGTCGAGTGTTAGATGACGTGGTGACAAAGTTCGGAGTCCGTAAGATCGAGTATCTCCCCAGTGCAGGTATGTTCGTCAATGGCGAGGAGACGAAACTATATGGAGTCTGTCTCCACCACGAGGCGGGCAGCTTGGGTGCGGCAGTCCCTGAAAAGTCGCTGCGTTATCGTCTTGAGAAACTCAAAGAGATGGGTTGCAACGCCCTCAGAACAGCGCACAATCCATTCTCGCCAACATTCTACAAACTCTGTGATGAGCTAGGGTTTTACGTGATGGATGAGGCATTCGACGAGTGGACGACAGGTTGGGCAGTCAATTGGACTGAGAACCCAACTGGCAAGGCGATGAATGGATATAACCACCTCTATGAGCAGTGGTGGAGAACCGACCTTGCAGATATGATTAAAAGAGATCGCAACCACCCATCGGTGATTATATATGGCATCGGAAATGAGATTCCCGACTATCGCCACCTCCCATCGGCAGGTGACAAGGCAGAGCAGATGGTGGCTCTATGCCACGAGGTCGACCCCACAAGATACGTAACAACGGGCGACAACGGAGTGAAGCGATCAATGATGCACGGCGTGACGGAGCATCTCGACATCATCGGTGTAAACTACATCGAGCGAGACTATGGCGAGGATGTCCTCTTCGACGGACTCTACGAGGAGTACCCCGATAGGTTGATGTTCGGCAGCGAGGTGAGCAAGGAGCTCTTCTACTTCCTCGCGGTGCGTGATAAACCATATGTAATCGGTAGCTTCATCTGGACTGGTGTCGATTATCTTGGTGAGACAAAGGATGTTAACCTGCGTGGCTGGAACACCTCTCTGTTAGACCTTACGCTCCAAAAGAAGGCGGATGGCGCACTCTTCGAGGTGTGTTGGAGCGAGGAGCCAAAGAGTTTCATAACAACATCGCTCGACTCAGCCTCGGCGCCCCCAACTAAGGAGGTGTTTAGCGAGGCAGGTGAGCAGATAGTGATAGCAACGGAGCGACTATTTACGTGGAACAGGACGGCGGGCGAGAAGATTTTCGTCATCGTATATAGCAACTGCGATGAGATCGAACTAAAGGTAAACGGCAAGTCGTTGGGTCGCAAGAGTGTCGATCCCGACAAATACTACGCTGAGTTCGAGACAACATACAAGAGCGGCAGGGTAGAGGCGATAGGATATAATGGTGGCAAAAAGGTGAGCTACGATAAACTCTTCTCTACAGGTGCACCAACTCAAATCGTAGCAAAATCTGTTTGGGGTGATCTAAAGCGCGATGGCGAGGATGTCGCAATCATCGAGGTTGAGGTCGCAGACAAAAGCGGGCGCAGAGTCCCCGAATCGAAGTCTTTGGTAAATGTAACAGTTGAGGGTGGCGCACGCTTGCTAGGTGTTGACTCCGCAAACCTCTACTACAAGGGTCTCTTCACAGCTTCGGAGCGTGAGGCGACAAACGGAACGTTGCTCGTCACAATACAGTCGACAGGCGAGGATCTACCGACGAAAGTCACCCTCACATCGGATGGGCTAAAGTCAAAGATTTTAGAACTATAAATTAATCTAACCATACAAAATTATGAAACTACTATTAATCGGAGGTATTGGAATACAGGAGATAATTTTTCTTCTATTAGTTGTGTTGCTCTTTTTTGGGGGCAAAAAGATCCCAGAGTTGATGAATGGGCTCGGTAGAGGTGTAAAGAGCTTTAAGGATGGTGTGAGTGGCATAGAGGAGGAGATAAAGCGAGATATAGAGGTGAAAGAGGAGTAGCGCAGATGAGCGACGAGAAGATGACGAACGGTTCGATCTGGGAGCATCTCGACGAGCTGCGAGCCACCATAATTCGAGTGTTGATTGTGGTGTTGGTGTTGGCTGCCGTAGCATTTGTTTTTAAGGACCAGCTCTTTGGCTTTATACTCGCCCCAAAGAGTGATGGGTTTGTAACCTATCGAATACTAGAGCAGCTTACGACCCAACTGAATTTGTTGAAAGGGGGCGAGTCTGAGAGTGGCGCAATTGCATTTGAGGTGAGCCTAATCAATACGGAGCTAGCGCAACAGTTCCTGATTCACGTCAGGATGTCGATCTATGCAGCGCTTTTTTTGGTCGCACCATATCTCTTGTTTGAGGTTTTTCGCTTTGTCTCGCCAGCACTTTACAGCCGCGAGAGAGACTATGCCGTGAGTGGCGCTGTGTGGAGCTATCTATTGTTTATGATGGGGGCTGCGATTAGCTATTACCTGATCTTTCCGCTGACGTTTCGTTTCTTGGGGACGTATCAGGTGAGTGATGTTGTCGAGAATCAGATTTTGTTGAGCTCCTATATTGGGACATTGATGACCCTCTCTTTGATGATGGGGGTGATGTTCGAGTTGCCTGTTTTATGTTGGTTCTTTGCGAAGATAGGGGTTATAGATGCCGATTTTTTGAGGCGGTATCGTCGGCACGCTATTGTCCTGCTGCTGCTCATCTCGGCAATTATAACTCCGACTTCCGATGTTGTAACACTACTGCTTGTGACACTCCCGATCTATCTTCTATATGAGGTTAGTATTGGAGTTGTTGGGGTTAGTATTGGTAATAAAAATAACTAGTTATGAGATCTGTTAAATATATAGTGTTGTTACTCTCTTCATTCGCAGGTTTGGGGTTAGTCAATGCCGCTGTGCCATACTCCGACCCTGAGAATCGAGGCGGCTGGGTGCTGAATCGTGAGGTGAGTGATGAGTTTAACGATGAGGCGATAGATGAAGATCGTTGGTTCATAGTCGGTAAGTTTGTCGATGGTGAGCCTCAATATATCCACCCTGACAACCCCGACAAAAAGGTTTGGCGAGGACGCGCACCATCTCAATTCTCAGGTAATAACTACCGTTTCGAGGATGGTGTGTTGAAGCTAGAGGCGAGGTGGGAACCAGACTTTCCATTCACAAAGGAGATCCACAAACCTGTCTTTGGCGATCCGATGCCGTATGAAAATATCACAGTCCCCTGCTTGATTGCAAGGCGAGGTTTCAAGTATGGCTATATAGAGATCCGTAGCAAGTCGGCAGATGCAGAGATCACGAGTGGTTTCTGGTCGATGGGGGAGGGGTTGGAGTTTGATTTCTTCGAGTCGTTTGGCGATGGTCGAAAGGCAGGGAAGGAGCATCTTGATAGCCAGCTGTGGTGGTCGATTAGGGATTGGAAGGAGTTGCGTGGTCAGCCATCCTATACGGAGCGTCGAGATGTGGGGTTTCGATTTGCAGATGATTTCCATATTTATGGTGTTGAGTGGGATAGCCAAGGTGTGAAATATTACATTGACGGTGAGTTAATAACCCAAGTCACCGCAGAGGAGGTGACGGAGTGGGCTAAAAGTAATCGTGAAGTTAACGATGATTACAACGGATATGTGGCGACAAAAGAGATATTTTTGTGGCTCGATATGGAGATATTCCACTGGAACGGAATGCCAACAACAAGAGAGGAGCTAACGAAAAACGGCACACAGGCGCAGAAGGATGGCGGATATATTGACTTTGAGGTAGACTATATTCGAGTGTGGCAGAGATAAATAAAATAAAAATAAATATGAAGAAGATTTGGTTAAGTGTGCTAAGTGCACTCTTTTGTTCAGGATCGCTAATGGCGCAGGTCGACACCCTGAGTCACAAAGTAAACAGCGAGATAATTCACGTCAACCACCACCTCGGTGCTGGTCGGACTGTTCAGCCTAAGCGCGAGATGACGGTGAAGTGTGACGTAGCCGTCATCGGAGCAGGTATGTCGGGTATTAGTGCGGCAGTCGCTGCGGCACGTCAAGGGGCAGATGTGGTCTTGATAAACGATCGTCCCGTGTTGGGAGGAAACGCATCGAGCGAGATCCGTGTGACTGTAAATGGTGCGCACACAGAGCGTGAGACAGGTATTGTCGAGGAGATACTTCTCGAAAACAGAAAGTACAATCCACAATTCTCCTACCCAACGTGGGATCACGTGCTCTACGACTATGTAATCCGCAACGAGAACCTAACGCTTATGCTCAATACCACAGCGATCGACGCGGTGATGGACTCTGAGAACCACATCAAGTCGGCTCTCTGCTGGCAGTTCTCGACAGAGACAAAGGTGACGTTGGAGGCAGACGTATTTATCGACTGCACAGGTGACGGACTCTTCGCCGCTGCGGCAGGTGCGGAGTACCGCATTGGTCGTGAGGGCAAGGAGGAGTTTGGCGAGCGTTTCGCACCCGAAGATCCCGATGGTTGGGTGATGGGTGAGAGTATTATGATGATTACAAAGGATATGGGTAAACCAATGCAATTCTACCCACCATCATACACAATCCCATTCGACAATGAGGCGGCAAAGAAGTATCGTAAGATTAGAACCTTGACCGAGGGTTTCTGGTGGATGGAGCTTGGCAGCGATGGCGACATCATCGGTGATCGAGAGCAGATCCGCCACAACCTAATGGCTCGATTCTACGGAATTTGGGACTACATCAAGAACTCAGGCGACTTCCCCGAAGCGGAGAATTTGGCGATCGACTGGGTCGGTTCGTTGCCGGGTCGACGTGAGTCGCGCCGCCTGATGGGTGACTATATGTTGAACTCTGAGGATATGTTGACCTATCGCCACTTCGACGATGCTGTTGCGTGGGGCGGATGGTCGTTGGATGAGCACTGCCCGGGGGGAATCCTCTCGCTCAACGAGAAGCCTAGCTACTTCCATAGCCACTTCAAGCAGTCGTATGAGATCCCATATCGTGCGCTCTATTCGCGTAATATCGAGAACCTATACTTTGCAGGTCGCAACGCAAGTGTATCGCACTTAGCACTCTCGTCGACACGTATCATCGGAACTTGCTCGATGATGGGTCAGGCGGTCGGTGTAGCTGCGGCGATGTGTGCAGAGAAGGGGGTGTTGCCCCGTTCGATCTATGAGAACAATATCGACGAGTTGCAAGATAGAATGTTGCGTGTAGATTACTACATCCCGAACTGCCCAGCCTCAGACGAGAACGACCTTGCTCGCAAAGCATCAAAGATCACCGCTTCATCTACCTCTTCGGGTGACACGAAGAACCTCATAGATGGCGTAGGACGTGACGTCGAGGGAGAGCCTTGCCACCATTGGCAGTCGGCTGAGGCTACGGCACAGCTCACATTCGAGTGGAAGAAGGCTGTAAACATTTCGAGTGTCGAGATGAAGTTTGACACCAACCTACACCGTGACATCAATATGCACAAAAATCCCGACAAGCACAGCGATCAGGTCGAGGGAATCCCACCCGAGCTAGTCAAGAGCTACACGGTCGAGGCACTCATCGGCAAGGAGTGGGTCGAGGTAGCTCGCAAGGATGACAACATCACACGTTTCGTGGCGGAGAGTTTCGGCACGATCAAGACAAAGGCGATTAGAATCAACCTTCTCGAAACATATGGTGAGCCAACGATCAAGCTATTCGAGGTAAGGTGTTACTAACAGAGATCGTTGCAAAACTAATGTTTTGCGATGATTTAATTACAAATAACGACACAAAAATGAACAGCAATAGGTTATTCCTAACAGCAGTAGGTTGCCTCTCGCTAGCCTCGCTAACGGCAAAGGAAGCGGAGCGCCCCAACGTCCTATTTATCATAGCCGACGACGCATCACGTTGGACACTAGGTGCATATGGTGGCGATTTATGTCACACGCCAGCGATTGACAAACTCGCAGAGGAGGGTGCAATTTTCCAGAACGCATTCACCGAAAACCCAAAGAGTTGTCCCTCGCGCGCAATGCTCGTGACGGGTATGCACAGCTGGCAGCTAAAGGATGCAACAGACCACTTCTGCCACTTCCCTGACGAGTTCAAATACTACCCACACCTCCTAATGGAGGAGGGCTACCACGTCGGCTACACAGGCAAGGGGTGGGGACCGGGAACTCATTCGTCGGAGCACAATCCAGCAGGTCCAGTCTACAACGACATCAAGGTCAAAGCACCATATAAGGGTATAAACTCAGTCGACTACGCAGCCAACTTTGAGGCGTTCCTCAAGGCGAACGAGAAGGATGAACCATTCTGTTTCTGGTTGGGATGTTTCGAGCCGCACCGCTTCTACGAAAAGGATTCGTGGAAGAAAGAGGGGTTGGAGCTCTCAAGCGTGACGCTCCAGCCATTTATGCCAGACAACGACATCGTGAAGGGTGATTATTTAGATTATGCTGTCGAGGTGGAGTGGTTTGATCGTCACGTTGGCTTGGCTGTCAAGGCGTTGGAGGAGAATGGTAAGCTCGACAACACCCTCATTATCGTCACCTCCGACCACGGAATGCCATTCCCTCGTATTAAGGGGCAGATCTACAACGAGGGCTTCCACGTGCCATTCATCGCCTACTGGAAAGGGGTCATAAAGGCTGGTCGCTCGATAGAGGACTTCATCGGTTTTCAGGATGTTGCACCTACAATTATGGAGGTGACAGGTCACGAGCCACACTCGCAGATGTCGGGGCGCAGTTTCCTAGATGTTATCAAGTCGAAGAAGAGTGGCACAATCGACAAGACGCGCGACCATATCCTACTCTGCAAGGAGCGTCACGACACAGGACGCGCGAGCGAGGATGGTGTGAATCTAGCCTATCCCGTCCGTGGAATCCGCACCGATAAGTTTATGTATGCAGTGAACTACAAGTCGGATCGTTGGCCTGCTGGTAACCCTGAGTATGGCTACCGCAACTGCGACAACTCCCCAACAAAGAGCTACTTGCTGAGCCTCAAACCTGCCGACGCCGACTACCCACTCTACGAGATGGCGTTCGGCAAACGCACCGAGGAGGAGCTCTACGATATGGAGAACGACCCCCACTCGATGACTAACCTCGCCTACGACCCAGCCTACGCTCAGATCAAGGCGGAGCTTCGCGCACGAATGGAGCGCGAGTTGACAGAGACGGGCGACCCTCGAATGGAGGGCAACGGAGAGATCTTCGAGACATATGAGTATGTTGGTAAATCTTTCGACTACTCCAACCCATACGAGGTTGTGAAGCCTAATTAATTTTTAATTATAGGGGACTTCTAAAAATTAAAGTTTTGATATTCAATAAATTATCACTATCTTTATAGTGTAATATAAAACACAACTACTATGATTTTTAAGAGTACAGGCAAACGAGGATTGTTCGA
>JBCQTK010000020.1:0-33191 GCA_047178665.1 Rikenellaceae bacterium | reverse complement strand
CAAACAGCACCCCCACAAATGTCGCAGCCCCCCCTCGACAGCAACAAGAGAGAAGAGCTGATCGCTCTTGGCAGGGAGCTCGATCGATCGCACCGCAGCATACTCGTAGAGCAAAACACCGAGAACAAGGAAGAGTGCGATGACGACGATCTGACAGAGTGCCGTGACGACAATGTTCTTCTGAGCGTGACGATAATCCACACAACTCAAGTTGCACTGCATCATATCTTGGTCGAGCCCCGTCATAGCGACAAGCGTAAAGAGACCTGCGAGGAACATCTTCCAGAAGTACTTAGGCGAACTCGCGTCGTCGAAGAAGAAGATCTGCGAATAGCTCGACTCACGGATCTGTGCTACCATCTCCGCGCCACTCCAATCTAGCGCCTGCACTATATATATAATGGTAAGCACCAAACTACCCACCAAGCAGAGACTCTTGAGCGAGTCTGTCCACACCAACGACTTCACTCCACCGCGACGCGTAGCCAACCACACAACCCCAACCATCAGCGCTACGTTGAGGGCAAAGGGGATGGAGTAGTGGTCGAAGAGGAGTATCTGCAGCGTCACACACATAATATATAGGCGTAGGGCGGCAATAGTCACCTTCGAGACAAAGAAGAACCACGCCCCCGTCTTGTGCGAGACCGAACCGAATCGCTGTTGTAGATATTCGTAAAGCGAGACAACTTTAAGCCGATAGAAGAGAGGGATCAGGACGAACGCAATGACCATCTGCCCTGCGGTGAATCCCAACACCATCTGCATATATGAGAATGAGTCCGCCGCAACCGACCCAGGCACCGAGACAAATGTGATGCCCGACATAGCAGCTGCAACCATCGCAAGTGCTGCGACCTGCCACCTAAGTTTGCGACCTGCGACGAAGTAGTCGTCGTTACGAACCTTACGGCTAGAGTAATAGGCTACGGCTAGAAGGGTGAAAATATAGAGTATTAGGGTCATTGCGACCATCCCCGAAGTCATAAAAATTGGTATAAAAGGTATATTTGCAAAAATCAGTGTGAAATCTTTCACAAATATATGAAAAATAATTTGGAAATCGTTTGTATCAGAGAAATAATTTATATATTTGCAGCCTATTTGATCGACTGCAAATGCAAAGTGTAAATTACTGACCTTAGGACGATTAAATATTGAGGCTGGATGAGGGCTAAAAACGATCATAAAATAGAGATCCCGAAGCCCAGGTGAGAGAGGTTTTTGTAATGTTTATTTTAACAAAGAAATGAGTAGAAAACTCAAAATTAGAGATCTAACTCTTCGTGACGGACAACAATCATCGTTCGCCACTCGAATGACACAGGAGCAGATTGATCGCTGCTTACCACTTTACAAGGATGCATCCTTCTACGCTATGGAGGTATGGGGAGGCGCAGTACCAGACTCAGTGATGCGCTACTTAGGCGAGAACCCGTGGGATCGCCTGGAGAAGATCCACAAGGTTGTCGGCGACGTATCGAAACTTACGGCTCTATCGCGCGGACGCAACCTATTTGGATATGCACCCTACACGAACGAGATCATCGACGGATTTTGTCGTAACTCGATCGAGAGCGGTCTGGGCATTATGCGTATCTTCGACGCACTCAACGATGTCGAGAATGTTAAATCGACGATAAAATATGTGAAACAGTATGGCGGTATTGCCGACTGTGCCGTGTGCTACACGGTGGATCCTAAGTACCCATCAGTGAGCCTGATCGACCGCCTAAAGGGCAAGAAGAAGCACAAGCAGATCTTCACCAACAACTACTTCCTCGACAAGGCGAAGCAGATGGAGGCGTTCGGAGCAGATATGATCTCGATCAAGGATATGTCGGGTCTTATCCCACCAGCACGCGTCTACGACCTCATCAAACTCTTCAAGAGCGAGATCAAGGTGCCTATCGACTTCCACACACATTGTACACCAGGCTATGGCTTGGCTGCCGCAATATCTGCTATCGTAGCAGGGGTCGACATTGTCGACACAAACTGCTGGTGGTTCGCAGGTGGCACGGGAGCTCCTGCCTTGGAGTATATATATGTAGTGTGTCAGAAGTTGGGCATAGATATGGGTGTTAATATGGAGGCTGTGGCGAAGATTAACGAGCAGCTAATCACCATCCGCAAGGAGCTAGAGCTATCTGTGTTTGGCGCAGAGAAGCCTCTTCCACGCCCATTCAATCCCCTTGTCGACAAGTTACCAGCCGAGGTAGATGCTGCATTCGACGCAGCGATCGCCGCAGCACAGCGCAACGACGAGGTGAAGTTGATGGAGTCGTGTAGCGTCATCAACGCATACTTCAAGTTCCCTGCACCCGACGAGCTAGTGAAGAGAGCCGAGATACCAGGAGGAATGTACTCCAATATGGTGGCACAGCTCAAGCAGTTGGGCAACGAGGCGATCCTCCCACGTGCAATGGAGCTAATCCCCGAGGTGCGCCTTGCGGCAGGACTTCCACCATTGGTGACACCTACGTCGCAGATCGTTGGTGCGCAGGCAGTGAACTGTGCGATCGACGAGAAGTCGGGACGCGCAATGTACACCAACAAGAGCTCACAGTTCATCTCTCTCGTCAAGGGTGAGTATGGTACGACTCCAGATCCGATTGATCCAGAGTTCCGCCAGAAGATCTGTGGCGTTCGCGAGGTGACACCATACGATGTGTCGAAGTACAAGATGCAGCCAAACCCTGCGCTAGAGGCGGCAGGAGGTGTGTTGCTCGCCGAGAACGAGAAGGAGATATTGTTGCTAGAGCTATTCCCGATGGTCGCAAAGAGCTACCTAACGAAGGTAAAAACTAGCGCCTACAACGCACAGATGGCGATCGAGGCAGCAGAGGCGGCAGTAGCAGCAGCCAAGGCAAAGGCAGAAGAGGAGGCTAAGAACCCTGTTGTGCCAGTCACAGGATTTGTTGTCGCAGCGCCACTTCCAGGACGCGTAGTTGAATTCCTCGTGAAGGTTGGCGACGCAGTTGCAGCAAACCAGGAGGTGTTGATCCTTGAGGCTATGAAGATGGAGAACGCAATCACTAGCGACGTTTCTGGTGTGGTAAAACGCATATTCGTTGCCGAGGGTGACAACGTTGCAACCAACGGAATGTTGATCGAGGTCGAGTAGAGTTCATACCGAATATTGACAATAGGCGAGGCATTTAGTTGCCCTCGCCTATTTTTATATAATAATATCAATATAAATGGCGATATTAATTATAAAATCTGGATAATAACATTAACTTTGCACTACGGAATATTTTACAATAACTACCTACAAAACTAGAGATATGAAACAGAAAGCTATATATACGTTTCAGGATGCCGTAAAGCGCAGCGGCCCTGTGGCGTTCTCGACAATGATTAAGCCTGCAGGGTCGACCTGCAACCTCGACTGCCACTACTGCTACTACCTCGACAAGGCGTTGCAATATGGTGGCAAACAGTCGGTTATGAGCGACGAGCTACTTGAGACCTACGTACGCCAATATATCGAGGCGAACGACATACCCGAAGTTATGTTCTGCTGGCACGGCGGCGAACCCCTCCTGCTCAAGCCCGACTTCTACCGCAAGGCGATCGAGTATCAGAAGATATATGGCGGCGACAAAAAGATACTCAACACACTGCAGACCAACGGATTGCTACTCAACGACGAGTGGTGCGAACTCTTCGCCGAGAACAACTTCCTGATCGGAGTATCAATGGATGGACCAAAGGATATACACGACACATTCCGCCTAACGAAGAGCCAGGAGCCGACGTTCGACCGCGTAATGGCAGGTATCAACCTGATGAAGAGCAAGGGGGTTGAGTTCAACACACTGAGTGTTGTCAACAAACTCTGCGAGGGTCGTGGAGCGGAGATCTATCGCTTCTTCAAATCTATCGGCAGCAAATATATGCAGTTCCTACCAGCCGTCGAGCACGTCGTCGACAAGGAGGGATTTCACCGTCCGCTGATCGTGTCGCCCGAGACCGAGGGTGCACGTATCGCCGAGTGGTCTGTCTCGCCCAAAGGGTATGGTAAGTTCCTGATCGACATATTCGACGAGTGGGTAATTAGTGACGTCGGATCGTACTACGTACAGATGTTCGACGCAACACTTGCCAACACCTGCGGAGTGACGCCTGGCGTCTGCTCGATGTGCGAGACGTGTGGTGATGCGTTGGTGGTGGAGCACAATGGCGACGTCTACTCGTGCGACCACTTCGTCTATCCCGAGTATCTGCTGGGCAACATCGCGCAGACACACCTGATCGACATCTACGACACGCGCAAACGCATCGACTTTGGTCTAGCAAAACGCAACAGCCTCGCTGCCGAGTGTCTAAAGTGCCGCTACTACACGGTCTGTCGCGGCGAGTGCCCCAAGCACCGTTTCGACACGGGCACGGACGGATTCCGCAAGAGCACACTCTGCGACGGACTGAAGAGCTACTTCCGCCACGTAGAGCCATATATGGAGTATATGCGCGAGCAGCTATCGAAGCAGCAGGCACCAGCGTGGGTAATGGCATTCGCCCGCAAAAGGATGGGGCTAATGTAGTGATAGAGAGGCGAGAAGGACTACTGATTAGGTCGTTGCGAGTGTAGCGACCTAATCAGCAACTCGCCACCAAATATCTGAATCATCATCCCGACCACACCGATCCTAAAATCTTGGAGCGCGACAAACAGATCGCCCACAATAGCCCACTCAGCGAGCGTACCAACCACTTGATAGCACGCCACCACGGCAGCGAGCGAGAGGAGCAGTGGCAGTCGCCTCAATCTCTGCGCCGCAAACCCAGCAGCTAGAGCAAGCACAACCGACTTAATGAGGATTGTGGGCAATACCGCAGCAGGTGGCATACCGAAGAGCAGATGGTTCGCCACAGGCGACAACAGCGCCGTCATCAACCCCACGCGCCACCCATACTTGTAGGCGCCGACTAGAGTGAAGAGATAGATCGGCAGCAGGATAAGCCCTCCGCGCGGAATGAGGTGACAGAGCTGCGGCAGAAGGATGTTACCCACCACAAATGCGACAGTTAGCAGGTAGCTCCTGACCTGGTCGAACCCAAGGGAGTAGAGTGTTATATTGTCGTTTTGGATCTCTTTGCTATTCATATTTATCAAAATTTTCGTTTTGCACGCTACAGCACAGTGGCTGCGGCGGAAGTTCTGTTGTTTATACTATCTAAAAATCTATCTACTATCTTCAATATCTCGTCGATGCTATCGACATTGCGGCACAACGCCTCGACAGGACACCAGCCGCTCTTGTCGCGGTTGATTATGTGGTCAACCCTCTCACCATACTCCACCGCCATAGCGACAGACGAGAGGAGTGAGAGCGCACCGTCGCTGACAATGTGGCTATAGAGCCTCTGCACCCCACAACTCGCCATCAGCGCCGCAGCCCCCTTGCCTACCACCTTGTCGGCAACCACTGCACCACGCAGAAAATGGGGCTCCTCCCTCGACAGGCGATGCAGATCTGCCACACCGCGCAGGGCGAAAGTACGGATCTCATCTCCGTTTGCTATGACGCAGGAGTGTCCGCCCGAGTCGAGCATCTCGACAAGTTGATTCATCTCTATCATAGTGTCTGCTGCTTGAGAGACTCTACATAGCTGTCGACCCGACGCATTTGCTCCGGAATCTTCAGCTTCTGAGGACAGTGAACGAGGCACTCCTTGCAGCCTATGCAGTGGCTCGCCTGGCGCAGCTTCTCGACAGAACGATCGTAGCCAATGAGGAAGGCGCGACGAGCCTCTCGATAGTTCTCATCCTGCGAACTCTGTGGATAGTTACCTTCGCAGACACACTTGTTGTAGTGGGTAAAGATCGATGGTATGTCGACACCATAGGGGCAGGGCATACAGTACTGACACGCCGTACACTCGATTATGGGGTACTCGATCATCAGCTTCGCCACCTCCATCAACAACTCATTCTCCTCGTCGGAGATCCAGCGGAGCGGCGCGTAGGTGCGGATGTTCTCCTGCAGAAACTCCATATATGTCATACCGCTCAACACGTTGATAACCTTGGGGAACGATGCAGCATATCTGAATGCCCACGTTGCCAACGAGTCAGTGGGTTCCTCCGCCTTCAGCATATTAGCCAAATACTCGGGGAGGCGCGCCAGTCTGCCGCCTAGCAGTGGCTCCATAATTATAACATCTATATCGCGCTTAGCCAACTCGTCGTAGAGGTATCGCGCATCGGTGTTGTTTTTCGTCGTCTCGTCGGCGTAGTCCCAATCCTTGTAGTTGAGCTGTATCTGAACAAAGTCCCACCCTATCTCCTCGTGGCGCGACAGCAGGTAGTCATACACCTTTATGTCGCCGTGGAACGAAAAACCAAGGTTGCGAATACGCCCCGCCTCGCGCTCAGCGATGAGGAAGTCGAGCATACCATTGTCGAGATACCTCGCCTTGAAGTTCTTCCAACCGCCAGATCCGACAGTGTGGAGCAGCATATAGTCGATGTAGTCAACACGCAACGACTCAAACGACTTGTAGTACATCTTCAGCGACGCCTCGCGACTCCAATACGCCTTGTTGGCATTCGACAACTTTGTGGCGATGAAGTATTTGTGGCGCGGATGACGACTGAGCGCCGCACCCGTAGCACGCTCCGACCACCCCTGCATATATGGTGGCGCAGTGTCGAAGTAGTTGACACCGTGGTCGATGGCGTAGTCGACGAGCTCGTCCACAGCATCCTGGTCAATCACGTTTCCATCCTCCTCTGGCTTTTTGAGTAGCGGCCAGCGCAAACAGCCGTAGCCGAGGAGCGAGACCTTGTCGCCCCTGCTAGATGTTCGATACTCCATCTTATCCTTCGGCACATCGCCGCTAGCTGTCGACTGAGCCATCGACACAATCTTAGGTTTGCAGCTCGCCAACGAGAGAGCCGCAGCCCCTCCGCCAACCATCTTTAGAAACTCTCTTCGATCTATATTCTTATTCTTGGTAGCCATATCGTTAATTATTACTATGCATTGTGTTACCCTCTACATATATTGCGCTAAACGGACGCGACGGACAGAGATTTTCGCAAGCACCGCAGCCGATGCAACGCGAGGTGTCGACGACAGGGATCTTGCGATCGCCATACTTAGCGGCATCTTTCGCCCTAACCATCGTTATAGCCCCCACAGGACAGTGCACTGCGCAGTTGCCACAGCTCACCCCGTCGGTCAGCACAACACAATTCTCCTCGATCCACACTGCGCGACCTATCTGGATAGATGACTTCTCCGCCCTGTCGATCCTCTGTATAGCTCCCGTCGGACAGATCTCCGCACAGCGCGTACACTCAGGTCTACAGTATCCTCGTTCGTACGACATCTCGGGCTGCATAAAGTTGGTGAGCCCAGTCGATGGTCGCAGAACACCACTGGGACACGCCGCGACACAGAGCTGACACCCAGTGCAGTGTTTCGCAAAGTTACGCAGGCTCAACGCACCTGCAGGGACGATCGGAGTGTCGCGACGAGGGATCTTCTTCTCCTCAATCACCGCCAAACCACCATCCACAAGCTTCTCTTCAGCCCTCAATGTCGATGTGGCGAGGAGCGTAGCTGTCACAGCCAACATATCTCTCTTCGATGAGTCGACACCACTTGGCGCAGATGCCTTGTCGCTACTCGCACGACGCATATTATATGAGATCGCCCCCTGCGTGCAGCTGTCGATACAGTCAAAGCAGACTACGCAGCGATCATACTCCACCACCCTCGCATTGGGCGTTATGCAGGATGACTTACAGCTCCTCACACACCTCTGACACCCATTGCACTTCGACTCGTCGACAACAATTCTAAATATCGAAAACCTCGACACAAAGCCCAACATAGTACCCACAGGGCAGATCGTGTTGCAGTACGTACGCGAGTTGCGCCACGCCAACACGCCCACACCACCAAAGATAACAAGCGCCAAAACAAATGCCGCAACGCCCGAAAAGAGAATATCGACAGAGTAGAATGCGTAGCTGTCGGAGTGCTCGGCAACAGAAGCGAGAAGATTATTCCCCCATTTATATATAGGTGTAAACAGATTTGTAACCATCACACCGTAGCTACTATAGGGATCGAGAAGCGAGACGACAGAGCCAACGCCCAACACAACAGAGCCCACAAGCACCAGCAGCATAGCGTAGCGCAGTAGTCGCATAGCAGGCGAGTAGGAGAATTTTCGTTTCGGATTCTTCATCGAGGCGAAGCGCGACACGAGATCTTGGTAGATGCCGAGCGGACAGATCACCGAACAGTAGAGACGACCAAAGATGAGCGTAAGGAGCAACAACGCCACCAATATGGCGACATTGAGCGACAACAACGCTGGTAGAAACTGAATTCGCGCCACCCACCCTATCCAAGGATGAAGCGCCCCCGTGAAGTCGAAGAACAACATCGTTATGGCTACAGCGAAGAGAAGCGCTAAGCCTATGCGCAGAGATCGTAGTTTATTCATTGTTTTGTTTTAGGTTATCTCGCAAGTTAGTAATTATTTTGCGAATTTACAAATCCTCCGATCACAATAGCAGGGCACACGCACGAAAATAGGGGACTGCGCTTACACCGCGCGGTCGGCAAGCTGGCTTGCATTTGCTTTTGTTGCTACAGTTATAGGGGTGCTTCGCACTACAAAAGATTTGCTCGAATCACAATAGCAAAAGACCCCGTCTGTAGGCTCTGTAGCGAGGCTTACGAAAATAGATAGCGTATTTTTTACGATAAGTTTGGAATTTCGAAAAAAACTATATATATTTGCATTACAACGATTTTACAAAACTACTAATACTAACTACATTATGGCTGTCGAAACCAACCACTCACTATCCGTCGACTGCGTAATATTCGGCTACAAGTCGGAGTCGCTAAAGGTGCTGCTTGTCGAGCAGAAGAGCCCCGTCGTGCTGCCCGAAGATGGCACACGACGAATGAAACTACCGGGAAGTATGATACTCGAGGATGAGTCGCTACCCGAGGCGGCACAACGCGTACTCTACGATATAACGGGGCTCGACAAAGTCTATCTCAAGCAGACCGCTATCTTCTCCTCGCCCAAGCGCGTGAGTGGCGCAGAGCTGGAGTGGATCGCCGCATACCACCAGATAACGACGCGTCGAGTGGTGACAGTTGGATACTACGCGCTGATTCTGCTCACACCGCAGCAGCTCACACACACCACCCAGAAGGGTGCAATATGGGTCGACATCAACGACGTACCACAACTTGCACTCGACCACACCGACATACTACACCACACGCTTGAGGTGATGCGCGACGACTTCGAACGATCGCCCATCATATTCGAGATGCTACCAAAGAAATTCACTATCAGCGAGTTGCAGAGCACCTACTCCACTGTTATGGGAGTCGAGATCGACAATCGCAACTTCCGCAAGAAGATACTCGGCACTGGTATCATCACCGCGACAGGCGAGCGTCAACACGGTGTCGCGCACAAACCTGCGGAGTACTTCACGTTCAACCACGGAGAGTATCGAAAACAGCGACTCAAAGGGCTATTGTAGAGGTGCACAGCCAGGGATAGGGCAGAGAAACATAAAGAGGAACTAACATAAAACTTCAAAATAATGTATAGTCTAGGTATAGATATTGGCTCGTCATCGATCAAGGTGTCGTTGATGGAACTTTCGTCGGGGCGCTGCGTTGCCTCGGCGACCAACCCGTCGCAGGAGATGGAGATATACGCTGAGCAGAGCGGCTGGGCGGAGCAAGATCCCGATATGTGGTGGGGATATGTCAAAGAGGGCATTGCGCAGTTGGGTTGCGAAGCGGATCTGACACAGATCAAGTCGATCGGCATCAGCTATCAGATGCACGGATTGGTGGTTGTCGACAAGGATGGCAAACCACTACGCCGCGCCATCATATGGTGTGATTCGCGCGCAGTGGAGATTGGTCGCGAGGCGCTGAGCGAGATTGGCGAGGCTAAGTGCGCGGCACATCTGCTCAACTCACCCGGCAACTTCACAGCGTCGAAGCTGAAGTGGGTAAAGGAGAATGAACCCGAGATATTCGACCGCATCGACAAGATGATGTTGCCAGGAGACTACATAGCCTATCGCCTCTCTGGCGAGATCTCGACGACCAACACAGGTCTATCGGAGGGTATTCTCTGGGACTTCAAGGAGGATCGACGAGCCAACTTCGTAGCGGACAACTACGGCATACCACTCGATATGATAGCGAGTGGCGAAGTAGCGATCGGCATACAGGCACGCACCTCCGCCACGACAGAGGCAGAGATAGGGATAGTGGAGGGCACACCTATATCATATAGGGCAGGCGACCAACCCAACAACGCCTTCTCGCTGAACGTAATGGAGCCAGGCGAGATTGCAGCGACTGGAGGGACGAGCGGCGTCGTATATGGCGTCATCGACACCCCGACGGGCGACCCTCTGTCGAGAGTAAACCCATTTCTTCACGTCAACCACACCGAGGGAGATCCGCGATATGGCGTCTTGCTCTGCATCAATGGTACGGGCATCGCGAATGCGTGGGTACGCCGCAACTTCGCGTCGCACCTGAGCTACGACCAGATCAATGAGATAGCAGCTTCGGCACCTGTTGGGAGCGGCGGCGTGGTCGTACTACCCTTCGGCAATGGAGCAGAGAGGGTGTTGGAGAATCGCTACACGAAGTGTGTTGTCTCGGGCATAGACCTCACAATCCACTCGCTAGCCCACATATTGCGAGCTACGCAGGAGGGTATCGCCTTCTCGTTCCGCTACGGCATCGACGTTATGCGAGATATGGGATTAAGACCCAACATCATACGTGCGGGCAAGGCAAATCTATTCCTAAGCCCCCTATTCCGCCAGACTCTCTCGACACTATGTGGTGCAGAGATAGAGCTCTACAACACCGATGGCGCCTTGGGTGCTGCTAGAGGTGCAGCTCTAGGAGCATCGCTCTACGCATCGCGCGAGGAGGCATTTGCATCGCTAGAGATGTTGGAGCAGACAAGTCCGATCGACTCAGACCGCGAGGTATTGGAGGCGGCATATCAGAGGTGGAAGTTCGAACTCGAAAGACAACTACAGCAGTAAATTATCACAAATTAAACGATTAAATACAAACCCCTAAAAAAGACAAAAAATTATGGCACAGAGAGTTTATTTTCCAGGTATCGAGAAGATCCAGTTCGAAGGTAAGGAGTCTAAGAATCCACTTGCGTTCCGCTACTACAACCCTGAGCAGGTTGTCTACGGCAAGAAGATGAAGGATTGGTTCAAGTTCGCAATGGCGTGGTGGCACACACTATGCGCAGAGGGTGGCGACCAGTTCGGTGGCGGCACAATCAAGCAGGCGTGGAAAGATGGATCGTCGGCTATCGAGAACGCCAAGCAGAAGCTCGACGCAGGTTTCGAGTTTATGCAGAAGGTTGGCATCGAGTACTTCTGCTTCCACGACATCGACCTAATCGACGAAGGAGAGTCAGTAGAGGAGTATGAGGCGAACCTAAAGGCTATCGTCGCATACGCCAAAGAGAGAATGGCGGAGACAGGCATCAAGCTCCTTTGGGGCACGGCGAACGTATTTAGCCACACACGCTATATGAATGGTGCGTCGACAAACCCCGACTTCGGCACAGCTGCTCGCGCAATGCTACAGATCAAGAATGCAATCGATGCGACAATCGAGTTGGGCGGCGACAACTACGTATTCTGGGGCGGTCGCGAGGGCTATATGAGCCTACTCAACACCGATATGAAGCGCGAGAAGGAGCACCTAGCGCGTATGCTCACTATGGCGCGCGACTATGCACGCTCAAAGGGTTTCACAGGCAACTTCCTAATCGAGCCCAAACCGATGGAGCCCACGAAGCACCAATACGATGTCGACACTGAGACAGTGATCGGATTCTTGAGAGCCAACGGACTCGACAAAGACTTCAAGGTCAACATCGAGGTTAACCACGCCACACTCGCTGGTCACACATTCGAGCACGAGTTGCAGTGTGCGGTCGACGCAGGTATGTTGGGATCTATCGACGCCAACCGCGGCGACGCACAGAACGGATGGGACACCGACCAGTTCCCTGCCGACATCTACGAGATCACTCAGGCGATGATGGTGATATTGCGCGGCGGTGGCATCCAGGGCGGTGGCACAAACTTCGACGCAAAGATCCGTCGCAACTCAACCGACGCAGATGATCTCTTTATCGCCCACATATCGGGAATGGACATCTTTGCTCGCGGATTGTTGGCTGCTGCCGACCTATTGGAGAACTCGCCATATGAGAAGATGCTCACAGAGAGATATGCATCATACGACTCAGGCGTCGGCGCAGAGTTCGAGGCTGGCAAGATGACACTTGAGCAGGCTGCCGACTATGCACGTACAGCAGGTGAGCCAGCACAGATCAGCGGCAAGCAGGAGCTCTACGAGACAATGGTAGGAATGTATATCTAGGAGATACACCCACCCAACAACACCAGCAGGGGGATGGAGGATAGAACCACATCCCCCCCCTGCTAACCACAACAACTACCTTTAACTACTACAAAAATATGACAACAAACGAAACAGGTAGCAAGCTCTACCTCGTTGGTATCACTATGGTCGCTATCCTCGGAGGTCTACTCTTTGGCTACGACACAGCTGTTATCTCGGGGGCAGAGCAGGCGCTACAGCACTTCTTCGAGAGTGCAACAGACTTCGTCTACACTCCCGCACTCCACGGAATGACCGCCTCAAGCGCCCTCATCGGGTGTATCGTCGGAGGTGCAATATCGGGTGTGTTAGCCAACAAATTCGGTCGTCGCAACTCGCTAATGATTGCGGCAACACTCTTCTTTCTCTCGGCTCTCGGATCGTTCAATCCTGAGTTTTTGCTCTTCGAGTATGGCACCCCTACAGCGGAGCTTCTCGTGGCATTCAACATCTACCGCGTGATCGGAGGTATCGGCGTAGGTCTCGCCTCGGCGGTCTGCCCGATGTATATTGCGGAGCTCGCACCTGCCAACATTCGCGGCACACTCGTGTCGTGCAACCAGTTCGCCATCATCTTCGGTATGTTGGTTGTCTACTTCGTCAACTATGCGATCAAGAACTCGCTGGAGGGTGTCGATGAGATGATCTCGATAGGCTGGCGCAGAATGTTCCTCAGCGAGTCGGTGCCAGCAGCTCTCTTCGGGCTACTACTACTGCTAGTACCCAAAACACCGCGCTATCTAGCCATAACAGGAGATATGAGAGGTGCAATGGAGGTGCTCACACGTATCAACGGAACTAAATCTGCGACACATATATTGGATGAGATCAAGAGTACTATACGCGAGAAGTCGGAGCCACTCTTCGCCTATGGAGCGCTCGTAGTGGTGGTCGGCATCTTGCTGTCGATCTTTCAGCAGGCGATCGGCATCAACGTCGTTCTCTACTACGCACCACGCATCTTCGAGGGTCTAGGGTCGTCGGGCGACGCAGCGATGCTACAGACTGTGGTTATGGGAGTTATCAACATAGCCTTTACGATGGTCGCAATTCTGACTGTCGACAAATGGGGTCGTCGTCCTCTGCTCATAGTCGGTTCGGTTGGTATGATGATCGGTATGGTTGCTCTGGGCACACTATCATTTATGGATCAGATCGGTATCGCGGCACTCATCTTCATCGTCATCTACACAGCGTCGTTTATGATGTCGTGGGGACCCATCTGCTGGGTTCTCATCGCCGAGATCTTCCCCAACACCATCCGAGGCAAGGCTATAGCGATAGCTGTTGCAGCGCAGTGGCTCGCCAACTACACCATCTCGTCGACCTACATTCCGCTGACACAGTGGAGCATCGGAGGCACATATCTAATCTATGCCCTCTTCTGCTTCCTATCGATTATCTTCGTCTGGAAATTTGTCCCCGAGACAAAGGGTAAGAGTCTTGAGGATATGTCGCGCCTCTGGAGAGAGCGACGCTAATTCTGACAAACAAGGCGATTTTCGGCACTTCGCAAGCTCCTCAAATCCTCACGTACAGTATGTACGCTACGGTTTGAGGAGCTTGCGAAGCCCCAAAACTCATCCTTGTTTGGCTGACTCTGATCAGATGTGACTTGTTTTAGTAGCTGCCGAAATGAATCTTCGACTCGTCAAACTTATCCTTTGGCGTCTGCACCCCGTCTGCATATCCGACAGCTATAACCGAGAGAGGCATAACCCCATCGGGCAGATCCAACGTCTCCTTCAGCAGGCTCTCAAACTTCGCATTGCCATAAGCACCCGTCCACACTGTGCCGAGCCCCATAGATGTTGCGGCGATCAAGATGTTCTGCGTCACAGCCGAACAATCCAACACCCACGAGTTACTAACCTTTGTGTCACCCAAAACGACGATAGCCGCAGGAGCCTTCGCCACAGGAGGCTTTATCTCACCCAACTTATCGAGAGTTGCTCTCTCCTGTATAACGACAAACCTCCACGGCTGACGATTCATCGACGAAGGGGCTGCCATACCTGCCTTAACCAACTCCACCAACTGCTCCTTGCTCACCGTCCTCTCCGTGTAGGATCTAACGCTTGTTCGCTCGTGTATACTCTTCAACGTTGGATTGGCATAGCTCTGTGCCGACACACTCAATATTCCGACACATAGGGTCGCTAAAATTGACATCAATCTTCTCTTCATAATAATATTTTAGTTAAAAATTAAAGTTCACTCTATACTATAAATCACGAACCAACCTCACATAGTTGTAGATTCTGATTGCGTCACCCTGAGGTCCGTGCCCATTAGCGTAGATCGACGGATCGCCCGATTTGGGATCGCTGCGCTGCGACCCTGCGCCGTGCACATCTATCCAGTTGGGCGTGGAGCTATTATTGCCCTGTCGCTGAGGTTGTCCTTGACGCTGCCCCTGCATCTGACCTTGGCGCTGACGACTGCCCCCACCCTGGGGCATCATACCCTGCATATTCGACATATTACCTAAGCTGCGACCGAACGCTACATAGACAGCTGCACTGCCCGCACTTCGACCTGAGTTATCGTGTGTTGTCGAGCTCCAATAGAACGGGAAGTCATCCGCCCCCGACTCACTCTAGATAGCACTAACCTCAAAAAGCGGGTCTATTGCTGCCGTGGCAGTAGTGAGAGGTGAGCGCGTGTAGTCGACGATGCTCTGCAGCTCCTTCGCATTGGGGAGATGAGATCTCATATTTATGTATGACGATATGATATTGAGAAATAAAGTGTATATTTGTATAACCAAAACATTAGAACAATGAGAAATATAGTAACCACCACACTAACCCTTCTGTCAACTATCGTAGCGGCGGCTGCACAACAGGAGACAACGATAAAGTACATATCGTTAGATAGCTTCACGAACTGCCCCAATCCAACGAGGATATTCAATCAATCGCCCCAATCTGCGGACTCCCTGAGAGGGGTTGAGAAGTTCAAACACGAAATACGCCTCTATCCAGAGATCAAACACCAGACAATGCAGGGTATCGGTGGCTGCTTCAACGAGATCGGAGGCGAAGCACTCCTCTCGCTCGACAAAGATCAGCAGCTCAGCGTGATGGAGTCTCTGTTCGGCTCAAACTACAGCAACTTCTCGATCTGCCGCGCCTCGATCGGGTCGAGCGACTTTGGAATAGATGCCTACAGCTTTTCAGAGGTGGCTGAGGACTACTCGATGAAGCACTTTAGCCTCGAACGAGAGATGAGATATATGTTGCCATACATTAAATTCGCAAAGAGCATAAACGCTGATTTCAAGCTATTCGGATCACCGTGGAGCCCTCCCGCCTGGATGAAGGAGTCGGGATATATGGATCGTGGCAATGAGTTCCGTGAGACTAACCGCCTGAAGGATAATCCTCAAATCTATGAGGCATACGCACTATACTTTCTCAAATATGTCGAGGGGTATCGCAAGGAGGGTGTTACGGTCGATCGCATACTTATCCAAAACGAGCAGGACTTCAACACAAAATATCCATCGTGCAGATTGCCAGCTGAGCAGATGGCGAAGTTTGTATCTGGATATATGCGCCCACTCTTCGACAAGAAGAGATGCAAAACCGAGATCTGGGCTGGTACATTCCGCACACGAGGAGAGCGTGAGGCACTCCGCATAGCCTCAAACGAGGAGTATCGAAAAGATTTCGATGGTATCGGAATCCAATATATGTATCCACAATATATATCCGAACTTCAGGTTGCGGCGAAGTCGATGCCAATTATGCACACCGAGAGCGTCTGCTTCAATGGCAAAAACGATCTCTCGCAGGCAAGAAGTCGCTTCGGAGAGGTTGCAGGCTACATCAATGGAGGGTGCGACAACTTCAGCTACTGGAATATGATCCTAAACGAGAGCTCCGAGAGCGGCTGGGGATGGCGACAAAACTCGCTCATCACGATCGACCGCACAACAAAAGTGGTTACGTACAACCCCGACTACGCCCCAATGATGCTGCTTAGCCAGGCGATCCGCCCAGGCGATATTCGCATTGCATCGTATAGCCACAACAAAATAATCACACTCGACGCAGGCGACAAGTATCGACTCATCCTGCAGAACGACACAGAGAAGAGCGAGAGTGCACGCTGCTATATCGGCGAGCGCGAGTATAGGTTCAACATACCAGCACAGAGTCTCTGCGTTGTAGAGATTGTGAAGGAATAGATCGGGAAGTGACAGATCTGAAACGGGGGTGATTAACAAGTCGTAAACACTTGGTAATCACCCCCGCTCTATGATAGCTAAAACTACTGACTAGAACTCTATCGCTGGATATAAATCCTCTAGATCCGCTTTGATTAGCTCCACAGCACCTGCCGCCAACGCCTTGTAGCAGGCGGTGTTGGGGTGTACGTCGATGCTTGTCCAGTATGTTCCCCAAGTCTCGTTCGTTACGGCGTGGTGGTCGTCGCAATAGTAGACTCTATCTTTGTAGGCTGTCTCCTCACAAACCTCCTTTGCCGCAGCGTTGTAGGTTATCTCGTCGCCGTATGTACGTATCGGACCAGTTAGCCCATCAGGATACCACGTTGTACTTGCCCAGATGATCTTTGTGTCCTCACCATTACAATATGGGCTCGTCATAATTGCATTAAATATCGCACGCAGATTTGCTTTGTAATCGGCGATTGAGACATCACACTTCGAGGTGTCGACAGTCTTTTTCAGGTCGTGCAGACCGTAGTTGAGGTGCACCACATCCCACTTGTCGCCACCGAGTCCCGTTAGATAGTTAGCAATCTGCTTAATGCCCTCCTCGGTGCTCTCCGCATTCTCTGGGACACGATAGACGTTTGCGGTCTTTGTGTCGGGATGGTCGATTCCGCTGGTGTTGTATTGGTCGTTGGTGAATGCGTCCTGAATGTATGGTGTGTAGTTAATCGAGATAGAGTTTCCGATTAGGAGCACGCAGGGTAGATCTGGTGTGTAGCCGCGCCATTGGTCGTAGGCGTTCTGTGTACCTATAGCGAGCGTAAGCCACTCTGTCTCATCAATGTAGTAGTTGTTGGGGTATGACACCTCGACATACGTGTAGGATGTAGTAGCCTCATCTGTGTCGCCAAATGCATCCTCGACCTTTGCGTAGAGTGTCGAGTTCGATGTGCCCGCAGCATAGTACTGAGTGCCATATGCGTAGATTATCTGCCCATAGTCAGTTGCGTCATCTGCAGCAATCTCCTCACCATCTTCATCGAGCAGGGCAAATGTAACGTTGCAATTCTCGTCACCCGTGTGTGTCACGTTGAGCTCAAGACCATAGAATGCATCCTCTAGCTCCTTGTAGTTGAGCGTAAATGATGTAATTACTGGCGGTGCAACATCTTCATTGAAGTAGATGTATGTGTACTCTGCCACCTCGCCAGCAGGAGAGACCGCCTCGACATACAGCTTTGCATTTGATCTCTTTACTGTTGTGAGTATGTCGCCATTGATACTTCCGCTACCACCAACAAATGTATATGTTACGACCGTGCCATCCTCACCGTTGTGTGATGTGACAAGGGTTTTATCGTAGAGCTCGCCTTCGATGTCGAGCGCCGTGACCGATTCGATTTGGAATGGTGTTTCGCTCTCTTCGCTACACCCAACGAAGAGTGCTGCAGTTGCCAAGAGCAGTGTAAGGTAGATTTTTTTCATTTTGAGTTATGGTTTTTTAGTTGTTATTTTCGGAGTAAATAGAGGTGTATATGATCTACACTTTTATATGATTGCGATCATCAACTGCAAAGATATATATAAATAGAGGTAGGGCAAGGTATATTCTACTCATTTTGCGGAACAATTAAATCATTACCACATAAAAACCGCCTTGTACGCCACTACGAGAGTCTTTTTATTGTCGTATGTAAGATCTATACCATCATTTGAATAATTTGAGGCTGCATATTATTCGGTTTATATTGATATTTGTATAATCAAAATTGAAACAAATCAACTAAAACTAATAACCTATGAAAAATTTCTACTACGAGATTTCGAAACTCCTGTCGAGGGGCGTCCTGACCCTCTTGGTGGTGAGTAGCGTGGGGTGTGCCGAAGATGGTGTCGATGCATCACTGACGACTCCGACACTCGACTCCTTTTCGGTGTGGGCCGATGTCGATGGCGTCTCTACGGAGTACGCTGCGACGATCGATTCTGAAACCCTCACCATCACGATCGAGGAGTTGGAGAATGGCGAGGCGATCACCAAGGTCGACTACACGACACCCGATGGTGTGACTCTCACCCCTGCCCCATCAATCTTCCTCTCGAAATGGGGCGAGTCCAATGTTGTGAGTGCAACGAATGGCACAGAGTCGTTCGACTACACAATCGGATTCGCAAACTATGTGCCAAACACAGATGAGGAGGCTGAGGCGATCGAGGGTATCGGCGCAAGCTACACGATCAATCTCAACAGCTACAAGCAGCAGGTGATGTTCTGCGGAAGTGATATGGAGCGTACAGGTTCGTTCCTAACAGGCATCTACAACCCTAGCACTGTTGTGCAGTGGTTGTATGGCGACATCAACTGGTCGATCTGCCGTGTGGCGTTCGACAAGCAGCAGGAGATCACAGAGGGCGTCTACAACTTCGCATACTACGATGATCGCATCGAGTCGATGAAGATGTTGCGCCAAGCGAACCCACACCTTGAGTTCTGGGCTACTCTAAAGAGTGACTACAACGGATATGGTTCGAGCAACAACCTCCCCGACTGGATCTGCTCGTACCCACACCCAGGTAGCAAGTGGACAAAGGAGTATTCAGATAAAACATTCTACTTCGACGAGGATGCCTACATCGTATTTATCGCGGAGTTCCTGCAACATATGTCGGACAATGGTGTTGAGCAGGACTACCTATCGTTCTCTAAGGAGTGGGGCGCATACTTCAATGCGTGGCGCACGACCTATTGTATATTAGGTCTAATCGAGGAGTGTAAAGATCGTGGGTTGAAGATGCCAAAGATCACCGACCCATCGGGTTGGAGTATGGGTAATGGTATCACATTCGCCACACACCTTGCTGATCTTGACAAAGATGGTGACATCTACTTCTCATCTAGCACACCGAGCGTAAAGACAGTGGTAAATAAGATGGCTGCAGAGGGTCGTCTCAGCGACTACACAGGCTACACCACTGAGGCAGGGCGTTACACAGCCTTCGACTATGCAGCGATAGATTGCTGCGCCCTCTACCACGGATTCTCGGTGCACGACTATCAGGCAGGTACGGAGTGGTATGATATGTATGAATATTTGCAGACAAACTGCGGTGGTATTCCATTGATGGGTGACGAGACTGGCGTTGGCGCAGGTGGTTCGTTAGGTGGTGTTGAGCCAGCTGTGTCGCGACGAATGATCGAGACATATGTTAATAAGATGACAGCCTACAATGGCGGTCTTGCGGGGGAGCTAATGTTCGAGCCTCACACTGAGGGCTACGGCTCTCCATCGGGAAACCGCGCAATCTATGGCGATTCGGGTGTGGCGCGTAGAATGAGATCCTACTATCCGATGAAGGAGTTCTCGAATATGATTGTGCCACGCAACAATATGAAGAATTTGGACTATCCTAACTATATCAACCCCGACAATAAGTGGGTTGTAGAGAGTTCGGTTGTGAGCAGTAGCGCAACATCTGCATATGTACCTACCACCTCTGGATCGACCTACGACACGGAGTACATAAAGGATGAGAGCCCTACAAAATTTTCATATCTCTACGAGGATGGATCGGAATATAATTCATATAGATCACTCTCTATCCTCGCCTTTGCCAACTCTATCGACTCTCCCGATGTCAACAACGAGGGTCGTGCGGTTACGTTTATGGTGATCAACTACACCGAAGAGTACACGACATCGAACAGCGTGAAGATAACACTTGGGGATTTCCAGATAGACACAGATCGCACCCCATCAATGCGCTGCTTCGACGACGACTATGTATATGAGGGTATTGGTTCTGAGCCTGAGGTTACTGTGTCAGGCGTTGTTGCGACAGTCGAGTTGGGCTTGATGCCACCAGAGAGTATAGCTTTTGTCACGATACCTGTAAAGTAGCAGATAATTAGAATATCTTAAATAAAAGATTATGAGAGTTAAAATAACACTATTTATAATGCTACTATTTGGTGTGGTTGCTGGTGCATACGCTGCGCCGCGCCCCATCACAGGAGTAGTAACCGATAAGGCTACGAATGAGTCTGTGATCGGAGTAACTGTTATCATCAACGGGACAACCGTCGGAACGGTGACAGATTGGGAGGGACGCTACACAATCAATGTGGAGAGCGGTCAGGAGCTGATATTTAGCTACCTCGGATACGACACACAGACTATCGCCATCTCGGACGCTATCACAGAGGTCAATGTATTGATGGCGGAGGATTCGGAGACTATCGAGGAGATCTTGGTCGTCGGCTATGGAGTACAGAAGAAGAACTCGGCAGTGGGATCTATCGCGCAGGTCAAGGGTGACGAGATCCTGAAAGCTGGTTCGGTTAGCACCGTGTCGCAGGCTATTCAGGGTACGATGCCAGGTGTGGTTATCACACAAGATTCGACAAAGCCTGGTGCTGAGTCGTCGACAATCTACATTCGCGGTACAGCGTCGTGGCAGGATTCATCGCCGCTCTGCTTGGTCGATGGTGTGGAGCGTTCGTTTGACGACATTGACCCCAACGAGATCGAGTCGCTGTCGGTGTTGAAGGATGCCTCAGCCACTGCGGTCTACGGAGTGAAGGGTGCGAATGGAGTTATCCTCATCACCACAAAGCGCGGAACGAATGATCGCCCAAAGGTGAACTTCTCCGCCAACTTCGGTGTCAAGACACCAATCTTCACCACGGAGCGTTCGGACTACGTTACGGCGATGCAGATGTGGAACGAGGCGTGTATGAACGACCAGTCGTGGTCGAGTATGATACCTACATCGACCATCGAGGCGTGGAGCAATGCCTACGAGACGGGAAACTATGGCGCATATAACGACGACTTCCCAGAGATCAACTGGTTCGACGAGATGATCGACAAGGTAGGTTTCCAGCAGCAGTACAACGTAAACATCAGCGGAGGTACAGACTTCGTGCGCTACTTCGCCTCGATCGGTTATCTCAACGATGGTGACATATTGAACACCGTGACAACCGATGATTACGACGGATCGTACTACTACAAGCGCTACAACTGGCGTACGAACCTCGACTTCTCTGTCACACCAACGACTACTGTATCGGTCAACCTGTCGGGTAAGTATGGTCATCGTAACCAGTCGGGTTATCGTATCGACGGCACAACAGAGACAGGATATGGCGACTCGGAGTTCTATCAGAGCCTCTACACCTCGGCTACAAACCTCTTCCCTATTACGTGGGACGATGGTGAGTATGGTGTAATGTCGGATGGTACGGGTAATATGTATCGTAACTTCGACCGCGGATCGAGAATGTATAAATATTACCAGCACTTTATCGACGTTGCATTCAAGCAGAAGCTCGATATGATCACGCAAGGTCTATCGGTCAACGCCAAGTTTGCATATACGGTATCGACAAATACCGACTCATATGTGCAGAAGTATCAGGGAGATGCGTTCGGAACGTTGGAGACAGCATACTCATACGACTACGACTACTCGACAACGAACTCGACAGGTGGATATATTGTCGACGGCAGTGGTGTGAGATGGACAGACTCTGTGTTTCAGGGTGATCGTATGTCAGCTTCATACGATAATATGTTGAGCGGTGGTTACGCCAAGAAACTATACTACGAGTTTGCCATTAACTACGCACGTACGTTTGGCGACCACGACGTTACGGGACTTATCTTGATGAACCGCAACGAGAACTCAGGACTAACTAACAGCAGCACAACGGCGCTCGAATTTGTCGAGAAGGATGAGGCTTGGGTGACACGTGCCACATATGGCTACAAGGGACGTTATCTCGCGGAGTTCAACGGCGCCTACACAGGTTCGCAGAAGTTCGCACCAGGTATGCGATTCGCCTTCTTCCCATCATACTCGTTGGGTTGGAGAATCTCGGAGGAACCATTTATCAAGAATAATATTGGCGACAAACTCAACAACCTGAAAGTGCGATATTCGTATGGTCAGGTTGGATATGACCGCTCGGCGACAGCCTACTCATATATCCAGACCTACTCGAACGATGGTGGTAACGCAGCCTTCGGATACGATACAAAGTCGACCTATGGCGACCTATATAGCGAGGGCGCTCTAGCCAACACCAACGCAACGTGGGAGACTGCAGTGAAGCAGAACTTGGGTATTGAGTTTAAAATATTCAACAAATTCTCTGGTTCGCTCGACATCTTCAAGGAGGATCGTACAGGTATCTTGATGGATGTGTCGAACCCAATCTGGGTAGGAGTAAGCTCATCGACAGCCAACTTGGGAATCACCAAGAGCCACGGTTTGGAGGCAGAGATCGAGTGGCGCGACAATATCGGTGATAACTTCCGCTACTGGATCAAGGCTAACTATGCAATCAACGAGAATAGAGTGGTATATCGCAACGACGCTGAGGGAGCACTCGACTACACTAAATATGAGGGTAAGTCGATCAACTATCAGAGCCGCTACTACACAAATGGCTACTACACTTCGCTCGACGACATATATAACTACACAACAACAAACAACACGACTGTTCAGGCGACACTCGTCCCCGGTGATCTAATCTACCTCGACTACAATGGCGACGGAGTGATCGACGAGGAGGGTGATAAGATCCCTGTCGACTACAACACCTATCCACAAAAGACATATGGCGGATCGATCGGATTTGGCTACAAGGGCTTCGAGTTCAACGCTCTGATCTATGGTGTCTACGACATCTACAAGGGGCTAAACAGCTACTTTGCATTTGACAATCAGAGGGGTGGCAGCGGAGTCTACTACGCCAACGCGGATGTTATCTATCGTTGGACGTACGACACAGCGTCGGCAGGCACTGCGGTGAAACCATCGCTCCACACTGCTCTCAACGACGACTACAGCCAGGACGCATCGACATACCTCTATCAGAATGCGTCGTATGTGAGCCTTCAGAGTGTCGAGCTCTCATATAGATTTACGACACCGCTATTCAAGAGGGTCGGCATTTCGAGTTTTCAGCTCTACGTTAGTGGTAACAACCTCTGCAAGATTACTCCATTCAGCAGCCAGACCGACCCCACTCTCAACAGTATCTCATCATATCCACTCGTGAGACGCTATAATATTGGTGTTCGATTCTCATTCTAACCTTATAAGTAAATAACAATGGAAAAGATAACAAAAATATTTGCACTCTTGGCAATTTTGCTTGCGATGACATCCTGCGAGGATTATCTCGATATGGCTGCCGATCAGGGTCTCGATGAGAATGATGTATTTAGCAACTACGAATCGACTCGTGGCTATCTCGATGTCTGCTACGACAACATATTTGACCACACAGCAGGTGCACAGGGACAGTACTTCGGATTAGAGTACACACACATAGGAATAATGTCGGATGAGTTGGGAACGAACGCTCAGTACGACTACATCACCGACATCAACGGCGGTAACTGGTACAACACTGGTCGCCCCGAGGTAAGTTGGGAGCGTAGCAACGGGACGATCGACAGGGCGTTTCAGTCTCTTCGTATTGCGGGCCGAGTCATATCGGTTGTCCCCGAGCAGTCGACACTAACAGAGGAGCAGAAGTCGCTTCTGCTTGGTCAGGCGCACTTCTTCCGTGCGTGGTTCTACTTCGAGATCATTCGCCGCAGTGGCGGTATGCCCGACTTTATGAAGCTCTTCGATCCGTCGATCGACAACTACGATAATATGGAGAGGTTGAGCTATGCGGAGTCTACGGATCTCATCATCGCCGAGTGTAACCTTGCGATCGGCTACCTTCCCAAAGTATGGGATCACGCCAACACAGGTCGAGTGTCGGGTCTAGCCGCAATGGCTCTCAAGTCGTGGGCAGAGCTCTATGCAGCGAGTCCACTGATGCAGAATCCAACCACAATCACCAACCACATAACGAGCTACAACACGGAGCGTGCAGCAAATGCAGCGAAGTATGCGTGGGAGGCGATAGCGGCGATCGAGACAAACACTGACATCGACGACCTGAGGATGTATGAGTCGACGTCAGACAGTGCGTCAGACCCCAACTATATGGATATATTCTACCACGCGTCGGGCTTTATGAGCAAGGAGGCACTATTCGGTGTCAACTGGACGGGTTCGACTCGCAAGACAACTCTATTTATACATTGGCAGAACTCAACGATGACTGCACGTACAGGAAACTGGGGATACAACCACAACTTCCCAACGCAGAACATTGTCGATCTGTTTGAGACATCGAGAGGCTATCCGATCACACTTGGAGAGAACGGATGGGAGACCACAGATCCTGAGGTGACAGGCGGCACGCCAGCAAATGGTTTTTTAGGTAAGTGTTACACCGACCGCGACCCTCGATTCAACAACTTCATTGTCTACCCAGCTGAGGAGTGGGGTGTGACAGGTGCCGACGAGACAACACCATACTACCTCGCAACGTGGACAGGAGGTCGTGAGTTGGACTCAGCCCCATCGTGGGATAATGAGACAGGCTACCTCGGCAAGAAGTTCTGTTGGGAGAGCGCTCGCAAATATCTTGGGGCGGACTACGGCTATACCGACTACGACTTCAGCGGTGTTATTATCCGCACTACACAGGTGTGGTTGGACTACGCTGAGGCGATGAACGAGGCGTATGGACCAAACTCCGACCCAGAGGGTTATGGCTACACCGCTGTTGGAGCTATCAACAAGATCCGCAAACGAGCAGGTCACTGTGATGTTCTCGCACAATACACAACCGACAAGGAGACATTCCGCGAAAGAATCCGTAACGAGCGCGCTGTGGAGCTTCTATTTGAGAACCACCGCAACTTCGACATTCGCCGTTGGATGATCGCCGAAGAGCTCTTCTCGGGCAACTATCCGATCAAGGGTGTAAACTTCACAGCCGACACTACATCGTCGACAGAGCCTGGAAGCAACACCGCTAACTATGTCTACAAATCGAAGGATGTGTTGGCTGAGACTCGTGTATTCGAACGTAAACACTACTGGTACCCACTACCAAAGGATGAGGTTGAGCGTATGTACATTGCTCAAAACCCTGGCTGGTAGTCGACATCACATTGATAACCTATATTAAATAGTACAGATATGAATATAAGATTAAATATAATATCTATTTTGTCGCTACTGGGGCTCGTCGTTGTGAGCAGTGCCGTGGCGCAGAATAAGAGTGGTGATGGAGCCTCTCGTGAGGTTGTAGCAGTTGTGGTTGATGCAGAGGGCAACCCTCTTCGCAACGCGCAGGTGACAACCAACGAGGGTATCACCTCAACATACACCGATGAGAGTGGAGCTTTCAAAATATCGGCAAAGTCGGGCTACGCTATTGTCATCGAGTCGGAGGGATTTGAGACCTACATCTCAGACCCTGCAACAAATGGTGCGCAGGTGAAATATATCCTCGACAAAGCCCCAATATACGCTGGCGAGAGCGACGTAGTCAAACTACCCCACGGTATCGAGGAGGCGAGACGCTACTCGGTGAGTGCTGTGAGCGCGACGACGGGTGAGGATATGGCAGCCTACTCCGATCTGATGACAAGCAACACCCTGTCGGGACAGCTATCGGGTCTCACCGCAATCCTCACAAATGGCGGTATCAACGCTCAAAACTCAACACTCGGCATTCGTGGTCTACACTCGACGAGCGGCAACGACATATTGGTACTCGTGGATGGTATTCCTCGTGGCATCGACACCCTCCTGCCCGATGAGATCGAGACGATCGAGGTACTGAAGGATGCAACAGCCAAGATCCTCTACGGCTCGTTGGCAACCAACGGAGTTGTGCTCATCACGACAAAGGCGGGAGCTAAACACAAGCGCACGATCAAGGTTAATGTTGATATGGGCGTAAACGTCATATCGGATCTACCAGAGTATCTGAACTCGTATGACTACGCAACGCTCTACAACCAGGCGAGTATCAACGATGGACTCTCAGCCCACTACTCAGCCGCTGATTTGGCAGGATATGCAGCCTCGACAGGCGAGAATGACTTCCGCTATCCAAGTGTAGACTACTACGACTACTTCCTACAGTCGGCATCGCCGTGGAAGCGTGCGACGCTAGAGTTCGCAGGAGGTAACAACAACACTCAATATGCATTGGTGGCAGGTTTCACCGACAAGGATGGTATCTACAAGGTGGGTATCGACCAGGGTGTGACACAATATAATGTGCGAGGAAACCTAAAGATGAAGGTTAACAACTTCATTGTAGCGAAGGTTGGTATGGGTGCGATTATGCAGAACAAGCGCAGCTCGAACCTAGATGACGCATCAACATTCTCTAACCTCTCGACACTTCGTCCTAATGAGTATCCTCTCATAATCGCCTCTAACATCATAGCGACCGAGAGCAATGGATACCCTGCGTTGGGTGCTAGTCTCAACACCGACGACAACCTCTACGGAGATATAACATATGGTGGAAACACCAAGACTGTGACTATCACAGGACAGCTTAACGTTGGTCTCGACTTCAACCTCAACAAGATCGTGAAGGGACTCACCGCAAGGGGTTCGATGGGATTCGACAACTACTTCCAGGGCAAAGAGTCGCTCACGACAAACGCCCCTACCTATGCGCAGCTATGGATGTCTGACGCCAACGGCAACGATGAGTTGACACTCCTCCAGCGCAAGACATCGACTGTCACCGACCAGCAGAAGCTGTCGAGCACCTACACCTACCGCACGACAGCGTGGCTGGGAGGGTTCGACTACCTGCGCACATTCTCAGACGACCACCGATTGAGCGCCAATGCCCTAACCTACTACTACATAGGGCAGTCGACAGGCACAACACAGGACACAAAGGTGTTGAACTATGCGCTACGTGCCAACTACGCCTTCAAGGATCGTTACATTGTCGAGGCGAGTGGTGCGATTATGGGAAGCAACCACTTCGAGGGTGACAACCGCTACCTTCCGACATTTGCCGTGGGTGCAGCGTGGATCTTGAGTGACGAGACATTCTTGAAGGAGTCTGAGACCATCGACTTCTTGAAGCTAAAGGCGTCGGGTGGTCTACTCGGTTACGATGGCTCGACGAGCTACTTCCTCTACGAGAATACGTGGAGTGCAAGTACTGTGCGTATCAACAGCACCTTGGCACCAACACTCACAACCTCTACGACAGTTGGCAACGAGGATCTGAAGTGGGAGAAGTCGTTGGAATATAATATAGGTCTTGAGGGATTGTTGCTCGATCGTCGCTTGTCGTTCGATTTCAACTACTTCAACGAGTATCGCTACGACATCATCGTCTCGATGAGTTCTGAGTACTCGGACGTCTACGGAACACTCGTCGCACAAGACAACTGGGGCGAGGTTCGCAACTCGGGATTTGATCTTGGTTTGACGTGGAGAGCTACAGCTGGCGATTTGACATACTCTGTTGGAACAAATATGCTGTTTGCGAAGAACAAACTTCTACAGACAAACGAGGTGACATACGATGATGCCTACCTAAACTCCGTAGGTTACTCGACAGACGCTCTCTTTGGATATGAGGCGTTGGGTATCTTTGGACGCGACGTAGAGCTAGCTGGAGCACCAACACAGACCCTCGGCGAGTATGGTGTGGGTGACATCGCCTACAATGATCTCAATGGGGATGGTATAATCGACACAAATGACAAGAGGTATTTGGGCAACAGCGAGCCTCGATTTAACTTCGGGTTAGAGGTTAATCTCAACTATAAGGGATTTGGTCTCTACGTGTTGGGAACAGCGCAGATCGGAGCCTACAAGTACCTCAACAACAACTACTACTGGATGGATGGCGAGGATAAATACTCTGCTGTGGCGTGGGAGTGCTACGATCCTGTGACAAATCCAGATGGTATATACCCAATGTTGACAACTCAGAGCGCAAACAACAACCACCAGAACTCATCATTCTGGTTGCAGAACAGCAGCTTCTTCCGCCTCAAGAACGTTGAGTTTAGCTACACGTTTGGGCAGGAGCGTCCGATCTGTCAGTGGTTGAAGAGTGCGAAGATCTACGTCAGAGCAAACAACCTACTCACCATCTCGGGAATCAAGGAGATGGATCCAGAGGTGTTGAATGCCGGAATATCGAACTACCCAATACTATCAACCGTAACGGGAGGTGTAAACCTAACTTTTTAACTAGTAGAAATTATGATTAAGAATAAGATAACACTATCGGTACTGTCACTCTCTCTGTTACTCTCCTCTTGTAGCGACCTGCTCGATACGAAGGTGAACAATACGTTTGATGATGATATTACTTGGACACTCCCCGACTATGCGATGGGAGTGCTCTACAACGCCTACTCCAACATCCCCAATACGTTGAGCGGCTTCAACAGCAACTACCTCGATGTGGCGAGCGACAACGCCTGCACAAACAACTACGGGAGCAACATACACAACTACTCGTATGGTGGTTTGACCGCCGCGAATAACTTCTACGACAACTGGGATAGCTGCTACAAGATGATGCAGTACATTAATATGTTTATGGAGTATGGTTTGGGCGACAACATAACATATAGCATCGCATCGGAGTTGGAGGATCAATATCTTCGCCAGCGCTCGAAGGGTGAGGCTCACTTCCTACGCGCGTGGTGGGGTTGTGAGTTGTTGACTCGCTTTGGTGGTGTCTCGGAAGATGGTGTGGCGTTGGGCTACCCTATTGTATTGAAATATATCGACGAGTCTGACTCTGAGACATACAACAACATTGCACGTAACACCTATCAGGAGTGTGTCGACCAGATCGTTGCCGACTGTGACTTGGCGATCGAGTATCTTCCGCTAGAGTACACCGACGACAACGATGGTCAGGCGTTCGCGCTCGATCAGATAGGACGTGCTAGCGGCAAGGCGGCAATGGCACTCAAGGCTCGCACGCTTCTGCTTGGTGCGTCACCTGCGTTTCAAGATGGCGGAGCGGGCAGCGACACTGCTAAGTGGGAGAGTGCGGCAAAGGCTTCGTATGAGTGTATCGTTGCTATGTCGTCTCAGTTTACGGCTCTGCTCAACTCTATGATGGTTGGAACGAGCGTTCAGACAACTGAGAACGACGAGTTCTTGTTCCGCAAATGGTTCAACAACAACACGTTGGAGGGGTATCACTTCCCACCGATGTTCTTCGGCAACGCCTACACCTGCCCGTCGCAGAACTTGGTCGATGCCTTCCCCACAAATGATGGCTACCCTATCGACGATCCACGTTCGTGCTACGATCCACAAAATCCATATGCAAATCGTGATCTTCGTCTCTCACGCTACATCTACGTCAATGGCGAGACTTTCAATAGTGCACGTGCGTTGCAGATATACGATGGCGGACTCGACGCACCTGGCGCACTCTACAACAACACTCGCACAGGTTACTACCTACACAAGGGGCTCTCAGACAAAGAGGATATGCTCTACGACGAGGATGATGTGTCGTCGACACAGAGCGACTACCACCACTGCCCTCTATTGCGTCGCGGCGAGCAGTACTTGATCCTTGCGGAGGCACTCAACGAGGCGTATGGTCCACTCGTGTCGTACAATGGCTACACCGCCTACTCGATCATCAAGAGCATCCGCGAGGAGGCGAATATTGGAGGTGCGGTATATCTGCTAGAGCAGGCCGAGCTAGGCAAAGATGCCTTCCGAGATGTGATCCTCAACGAGCGTCGTCTGGAGTTGGCGTTTGAGAACTTCCGATTGAATGATATGCGTCGTCACAACCTACCCCTTGATGTCGACATCTATCGCTATGATATAACTAAAAACAGCTCTGGAAAGTTGGTGTACGGCACCGAGCCGATCATCGTAGAGGATCGTAGTGCACTCGACAATGAAAAGTACCGCTACTTCCCGATCCCACAGGATGAGATGTTGAAGAACCCTAATATGATCCAGAACAAGGGTTGGTAATCGAAAAATAACAGAATAAAAGATAATACAATGAAGAGAGTTATCAATAGAATATTGCCTGTCGCAGCCCTCGTGGCGTGCGTGGCACTGACGAGTTGTTATGAGGACTACACCGTCGATTTCGACTACTCGACCTGCTACTTCGCCTCGCAGCAACCACTGCGTACGCTCATCTCACGAGAGGATAGTGCGACCCTCGATTTCGAGATGGGAGTAGTCTTGTCGGGTATTCGCGACAACCAGATCGAGCGAGAGGTTCTCTTGGCCTACGATGAGGAGCTTCTCTACTCGATTGAGGGTGCAGAGAATTTTGAGTTACTACCCGAAGATCTCTATGAGACATCGTTGGTCAACAACCGTTTCACCATCCCCGTAGGTTCATACCTCGGAACGTTCGACCTGAAGATCGACCGCGACAAGTTCGCTGCGTTGGATGGATCGTTGGAGAACACCTACGCCATACCCTACCGCATTGTCGATGCGCAGGTCGATTCGATCTTGCGTGGCGATGCTACTACTGCGGCGAAAGACTACACGATCTATGTGGTGAAGTATGCCAACGAGTATAGCGGCACATACTACGCCTACGGAGTGCGCACCAACGGTTCGACAGGCGAGGTGAGCTACTATGGCGACTACACCGACAGTATGGAGGATTTCGAGATCGACACTCTCGATCCGATGGATATTGATCTTATCTACTGCCCTGAGCGAGTATTTACAACTACGGGGTTGCGCACGGTGACAACATCGCTGTCGGATCACGGCGACACTACACTCGGATTCTTGCACCTTGAGTATGACGACGCCTACACCCTAAATTTGAGTGTGACGAGCAGCAGCATATTGGAGTTTGAGGATCTAACCTCTGACCTCGCTATCGAGGAGGTTGTTCTAGCGGCAGACCCTGAGGATGCGAAGGTGCTGCGACTCTACTATAAATATACCTATGGAGGCGTTGAGTACACTGTCAAGGAGATGTTGGTTCAGCGACAAGACCCAGAGTATGATCTTCATTTCGAGGAGTGGGTAGCAGAGTAAATAATTCAAAAAAACTGAAAAGCTATGAATAGAAATAGATATATATTACTGTCGCTTTGTTCGCTCGTTGCACTCTCATCTTGTCAGAGCGAGGAGGAAAACGCGCCAGTCTCGGAGATTGAGGCGACCGTATATGAGGGAGGACGAGATCTAACCTTCACCGACGAGGAGTTAGACTTCTGGTCGTCGAGCGAGCGTTATGATAAGTCGACAACCACCGCACGACGCGGAGTAAACCACCGCACGACGGCTGGTGAGGCGAGCGACAACGCTACACAGATTGAGTATTTTAACGCTACGTGGTATCTCTCGGAGGGCTACGCATACTCTGCGGACGGTCAGCCCGAGGGGGCGGAGTTTGTGCCGATGGCGCCTATCACGACCAACATAGATGCCTTTGTGCGCACGGTGCAGGGCTACATCGAGTCGGGTTATGTAAATCGTGTTGCCGGCTTCAACCCCAACGACAGCAGCTCATTAACTGCTGCTGACGCCATTGCAGGCTGGGCAGCGTTGGAGTATCTTGAGGTGCCGTTGTTGAGCCCTGTGGCAAATCTTATTGACACCTCTTGGTTCGAGGAGTTCTTGGCGCTAGCCTCTGCTGAGGGTATCCGTATGAACTACCTTGCGGTGGAGTATGAGGGGTCGATTATCGAGGCTGGATCGGGCGCATTGCTCTTGGCGGATCTACAGAGTAAACTCGATGCATTCGAGCTAATGATCGACACTTACTATCCCGCGTACTCGGAGCTGCCAGTTATCTTGACAGGTGTCAGCACACCCGACGAGGTGGGTGGTGTCTACACAGAAGATGGTCTAAAGGATGAGATACAGAAGTTTATGATCGACGCGCAGACGTGGTTGGAGGACGAGACTCCATCTACATATATTAAAGCCTATGCGTGGCACACCTACAACAAGAGGGCTCTCCCTGCGACGCTCATCTCGGCATCGAGCAAGATGCAGCAGTTGGGTTACGTATTCTATATCGATGGCTTTGTTGTAGATTGGTCGCTCGACATCCCCGAGGTGGAGTACGACAACCTTATTGAGAATGGCGACTTCGAGTCTGGTTCGACCTCAGGCTGGGATGGCGGAAATGGATTTACATATATCGCCTACAGCACAGCGGAGACGAGCTACACGGCAAATCTATTTATGTCTGGCGGAGGTACCGGAATGGTTCTGCTCAACTTGGCAACTGGTAATGGTTCGAAGAATATCTACCAGAACAACATAATGTTGAAGCCTAACTATAAATATGCGATGGGCTTCACAGGACGTGTTCACTCTGAGGAGGGTAGCGAATCGGGTGAGAATGAGGTTAGCAGCGATGGGTACTATGTAACGCTAAACCTACGCCCATCATCGAATAGCGGTTCGAGCTACTCGACAAATGGACAGGATCTATGGACGAACTACGGAAAGGGTATCACCTCTTGCGAAGACACCAATTTCTATCACGAGTTCAACACCTCAGCGTGGAGCACAGATACCTACCTCAATGCAAACAACGAGATCTACACGCGCCTAATTGTAGCGAAGCTCGACAATGGCGAGTACTGCGCCTATGTCGACAATGTATATCTCTATGAGCTAGGTGAGTACAC
>JBCQTK010000019.1:0-33211 GCA_047178665.1 Rikenellaceae bacterium | reverse complement strand
GCAGCGTGCCATCGTCGAGGGCGTAAACCTCGTGAAGAAGGCACAGAAGCCTAGTGCAGAGAATCCCCAAGGAGGTATCGTAGAGCAGGAGGCTGCTTTGCACATCTCAAACTTGCAGATCGTAGACCCAAAGAGTGGCAAGCCAACTCGTACAGGTCGTCGTGAAGATGCAAGCGGAAAATTAGTTCGTTTCTCAAAAAAATCTGGGGAGGAGATCAAATAATGGCATACGTTCCAACACTTAAAACAATGTATAAGGAGCAGATCGTCTCTGCACTTATGAAGGAGTTTGGGTACTCAAGCGTTATGGAGTGCCCTCGTCTAGAGAAGATCGTAGTTAACCAGGGTATGGGGCAGGCAGTAGCCGATAAGAAGCTTATCGACGTTGCACAGGCTGAGCTCTCGTTGATCACAGGTCAGCAGGCCGTACAGACAAAGTCTCGTAAGGATATTTCGAACTTTAAGCTACGTAAGGGTATGCCTATCGGAGTTCGCGTAACACTTCGTGCTAACAAGATGTATGAGTTCTTGGAGAGATTGGTAGCTGTTGCTATGCCACGTATTCGCGATTTCAAGGGTATCAACGAGAAGTTCGATGGTCAGGGTAACTACACTTTGGGTGTTACTGAGCAGATCATCTTCCCTGAGATCGACATCGACAAGATCTCGAAGATCTTCGGTATGGAGATTACATTCGTGACGACAGCGAAGAGCGACGAGGAGGGTTATGCACTTCTTAAGGGCTTCGGTCTTCCATTCAAAAACGCTAAAAACAACCAATAAGCTATGGCAAAAGAGTCAATGAAGGCACGCGAGGTAAAGCGTGAGAAACTTGCAAAGCGTTATGCTCACAAGCGTGAGGAGATCGCTGCCAAGGTTAAGTCTGGAGAGATGGATAACGAGGAGGCGTGGATCGCTTTGTCGAAGTTGCCTCGCAACTCAAATCCTATCCGCCAGCACAACCGTTGTATGCTAACTGGACGTCCACGTGGATATATGCGCCAGTTCGGTATCAGCCGCATTCAGTTCAGAGAGATGGCATCGAATGGTCTCATCCCTGGAGTAAAGAAGGCTAGTTGGTAGAATCGAAGGGATGAGCACAGTGTGCTCGTTCTAGACAGAGAGAGGGGGCAGCGTATGCAGTAGGTGTTTGCTGCCCCTTTTTATCTAATAGGTTGAATCTTGAGAGTGCTGGAGATCTACGTTTGTTTATCTTCGGGGGGCTCGGGTCGCGAGAGTCATATGTGCGGCAGATGGGTTGATCCTTATACATATTGAGTGCTAAAGTAGTTTGGCGTGTGCGATGTGCGGAAAAGTGTTGCTAAATGGGGCGATAACTTCTGCATTGAGCTGTCGGCGAAACAGATTCGGTAGAGAGACCTTACTTATTGTATATGATGGGCGGTGCATTTTTGTGCTGTTTGTTGTAGGGTTCACGTGGCGGTTGCCTCGCTTTGATGGAGGCGATGTTGAGTTGTGTGGAAGCCAATAGTAGGGTAGCATTTAGATGTTAGCTATAGTTATGTGTGGCTAACATTGTTGTTTTGTGGTGTAAGTTTCGAGGAGTCGCAAATGAGGCAGGCGAAAATAAATTGAAAATAATCGTGCTAAATTGCTGATAATTGGAAAATTATGATTATATTTGCCCACTTTTGTGCGCGTAATTTATGTTCACAAAGTGCTACTCAAGCGAGGGTGATTGGGGTAACTCGGTGATCTTTAATTGTTTAGTTTATAATAATTTTATTTAATAACTAATTTTTAACTTTTAATTCATTATGACAGATCCAATAGCGGATTTTCTAACGAGAATTAGAAATGCGGTGAAAGCCAACCACAAGGTGGTTGAAGCTCCCGGCTCAAAAATTAAGCAGGAGATCACAAAGATCCTTCACGATCAGGGTTACATCCTAGCTTACAAGTTCGACACTGATGAGAGAGGTCACTCTGTAATCAAGATCGCGCTTAAGTGGAATGCACAGACAAAGACTAACGCGATCAAGGAGTTGAAGCGTGTTAGCCGTCCAGGTCTCCGCCAGTACACCTCAGTAGGTGATATGCAGCGTGTGAAGAATGGTCTTGGTGTTGCGATTGTATCGACATCAAAGGGTATCTTGACAGACGCAGCAGCGCGTCGTGAGAACGTTGGTGGCGAGGTATTGTGCTATATTTTCTAATAATCAAAAAACAGTAAACAATGTCAAGAATTGGTAAACAGCCTGTAAACTTGCCAGCTGGTGTAACCGTAGAGGTTCTCGCAGGAAATGTGGTAAGCGTAAAGGGACCTCTTGGATCTCTAAGTCAGAAGGTTGACTCGGACATCACCGTAGAAGTTGGTACCTATACAGAGAAGGATTCAGAGAAGGAGATCCCAGCGGTTTTGCTCTCGCGTCCAACAAATCAGCCACGCCACCGCTCAATGCACGGTCTCTATCGTGCGTTGATCAACAATATGGTAGTTGGTGTATCGAAGGGTTTCGAGCTTAAGCAGGAGCTAGTCGGAGTAGGTTTCAAGGCGGAGATGAAGGGTCAGGTACTTGAGTTGAGCCTTGGATACTCACACGACATCCACGTATTGCTCCCAAAGGAGGTTGCTGCAACAGCTGTAACTGAGAAGAAGGGTAATCCGATTGTCACCTTGAAGAGTATCGACAAGCAGTTGGTAGGTCAGGTAGCAGCAAAGATTCGTTCATTGCGCAAGCCAGAGCCATACAAGGGTAAGGGTATCCGTTTCGTAGGAGAGCAGATCCGTCGTAAGGCAGGTAAGTCTGCAGGTGCTAAATAATAAATAAGAAGTCAGATTATGTCACTAAGTAAGATAGATAGAAGGACGAGAATCAAGATGCGTATCCGCAAGATTGTAAGCGGAACAGCAGCGATGCCTCGTATGACTGTATTTCGTAGCAACAAGCAGATCTACGTACAGTTTATAGATGATCTAGCAGGCGTAACATTGGCGTCAGCCTCTTCATTGGAGGTGGCTGAGGCAGCTGCAGGTCAGAACAAGAAGGATGTTGCCGCAATGGTGGGCAAGCTAGCGGCAGAGCGCGCTATCGAGAAGGGAATCTCGACAGTAGCATTCGACCGTAATGGTTATCTCTACCACGGACGAGTTCAAGTATTAGCTGATGCCGCTCGTGAGGGTGGTCTTAAATTCTAAGATAATATGTCAAACAGTAATATCAAAGTACGCACAAGCGACATCGAGCTAAAGGATAAACTCGTTAGCATCCAGCGTGTTACAAAGGTAACGAAGGGTGGTCGTACATTCACTTTCTCGGCAATCGTTGTCGTAGGAAATGAGAACGGCGTTGTTGGTTTTGGTTTGGGTAAGGCCGCAGAGGTCACTACCGCCATCGCTAAGGGCGTTGAGGATGCAAAGAAGAACTTGGTAAAGATACCTATCATCAACGGAACAATTCCACACAAGCAGGAGATGCGTTACAGCGGATCTGTCGTGATGATTCGTCCAGCAGCCCCAGGAACAGGAATCATCGCAGGAGGTGCGATGCGTGCCGTTTTGGAGTCTGTAGGAATCAAGAATGTCTTGGCAAAGAGTAAGGGTTCATCTAACCCACACAACTTGGTGAAGGCTACAGTTGGTGCGTTGTGCGAGTTGCGCGATGCATATAGCGTAGCACAGGTTCGTGGAGTCTCGATGAGCAAGGTTTTCAACGGTTAATCTTAAACGAAGAGTAGAATTATGACAAGATTGAAAATTACGCAGTACAAGAGCCGTAACGGCGCTACTGATCGTCAGCGCAAGAACCTCGACGCATTGGGTCTCCGCAAGATCAATATGACAGTTGAGCACGATGCCTCAGTTATCATTATGGGAATGATCGAGCGAGTTAAGCACCTTATAAAGGTCGAGGAGGTTAAATAGTTTTAACGCATATTAATAGATAGATATGGAACTCAATAATCTAAAACCCGCAAAGGGTTCAACACACCACCAGAAGCGAATCGGTCGCGGTGCAGGATCGGGACACGGTGGCACTTCGACACGTGGACACAAGGGAGCGCAGTCACGCTCTGGATATTCACGCAAGTTGGGCTTCGAGGGAGGTCAGATGCCATTGCAGCGTCGTCTTCCAAAGTTCGGATTTACAAACATCAACCGTGTTGAGTTTAAGGCAATCAACCTCTCTACATTGGAGGATATGGCAGCTAAGAACTCATTGAGCGAGATCACACTTGAGGCTTTGCAGTCAGCAGGATTCGCATCACGCAACGACAAGGTGAAGATCTTGGGCAACGGAGCGGTTACGAAGGCGTTGAAGGTATCAGCTCACGCATTTTCAAAGAGCGCCGAGGCTGCGATTGTAGCGGCAGGCGGATCAGTAGAGAAGTTGTAGGTTACACAAAAAACCGAAAATTATGAATACTTATATCGTTGTTGGAATACTCTTTGCAATCGTTGCGGTTGTGTTGGGCACTAACAAGAAAGTAGTCGAGACAATCAAGAATATATACAAGATCGAGGAGCTTCGCGAGAGAGTTATCTTTACGCTAGGTCTTCTCCTTGTATATCGTCTTGGTAGTTTTGTGGTTATTCCAGGTATCGACCCTAACGCGTTGGGCGAGGGTTCAGCATTGGCAAGCCAGGTGGATGGCAATGGTCTTTTGGGACTGTTGAACGTATTCTCTGGCGGTGCATTTGGCAATGCCGCGATCTTCGCACTTGGAGTAATGCCTTATATCACAGCCTCGATCATTATACAGTTGTTGGGAATGATGATTCCCTACTTCCAGAAGATGCAGAAGGAGGGTGAGAGCGGGCGCCGCAAAATGAATCAGTGGACACGATTCCTTACAATAGGTGTACTCCTATTGCAGGGTCCTGCCTACGTTGCGAACCTTTTCGCGCAAGTACCTAACGCATTCGTTTATGGCAACTCATTTGGGTTCGTGGTCTACGCCACACTCATCTTGATCGCCGGTACGATGTTCGTTATGTGGTTGGGAGAGAAGATCACCGATAAGGGAATCGGAAATGGTGTGTCGCTAATCATTATGATTGGTATCGTAGCACGTCTTCCCCACTCCTTACTCGCCGAGGTTACAGCTCGATTCCAGACATCTGATGGTAGCGCCATTATGTTGATCGTGGAGTTGGTTGCGTTGGCTCTAGTCTTTATGGCTACCATCGCCTTGGTGCAGGCAGTTCGCAAGATTCCAGTTCAGTACGCGAAGCGTATCGTGGGCAACAAGCAGTATGGTGGTGTACGTCAGTACATCCCGTTGAAGATGAATGCGGCAAATGTAATGCCTATCATCTTTGCTCAAGCCTTGATGTTTATCCCGATGTTGCTCATCGACGTTGCGCCAGGTTTTGCTGGAGCATTTGCCGATGTTCGTGGCTTCTGGTATAACTTTACGCTAGCTGTTATGGTTGTCGCATTTACCTATTTCTACACTGCGATCATCGTAAATCCTCAAATGATGGCTGACGATATGAAACGCAATGGTGGCTTCATCCCAGGTGTAAAACCAGGAAAGAACACTGTTACTTATATCGACACCGTTATGACAAGAATTACCCTACCTGGTTCTATCTTCTTAGCGTTCGTGGCAATTTTGCCAGCGCTAGCGATGAATTTCCTCAACATACAGCAGGCGTTTGCCTACTTCTATGGCGGAACTTCATTGTTGATTATGGTGGGTGTCGTTCTTGACACTCTAAAGCAGATCGAGAGCTACCTATTGATGCGTCACTACGATGGTCTTATGAAGACTGGACGTATTCAGGGTCGCTACTAAAAGTTCGTTATTTTGAGTCAGAAGATGATACACTTGAAGAGTGAGGAGGAGATCGAGCTGATGCGCGAAAACAACCTCTTGGTGAGTAAGACTCTCGCCGAGGTTGGACGCCATATCAAAGCTGGAGTATCGACAAAGGAACTCGATAAGATCGCTGAAGATTTTATCCGTTCACACGGTGCCGTCCCCGCCTTCTTGGGCTACCAAGGTTTTCCTGCGACGTTGTGCGTTTCGGTCAACGAGCAGGTTGTACACGGTATTCCATCTGAAAAATGTATTCTTCGCGATGGCGATATTGTATCGGTTGATTGCGGTACTTTTATGAAGGGGTTTGTGGGTGATTCGGCATACACGTTTGCCGTTGGTGAGATAGCTGCTGAGGTTCAGCAACTACTTACAGTCACCAAAGAGGCTCTTCGCAAAGGTGCGGCTCAAGCCAAAGTGGGAAATCGCGTAGGCGACATCTCGTCGGCAGTACAGGAGTATGCTGAAAGCTTTGGATATGGCGTAGTACGAGAGTTGGAGGGACACGGATGTGGGCGCAAAATGCACGAGGCGCCAGGTGTTCCTAACTTCGGAGCACGCGGCAGAGGACCACTCCTCAAGAAGGGGATGGTGCTATGTATAGAACCGATGATCAATATGGGCGGCAAGGCTGTGGTCTTCGAACGTGACGGTTGGACTGTCCGCACGAAGGATCGCAAACCATCGGCGCACTTCGAGTATGCAGTGGCTGTTGGAACGGGCGAGGCTGACATATTGACAGATTTTACTATTATCGAACAGTCATTAAATAACAATTAAGACTTTTATGGCAAAACAGGCTGCTATTGAAAGAGACGGAACAATCATCGAGGCGTTGAGTAATGCAATGTTTCGTGTTGAATTGGATAACGGACACGTTATCACGGCTCATATCTCGGGTAAGATGAGGATGCACTACATCAAGATTCTACCAGGAGATAAAGTAAAGGTTGAGATGACTCCCTATGATTTGAGTAAGGGGCGTATCTCCTTTAGGTACAAATAAACCAGGGGGCGAGCAGAGCTTCTGCACTTGTAGGCTGAGGAGGGAGCGTACGAAAGTATGTGACACAACCAGCGGAGGTGGGGGTAGTTTGGCTCGGACTCCAGAATGCTTCAAAAGAAAATGAAAGTAAAAGCATCAATTAAGAAGAGAAGCGAGGATTGCAAGATCGTACGTCGTAAGGGAAAGCTTTACGTGATCTGCAAGAAGAACCCTAAGTTCAAAATGCGTCAGGGATAGCCTGCGGTTTTGATCGCTGAGGGCAATTAGTCTCGGTTGCGAGGATAGCCTCGCGTCGAGATGAAAAGACCCGTTTAACGATTAATTAAAGAGAAAACAGAATTTATGGCACGTATAGTCGGTGTAGATTTACCAAAAAACAAGAGAGGCGAGATCGGCTTGACCTATATCTATGGTATCGGTCGTAGCACATCACGCAAGATTCTCGACGAGGCAGGCATTAGCTATGACCTCAAAACTGATGACTGGAACGACGATCAGATCGCAGCAATTCGTAGTACTATCGCGAATATGGGCATCAAGGTCGAGGGTGAGTGTCGCTCAGTCGTACAGCTCAACATTAAGCGATTGATGGATATCGGTTGTTACCGAGGCATCCGTCACCGTCTCGGACTTCCAGTTCGCGGACAGAGCACAAAGAACAACGCTCGTACACGTAAGGGACGTAAGAAGACAGTCGCAAACAAGAAAAAGGCAACTAAGTAATCTATAGAGTTATGGCAAAGAAAACTGGTACAGTTAAGAAGAAGGTTGTTAAGGTTGGCGCACAGGGAATGGTCTATGTGCACTCAACGTTTAACAACGTGATCATTACAATCACTAACGAGGTTGGTGATGTAATCAGCTGGTCTTCAGCAGGTAAGATGGGATTCCGCGGATCAAAGAAGAACACCCCTTACGCAGCACAGACAGCCTCTGCAGATTGCGCGAAGGTAGCATATGATATGGGACTTCGCAAGGTTAAGGTTTATGTTAAGGGACCAGGTGCAGGTCGTGAGTCTGCGGTGAGAACTATCCACGGTGCTGGCATCGAGGTTATGGAGATCATCGACGTTACTCCACTACCACACAATGGTTGTCGCGCTCCAAACCGTCGTCGTGTATAATTTTTATACGTCTAAGGTAAAGAGTGAATTTAAGTTTTTTTAACGAAGATTAAAACAATGGGAAGATATATAGGACCAAAAACAAAAATTGCGAGGAAGTTCGGTGAGGCGATCTTCGGACCAGATAAGGCGTTGGAGAAGCGTAACTACCCTCCAGGACAGCACGGTTTGGCTCGTAAGCGTAAGAAGGTATCTGAGTATGGAGAGCAGTTGGGCGAGAAGCAGAAGGCAAAGGCAACTTATGGGCTTTTGGAGAAGCAGTTCTCTCGCACTTACGAGGCTGCAGCGCGTATGGGCGGAATCACAGGTGAGAACTTGTTGCGTCTATTGGAGTGCCGTCTCGACAACGTAGTGTTCCGTTTGGGTATCGCTCCAACACGTGCAGGTGCACGCCAGTTGGTGTCACACCGTCACATCTGTGTAAATGGAAATGTTGTAAACATTCCATCATACTCATTGCGTGTGGGTGATGTAGTATCAGTACGTGAGAAGTCTAAGAGCTTGGAGGTGATCTCTTCATCGCTATTGGGTGGATCAAAGACACCTTACTCGTGGTTGGAGTGGGATGGCGCTTCAATGTCGGGCCGATTCTTGCAGCGTCCAGAGCGTGAGGAGATTCCTGAGAACATCAAGGAGCAGCTCATCGTCGAGTTGTACTCTAAGTAGTATTAACACAATAATTATACATCTATGGCAATATTAGCATTTCAGAGACCTGAGAAGGTAATTATGCTCGAGTCGAGCGCATCGTTCGGAAAGTTTGAGTTCCGTCCGTTGGAGCCTGGATTCGCTATGACGATAGGTAATGCCTTGCGTCGTATCTTGCTCTCTTCGTTGGAGGGTTTTGCGATTACGACAGTTAAGGTATCTGGCGTAGATCACGAGTTTGCGGCTATCCCAGGCGTGATGGAGGGTATGGTTGACATCATCTTGAAACTGAAGCAGGTTCGCTTCCTCCACACATCGGAGGATGATGAGGCTGAGAAGGTTGTTGTGAATGTAGCGGGTGTGACAGAGCTTACGGCTGGTTACATCTCAAACTATCTCACATCGTTCGAGGTGTTGAATCCTGATTTGGTAATCTGCCACCTTGCACCGGGAACGAAGATGTCGATAACACTCACAATCGGTAAGGGACGTGGTTACGTACCTGCTGAGGAGAACACTCCAGCGGAGTGTGAGTTCGGCACATTGCCGATCGACTCTATTCACACGCCGATCAAGAATGTGAAGTTCTCGAGCGAGGATTATCGTGTCGAGCAGAGAACCGACTACGAGAAATTGAATTTGGAGATCACAACCGATGGGTCTATCCACCCAAAGGATGCGTTGAAGGAGGCTGCGAAGATTTTGATTCAGCACTTTATGCTCTTCTCTGACGACAAGATTACAGTCAATATGGATGACACAAGCAGTGCAGAGGAGTTCGATGAGGACGTTTTGCATATGCGTCAGCTCCTAAAGACGAAGTTGTCGGATCAGGATTTGAGTGTACGTGCATTGAACTGTCTCAAGGCAGCAGATGTCGACACTGTGGGTGATTTGGTTCGTTTGCACCGCAACGACTTGTTGAAGTTCCGTAACTTCGGTAAGAAGTCATTGACGGAGTTGGATGAGCTTTTGACCTCATTGAATCTCAAATTCGGTATGGATGTATCTATCTACAAACTTGATAAAGAATAATTAAATGAGACATAATAAGAAATTTAATCACCTTGGCAGACAAGCGGGTCACCGCAAGGCGATGTTGGCGAATATGGCGTCATCATTGATTATGCACAAGCGTATTGAGACTACTGTTGCAAAGGCGAAGGCACTAAAGATGTACCTCGAGCCACTTGTGACTAAGTCGAAGGAGGATACTACGCACCAGCGTCGTACAGTATTTTCATATTTGAAGCAGAAGGAGGCGGTTACAGAGTTGTTCCGCACCATCGCACCTAAGATCGCAGATCGTCCAGGTGGTTACACTCGCATCTTGCGCACAGGTTTCCGTTTGGGTGATGCAGCCGAGATGTGTATCATCGAGTTCGTTGACTTCAACGACGCATACACATTTGGTAAGGTATCTGAGGCATCTGCTGATGCTAAGCCAAAGACTCGTCGCTCGCGCGCAAAGAAGTCTGCTGACTCTGTAGAGGACGCAACTGTTGTGGGCGAAACAAAGAAGTCTGCACCAAAGGCTCCACGCGCCGTAAAGGCGTCAACAGCTAAGGTATCTGCAACAAAGACAGGCGTAGGTCGTAAGATGTAATCTCGCGGCAGCCGAACTGTTAAGATACAAAAGAAAAGATCGACTCTCACAGTGGTGGGGGTCGATCTTTTTTTGTCGAGTGTTTGTCTCGGTGTTTGTCTTGGTGCGGTCTGCCACTGCCCTGCGCGGGTGGCGGCGAAGTGCTCTCCGCGGAGCTACTCTTTTGTTGCGGTTGTTAATAGATTGATTCTCAATCTGCTATTGTATTGAAAAAGGGTCGATTAAAACTTCGTTTTATCGACCCTTTTTCAATACAATGGCTACGTAGGCTTGCGCCTACTATTAACAATCGAGTGTAATTGTTCGCCAAATTGTCAGCCAAATTGCACCCAAATCGTCACCCAAATCGAAAAGGGAAACTTCTAAGGTTTTAGTCTATGTGTATGATGTTAAGTATGATGTCACGTATGATGTCACAGTGGATGTTACGCTGACCACACCGACAATGTCAAGTCCTGAATTCACATACGGCAATTATAGGGATGTCAGCCAAAGGCTGACATAAAAAGGTTAAGGCATAGAGCGTTGAAAGTTTACTTTCATAAAGCTCTATGCCTTAACCTTTTGCAGTGCGAAGCACCCCTATAATAGCCGCGACAAAAGCAAATGCAAGCTAGCTTGCCGCCCGCGCGGCGCAAGCGCAGTCCCCGCCTTACGTTCCCACAGCCCAACATTCACACTCACACTCTACACCTCGTGAGAGAGTGGTGCAGGGATTGTGTTGCTCAGGTCGTAGTCGCCCCAATGTGTTGCGATTGAGGCGATCACTTCGCGAAGTTCGTCGGGGTCGTTTAGTGTGACGAGTTTCAGGCGTGTCTCCTTGAAGTTGGGCAGTCCCTTGAAGTAGTTTGATAGGTGGCGGCGCATCTCCAATATACCCACTTTGTCGCCCTTCACTTCGAGTGATTTTGTGAGGTGGCGTTGAGCAATTTCGACACGTTCCAACACGCCTGGTTGCTCTAGCTCCTCTCCTGTAGTGAGGTAGTGGCGCATCTCGCGGAATATCCACGGGCGACCATATGTAGCACGTCCCACCATCACGCCGTCGACGCCGTAGCGATCGAACATCTCGCGCGCTGTAGCCCCCGAGGCGACGTCGCCGTTGCCGATTATCGGTATCTTGATGAGCGGATTGTTCTTCACGGCGCCAATCAGTCGCCAGTCGGCCTCTCCCTTATACATTTGTGCGCGCGTGCGACCGTGGATCGTGAGGGCGGCTATTCCGACATCTTGGAGTCGCATCGCTATCTCCTCGATGTTCTTGCTCTCCTCGTCCCATCCGAGTCGTGTCTTGACTGTGACGGGGGTATCTACCGCCTCGACAATCTGTCGTGTCATCTCCACCATAAGTGGTACGTCGCGCATCATCCCCGACCCTGCGCCGCGTCCTGCGATCTTCTTCACGGGACAGCCAAAGTTGATGTCGATAATGTCGGGCTTTGCGCTCTCTGCGATACGTGCAGCCTCGACCATTGGTTCGATGAGGTGCCCATATATCTGAATACCCACTGGGCGCTCTGCGTCGTCGATGTTGAGCTTTGCGCGTGACTTCCAGGCGTCGCGTATCAATCCGTCGCTCGATATGAACTCCGTGTAGACTACGTCGGCACCAAACCCCTTGCACATATAGCGAAACGAGGGGTCGGTGACATCCTCCATAGGCGCCAAAAATAGGGGCTCGTGCCCAAGGTCAATGTCGGCGATCTTCATCTGCGGATCGCCTTACTCTGCAGTCTCTGCAGCCTCGCTCTCCTCGGTTGCTATGACGAACTCTGTCGCACCTGCTGCGAGGAGTGCGTTGAACCACGAGAAGCACTTCTTCATATCGGATGGGCGCACACGCTCGTGATCGTAATCGGGGAAGAACGCCTCAAACTCGCTCTGGATCTTGTTTGCAGACTCCTTGTGTGAGATTGTTGGCTTGCCGCCTGTGTGTGCGTAGAGGCGTGTAAATACCTCGCATAGCGATATGTCGTCGCCCTCGGTGAACATCGAGATCTCACTCAATGCGCTTACGTGAGCGTGTCCCGCAACATTCGTACGCTTGCCTGTGGCGAGTGACTCGACGATTACGCCACGCGAAGCCTGTGCTACGTAGCGGTATAGACCTGGCTGACCCGAGATCGCTAGAATTTCATTTAGTTTCATAATCTATTTTCTAATGTGTATTATCTTTTAATGTGTATGTCCATCTGTGGGAATGGGAAGTGCAACCCTCTCTCGGGCAGTCTCTTATATATCTTCTCGTAGGTATCGAACAGTACGTTCCAGTAGTCGTCCGTCTTGACCCAACCCCTCACGAACAGGTTGACCGAGCTGTCGCCCAGACCCTCGACGCTAACTAGCGAGGCGCGGCTGGCTGTGTCGTTCAATATTCGTCGATCCTCTCCCATTATTTCGAGGATAACTCTACGAGCCTCATCGACAGAGTCACCATAGGTGATGCCGAACTTCCACTCAACACGTCGAGTGTCGGCGAATGTGGCGTTGTCGATTATCGACGACGAGATAGCGCTGTTGGGGACAAATATCGTGTGTCGGTCGAAGGTCTCAAGTACTGTTGTGAAGAGCATAATCTCCTTGACGATGCCCGACTCCCCCTGCGAGGTGATGTAGTCGCCAACCTTGTAGGGTTTGAGGAAGAGCACCATCACACCGCCTGCAAAGTTCTGCAACGTGCCGCTCAGAGCCATACCGATAGCCAATCCTGCCGACGCCAACATAGCGACTAGCGAGGTGGTGTCGACACCCAAGATCTGAACGATTATGATAATAAGGATGATGTAGAACACCGTCTTGATCAGGCTGCGAGCGAACGAGCGGATTGTCACCTCGACATTGTGTCGATCGAACGCTAAGTCGATAATCTTGATCGCCCTATTCAACACCCAACGTCCCACATAGTAGATAAGTAGCGAGAGCACAACGTTGAGCGCAAAGTGGATAATGTTCTCACTAACACTCTTTAGTAGTAGCTCAAGATCGGTGTCGCCAATCGCCCTCAACATATCCACCACACTCGTCTTTGGTGCAACCTCGACACTGTCGGCAGCAATCTCAGGCTGAGCCATATTTGGAATAGGTAGTGCCATTATATTTTATAATTTTTAATCTACGACTGCAAAAGTAATAAAAAATTTCTTAAAACAACTCATACACCTATAGATCATCGGGTAAACATACGAAAAAAACAGCCAGTGCACCAACGCCACGCAGTGGTGGGGGGGACTTCGTCCCTTTTACTTATATTGCGTGTGTTTGGGTTATTTAGTAGTGGCGTTCTTCTACTCATCCACCATCTTGTTCATCACTTCGCTCACGGCGTCGTTGACGCTAGAGAAGTTGTAGCCTAGAGAGGCGCCGTAGCGGATTAATTTGTCGCGTAGCTGCTCTCGGGAGTTATATTTCACACTGCGCAGACGTCTCTCGATCTGTGTGACGAGGCGGCTAAACATTGTGTCGTCGTCGAGCTCCGCGAGTTTCTCGTCGACTATCTCTCGTGCTACACCTTTGCGTTGCAGCTCCATCCGAATCTTATATGTACCCCAGCCGTTGAGCCTTGTCTTTTCGCGAATGAAGAGTGTCGCGAAGCGCTCGTCGTCTATGAATCGTTCACTGCGCAGCTGCGCCAGCACCCTCTGCTGCGCCACCTCCTCGACGCCCCATCTCGACATTAGGCGATGAGCATCGCCCGACGACTTTTCTGCCCTTGCGCAGAGTGCCATCAGCGACGACAGCGCCTGCTCCTCGCTCTTGGGTTTGGGCGGAGCGTAGGGGTCTCTTACTCTCTTTGCGCACATATCATCCTCTCTTTGTCGTTTATGTCTACCCTGATCTCTACGCGTGCGAAACCCTCAGCTTCGAGCATATCCTTTGTCGCTGCGGCGAAGTTTTCGTGTATCTCGTAGTAGAGTCGACCGTTGGGTGTGAGCAACTTAGCTGCCGAGCGTGCAATTGCACGATAGAAGAGCAGCGGATCGTCGTCGGGCACAAATAGCGCTATGTGGGGTTCGTATTTTGTGACGTTGACCCGCATATCAGCCTCCTCGCTGCGTGGTATGTATGGTGGGTTCGACACGATAATGTCGTAGCTGCAGGAGGTGTAGTTTTCGACACCGCGCAATGCGTCGCCCTCGATTATCGCAACGCTTGGCGCGAGATTGTCTCGATTTTCCGACGCCATACCGATCGCCTCTTGCGATATGTCGAGCGCTGTAACAGAGTAGCTCACGAGCTCTCGGCTCAGAGCGATGGCGAGTGCGCCACTCCCTGTGCCGATGTCGAGGATTGCACCCCCCCGCATCTCGGATCTCCGTGCATCGTCGACTATCCATCGCACTAGCTCCTCGCTCTCGGGGCGTGGGATCAACACCCCCTCGCGAACCTTGAACCGCATATCGCAGAACTCCACCTCTCCTATTATATATTGTACGGGTCGCCCAGCCTCTATCTCGCTCAGGATTCGCTGCGCCACACTCTCGTCGACACCGCAATCCATACCCTGAGAGAGCAGCATATCCATCCTGCTCCAACCCAGTAGCTCCTCCGCGATCATTCGCGCAATTTGAGACGCCTCGCAGTCGCCGTAGATTGGCTTTGCGAGGCGGCACATAGCTGTATATAGCTCCCTTCTAGTCATTTACTGCTTGCAGAGTGTGAGATCTGCCAACGCAATAGCGACAGCAGCCTCTACGACTACGCCAGCCCTGAGGGCGATGCAGGCGTCGTGGCGTCCGTGGATAACCAACTCCTCGACCTTGCCACTCTCCGTGTTGTAGGTCATCTGCTTGCTCGATATGCTCGCCGTGGGTTTGATCGCCACCCTCACTACTATGTCGTTGGAGTTGGTGATGCCGCCATTGATGCCGCCATCGTTGTTGCTCCCCGTTCTACCCTCTGCGGTGATTATGCAGTCGTTGTTCTCCGAACCTCTGCTGCGTGCAGCCTCAAATCCAGCACCGAACTCAACACCTTTGACTGCAGGAATCGAGAAGAGTAGATGCGACATTACGCTCTCCACAGAGTCGAAAAATGGCTCGCCAATACCTGCGGCAACCCCCTTCACTCGACACTCGATGATGCCGCCTACAGAGTCCAACGACTTAACTGCCTGTGCCACAATCTCCTCAAACTTAGATGTGTCGCGTTCGCCTGCTATCTCGATCAAACTGCTCTCGATGCAAACCTCCTCGCCCAACAATCTCTTCGCCACTACTCCTGCTGCAACCAGCGGAAGGGTGATGCGACCAGAAAAGTGACCGCCGCCTCTGTAGTCTTGATAACCGTCATACTTAACCTCTGCGACGCGGTCGGCGTGAGAGGGTCGGAAGTGGGTGGTGAGGTTCTTGTAATCTTTTGATATAGTGTTCTCATTCTCAAAGACAACAGTGAGTGGTGCTCCCGTCGCGTGACCATTGAAAACGCCCGATACTATGCGAGGTGTGTCGCTCTCCTTGCGAGGAGTTGTCCCCTTTGCGCCCGATCTGCGACGATCGAGGTCTGCCAAAAAGTGCTCCTCCGAGAGCTCCAGACCTGCCCTGACACCATCTATCGAGACTCCGATCCCAACACCGTGTGACTCGCCCCAGATAGAGACCCTAAATAATCGCCCAAAACTATTCATTACTTTACTTTTTTATTGTGGGGGAGGGTTAGACCTCCCTTATAGAAATTAGATCCTCAAAAAAGAGTGGATAGCTCTTTGCGACGCACTCTGCGCCCAAAATCCTCATCTCACCCTCGCCCCTGAGGGCTGATACCGCCATCGACATAGCGATGCGGTGGTCGTTGTGGCTGTCGACAGTGGTTGAGTGGATCTCTCCGCCGATGACGCGCATTGTGTCGTCGCCCTCCAATATCACCTCGATACCAACCTTTGCATACTCCGCACGCAGTGTCTCGGCGCGGTTGCTCTCCTTGTGAATTAGGCGCGACGTACCTGTCAGAATACTCTCGCCCTCTGCGGCTGCAGCCAAAGCAACGAGCGCAGGGAAGAGATCGGGACACTGTGTGGCGTCGAACTCAAAACCCTTCAGGTCGCGTTTGTGTACCGTTATGGAGTTCTCCTCGTTGATAAGTTCTGCCCCTGCTCGCTCCAGTGCAATGCAGATCGCTGTATCTGCCTGTTTCGATAGCATCGATACATTATTGAGTTTTACCGAGCCCGCTATAGCTCCTGCAACGAGCAGAGCCGACGCGGCGCTCCAGTCGCCCTCGATTGTGAAATCTGTCGCCTCATATCTCTGTCGTCCCTCGATGAAGAACTCCTTGTAGTCGCGGTGGGCGATCTCTACGCCGAAGCAGCGAGCTGTCTCGATCGTCATATCTAGGTATGGTGTCGACACAGCCTTCGTGACTTTGAGTGTCGTATCCTCATCGGCGAGCGGCAACGATATGAGGAGACCTGTGATAAATTGTGATGAAACTGATCCGTCGACCAACACCTCACCACCCTTTACGGGTCCCTTCACGATGAAGGGTAGGTGTCCGTCGGAGTCCTTAACCTCGACGCCTAGTGTGCGCAGGGGGTCGATCATCATCGTCATCGGACGCTTCAGGATTGAGCCGTGTCCTGTGATCGTAATCTCGCGATCGAGAAGCGACGCGAGTGGCGTAAAGAGGCGTGTCGAGAGTCCAGACTCGCCGATTGATAGTAGGTCGCCCGCAGGATCTAATCCTCCCACCACACGTAGCGTCGTGGGGTCGAGCGGTTCAACAATAGCACCTAGCGTCTCGATACACTTCATTGCCGACAAGGTGTCGTCGCAGAAGTCGACGCCTCGCAAAATTGTCTCGCCCTCGGCAAGAAGTGCGACTGCCAGGGCACGTTGTGCGTAACTTTTAGAACAGGGGGGGGTGAGGACTCCGTCGACACTCCCCGATGATAAACAAATTTCCATTATTTTGATTTATAGATACTTAACTATTGATTCTTTTCGCTCGGTCGAGGTTCACTCACCTCGTCGCTGCTCACCTCTCTCTCAGCCTCTGCCTCAGTTTTCACCTCTGGCTGCTCGACCGTAGGCTTCTGGAATTGGGGTGATCGGCGTAGCTCGAAGTTCTTGCCCAGATAGACTCGTCGCACCATCTCGTCGGCTGCAAGATCCTCGGCAGAACCCGTCTTTAGGATCTTGCCCTCGAAGAGTAGGTAGGTTCGGTCGGTGATGGCTAGCGTCTCGTCGACATTGTGGTCGGTGATGATGACACCGATGTTTTTGCTCTTTAGCGTAGCGACGATACTCTGTATATCCTCCACAGCGATAGGGTCGACTCCGGCGAATGGCTCGTCGAGGAGAATGAAGGCTGGGTTGATAGCCACGGCGCGCGCGATCTCGGTGCGTCGACGCTCACCTCCTGAGAGCTGAATACCTAGACTCTTGCGGACTTTCTGTAGGCGGAACTCCTCGATCAGCGACTCCAACCTCTCGCGCTGATACTCTTTCGTGAAGTTCGTCATCTCCAACACAGCGCGAATATTGTCCTCGACACTCAGCTGGCGAAAGACCGATGCCTCCTGCGCCAAGTAGCCCACACCAAGCTGCGCACGTTTGTAGACGGGTAGGTTGGTGAGTTTTGTCGATTTTCCGTTGTCGTCCTCAAGGTATATATCCCCCTCGTTGGGCTTGATAAGTCCCACGATCATATAGAACGATGTGGTTTTTCCAGCACCGTTTGGACCTAGTAGACCGACGATTTCGCCCTGCTTTACGTCGATCGTGACGTGGTTGACTACAGTCCTCGATTTGTATTTCTTTACTAATTCGCTTGTGTAAAGTCTCATTTGAGTGAATTTTTTTTTACAAAGTTATGATTTTTTCCAAAAAAAACTATATCTTTACTGAGGGAATTGCACTAAAAGCAATTTTTTTTAAGCTATGGGTAAGAGTGACAGCGCATTATTGCAGCAAAAACTAAAGGAGTATTTCGGATTTTCCGCCTTCAAGGGTAATCAGGAGGCGGTTATTCGCAATGTATTGGACGGCAACGACACGTTTGTGTTGATGCCCACAGGCGGAGGTAAATCCCTCTGCTATCAACTACCAGCGTTGATGATGGATGGTGTGGCTATTATTATCTCACCACTCATTGCGCTAATGAAAAATCAGGTCGACGCGATGCGAACCTTCTCGCAGGAGTCGGGGATTGCGCACTTCCTCAACTCGTCACTCAACAAGAGTGCCGTTATGCAGGTGCGCAACGATGTGTTGGCTGGAAAGACCAAACTCCTCTACTTTGCGCCCGAGTCGCTCACCAAGGAGGATAACATTGCGTTTCTGCGAAAGATCAAGGTGTCGTTCTACGCAATCGACGAGGCACACTGTATATCGGAGTGGGGGCACGACTTCCGCCCTGAGTATCGCAGAATCCGACCCATCATAAACGATATTGGTCACGCGCCGCTAATAGCCCTCACGGCGACAGCGACGCCAAAGGTGCAGCTCGACATACAGAAGAATCTCGGTATGTCTGAGACATCTGTGTTTAGGTCGTCGTTCAACCGCCCCAACCTATACTACGAGATGCGTCCTAAGCACGATGTGGATCGCGAGATTATCCGCTTCATCAAGGCTCGCGAGGGTAAGTGCGGTATCATATATTGTTTGAGTCGCAAGAAGGTTGAGGAGCTCACTGAGCTGCTCGTGGCGAACGGAATCCGCGCCAAGGCGTATCACGCAGGTATGGATGCACAGACGAGGGTCGACAATCAGGATGACTTCTTGATGGAGCGCGTCGACGTGATAGTTGCTACCATCGCGTTCGGTATGGGTATCGACAAGCCCGACGTGAGGTATGTGATTCACTACGATATACCCAAGTCGCTGGAGGGGTATTACCAGGAGACAGGTCGCGCAGGTCGCGATGGTGGCGAGGGGTATTGCTTGACGTTCTATAGCTACAAAGATATACAGAAACTAGAGAAGTTTATGCAGGGTAAGCCTGTAGCTGAGCAGGAGATTGGTCGACTGCTGTTGCTGGAGACTGTGTCGTATGCCGAGAGTTCGATGTGTAGACGCACCTCGCTGCTCCACTACTTCGGCGAGAAATATACGGAGGAGAACTGCGGCAACTGCGACAACTGTCTCAACCCAAGCCCTAAGGTGGAGGTGGGACAAGATATAAAGCTCGCGCTCGCAGTGTTGAAGAGTTTGGGCGACAAGTTTAAGGTCGACTACCTCATCAATGTGTTGGTCGGTAAGACTACGGCACTCATCAAGAGCTATGGTCACAATGAACATAAGTCGTTCGGTATTGGCGAGGAGCACAACTCGAAGTACTGGAGTGCTGTGATGCGTCAGGCACTGATAATGGGGCTTACAGACAAAAACATAGAGAACTACGGATTGATAAATGTAAACGCGGAGGGCGAGAAGTTTATCGACAACCCCAAGAGCGTCCGCATAGCGATGGATCACGACTACGAGAAGATGGATCGCGACAGCGACTCTGCACCATCCACTGCGCGTGGTGGTGGCGTAGCCGACGAGGAGCTATTTAAGATCCTCAAGTCGCTCTGCAAGAGGGTTGCGCAGAGGGAGAATCTCCCCTCGTTCGTCATCTTCCAGGAGCCGTCGTTGGAGGATATGGCGATCCAGTACCCCATCACCGAGCAGGAGCTGCAGAACATAACGGGTGTCGGCGCAGGTAAGGCGAAGCGATATGGCGCAGAGTTCTTGAAGGTTATCAAGGCGTATGTCGAGGAGAAGGGGATAGTTCGTGCGCAGGATATGATCGTCAAGTCGGTCGCGAATCGTTCGGGCAACAAGATATTCATCATCCAGTCGATCGACCGCAAGATGGATTTTGAGGATATTGCGCGCGCCAAGAACCTCGACTTCGGGGAGTTGATGACGGAGATCGAGGCTATAGTAAACTCGGGCACGAAGCTCGACATCTCATACTTCGTGTCGAAGTATATGGATGACGAGAAGGTCGAAGACATATACCTATATTTTAAGGAGGACGCAGAGAGCGATTCGCTCGACGCCGCCATCGAGGAGTTGGGTGGCGAGTACTCCGAGGAGGAGATCCGCCTAATCCGCGTCAAGTTCCTCTGCGAGTTGGGTAGCTAATTTTTAGATATATTAGTTTATGGTACTATGGGAATTGTTTGTGAAACTAGCCTCTCCAGATGACAGTGGAGTTAGTCGATGGGTTAGTAGTGGTGAGTTTGTGGGAGATTATAAATCCTTGCAACTTGGTAATGGTGGTAGTTGGTGTCGAGCCAACTCGTCGTTGGCAAAGAGGTATATTGTAGAGCTAGATAAGACGCTGACAAAAGGTAACTCCATCGATGCAGTTCGACTAAATGGTTTCAACAAAGAGAAGCTATTTAATCAAACTGTCAGAGCAGACATTAGGGAGTATTATAGAGGACACAAGTGTGTAATATTGGGAGTAGCAGGCTTCTCTGAGAATACAAAAATAGAGATCGATCATAAGAATGGTCGCAAGAATAACATTAGAGTAGCGAACTTGAACACGCAATGTATAGAGGACTTTCAGCCTCTGTGCAAAGCGGCGAACGATGTAAAGAGACAGATATGCAAGAGGTGTCGAGATACAAATCGTAGGTGGAGCGCAAAGAATATTGCCGGAAATCCATATTCGTTCTATTGCGGAGATGAGAATTATACGGATGATTTAGGGTGTGTTGGTTGTTATCAATATGACCCTGTCGAGTATCGGCGCGAGTGTGTCAGGATGGTGAGCAAGGAGGCTTCGGAGTATATTATGAATAAGTTGTATAGATAAAATAGTGAATTATATAGGGTCAAAACATAAATTATTACCATTCCTATCCAAAGAGATAGAGGGAGTTGTGGGGAGGGATCTTCACCATGTGACTTTTTGCGACCTCTTTGCAGGAACGGGTGCTGTAGGACGAGCATTTAAAAAGAGAGTTCGTAAGATTGTATCTAATGATATGGAGTATTATAGCTATGTTCTGAATCGCAACTATATAGGAAACCATACACCCATTCTAAATAGGGACGTATATATATCAAGGTTAAACGAGATTCCCGCAACTGATTTGGGATTTATATATAGAAACTATTGTATTGGTGGTGGTAGCGGACGACAATACTTTTCTGACCACAATGGAATGAGGATCGATGCAATGAGGATGCAGATCGAGAGGTGGAGAGTTGAGGGTGAGATTGGTGACGATTTGTACTATTTTCTGCTCTGTAGCCTTTTGGAGAGTGCCGACAAGTTAGCTAATACAGCTTCGGTATATGGTGCGTATCTGAAACAGTTAAAAAAGAGTGCTTCTAGAGAGTTGATTTTAGAGCCTGCTATTTTTGAGGAGAATAACAATACCCACGAGGTTTATCGTGGTGATGCTAATAAGCTGATCGAGAACATTGAGGGCGATATACTATATTTGGATCCACCATATAATGCACGACAATATGGTGCAAATTACCATATGCTAAATACTATTGCGGAGTATAAGGAGTTTGTTCCTCGAGGGAAAACAGGACTTCGCGAGTATGCGAAATCGAGATATTGCAGTAGACGAAGCGTTGATGGCGATTTTGCTAGGTTGATCGCAGATGCACGGTTCAAATATATTTTCTTGTCATATAACAACGAGGGATTAATGAGTGTTGATGATATTCGGAAAATTATGATGAAGTATGGTCGCTACGATGTGGTTGAACAGAGACACCAACGCTTTAAGGCGGATAAAAATGAGAATAGAGAGCATAAAGCAGACTCGACTATAGAGTATTTACATATATTAGAGAAACGAGATTTATAGATGATAGTTAGGGCAAAAAAGTCGTTGGGGCAGCACTTCCTCACGGATTTGAATATCGCGAACAAGATTAGCGAATCGTTGTCGGGAGGAGATGATGTGCAGAGAGTAACCGCGTTGGAGGTGGGGTGTGGAATGGGTGTTCTCACCCAGTTCTTGTTGAAACGAGATGACCTCGAACTGTGGGGTGCCGAGATCGACAAGGAGAGTGTGGAGTATCTGGAGAAGCACTTCCCCGAGTTTACGCCGCACCTAATTGCTGGCGACTTCCTGAAGATGGATATTCGTGAGAGATTTCCCGACGGTGTGAGCATCATCGGAAACTATCCCTACAACATATCGTCGCAGATATTTTTTAAGGTTGTCGAGAATCGCGATCTTATACCCGAGTGTGTGGGGATGATACAGCGCGAGGTTGCGGTGAGGATGGCGGAGCCTCCAGGGTCGAAGGAGTATGGTATATTGAGTGTCTTGATGCAGGCGTGGTACGACATCGAGTATCTCTTCACGGTCAACGAGTCGGTCTTTAATCCACCGCCGAAGGTGAAGAGTGCGGTTATCAGGATGAGACGCAACTCGACCACTGCACTCGATTGTAGCGAGAAGCTCTTCGTGAAGGTGGTGAAAGCGGCGTTTGGTCAGCGCAGAAAGATGATCCGCAACGCGCTCAAAGCTGTGTTTGGCGACTTCGGTGGCGCGGAGCATCCACAGTTCACCAATAGAGCCGAGAAGCTCTCGGTGGCGGAGTTTGTGGAGTTGACCAACTGGGTAGAGGCAAATGTTAATAAAAATTAAAAGATAGATAGAAGATGAAAATAGCAGTAATCGGAGGAGGAAATATGGGCGGCGCAACTGCTGCAGGAGCTATTCGCGCAGGTGTTGTCGAGGCGAAAAATGTTGTGATCTCACACCTAGAGCCTAAGTGTCACGAGTTGTTCGAGGGGTTCTTGGATCAGGTGCAGATAGAGGATGATAATGCGAAGTGTGTTGTGGGAGCCGACCTCGTTGTCGTCGCGGTGAAGCCGTGGATGATGGAGGAGGTGTTGGGCGAGATTGCGCCAGTGCTCGACCGCGAGAAGCAGGCGTTAGTGTCGATCGCTGCAGGGATCACCTTCGAGCAGTTGGAGTCGATGTTGGGCTCGGCGACGAGGGGCGACATCGGACTCTATCGTATCATCCCCAACACGGCGATCGCTATCTCGCAGAGTGTGAGCTTCATCTGTCGTCACAAGACGAGTGAGGCGGAGGATCAGAGGGTTCTCACGATATTCGATGCTGTGGGTCGTAGCTTCCTCGTCGAGGAGTCGCAGATGACGCCACTTACGTCGTTGTCGTCGTGCGGTATCGCTTTTGCATATAAGTATATCGACTCATCTATCAAGGGTGGTGTCGAGATGGGTATCGAGGAGTCTGTTGCGCGCGACATTGTGTTGCAGACTGTGCGCGGTGCGTTGATGATGCTTGAGACAAACGGCACAATGCCGCAGCCAGAGATCGACAAGGTGACGACAAAGGGCGGTATCACACAGAAGGGGCTCGACGCTATGGCGGAGGCGAAGTTCGAGGAGGCTGTAATCAGCGGTTTGTGGAGAAGTAGGTAGTTTATATATGAATGGAAATAGATATAAGAGGGTAGTCGTAAAGATCGGCAGCAACGTACTCACGTCGAGCGAAGGGACGCTCGATATGGATCGTATTGCGGCATTGGCGGATCAGGTTGCTACGCTCTATAGGGCTGGTGTCGAGGTTATTATGGTCTCGTCGGGGGCTGTTGCGTCGGGTCGTAGTCAGATCACTCCTCGGGTGAAGCGTCTCGACTCTGTTGCGGCGCGTCAGCTCTTCTCGGCGGTGGGTCAGGCGAAGCTTATCAACCGTTACTATGATCTATTTAGCAAGTATGAGATTGTGTGTGGGCAGGTGCTGACCACGAAGGAGTCGCTCTCGACGCGCCGTCACTATCTCAACCAGCGCAACTGTATGGGCGTTATGTTGGAGAATGGTGTTGTGCCGATCATCAACGAGAACGACACTATCTCGGTTACGGAGCTAATGTTTACCGACAATGATGAGTTGTCGGGGATGGTTGCGACGATGATGGGGGCGGATGCTCTGATCATCCTGAGCAACATAGATGGAATATATAGTGGCGACCCGAAAGATCCTGCGTCGGAGGTTATCCGCACGGTGAACGGCACGGTGAGCGACCTGAGCCAATATATATCGACCACAAAATCGCAGTTCGGACGTGGCGGTATGTTGACGAAGTGTCGCATAGCGTGTAAGGTTGCCGACGAGGGCGTTGAGGTTATTATTGCCAATGGTAAGCGCGATAACATACTGAAAGACTTGGTGTTAGAGTCTAGCGATGTGATCTGCACACGCTTCATTCCATCGACAAAGGAGATCTCCGACATCAAGAAGTGGATCGCCCACAGCGACGGATTTGCAAAGGGTGAGCTCCACATCAACGAGGGCGCCTATGCAGCGATGTTGCGCCCCGAGGCGAAGAGTCTGCTTCCGATTGGTGTTGTCGGCGTTGAGGGTCAGTTTGAGAAGGATGACATAGTGAGGATCATCGCACCGAGCGGAGATAACATCGGCGTGGGGCGTGTGAGCGTGTCGAGCGACAGGGCTCGTAGGATCGCGGGTGAGAAGGGTCATAAGGCGATTGTGCACTACGACTACTTATATTTGGAGTAACGGGGAGAGAATAGAACTTCCCATAGGATATTTGAATATGGATTTGAAACCAACATTTGAGGGAGCCTTGGAGTCGTCGCGTACGCTGGGGCTGATTGAGCAGGAGCAGTTGGATGCAGTTCTGCTAAAAGTTGCTGATGCAGCGGAGAGTAATTGTGCGAGGATCTTGGAGGCTAACGCCCTAGATCTAGAGAAGATGGAGCGGAGCAATCCTCTCTACGACAGACTGTTGCTCACCAAAGAGAGAGTCCAGGGCATAGCAAGTGATATGCGATCTGTGGCGACGCTCAAATCACCTGTTGGCGAGGAGTTGAGCCACACGGTGCGCCCTAATGGGATGGAGATCCGCAAGGTGAGGGTTCCGTTTGGTGTGATCGGTGTGATCTATGAGGCGCGTCCAAATGTGAGCTTCGACGTCTTTGCGTTGTGCTTTAAGACGGGCAACACCTGCGTGCTGAAGGGTGGAAGCGATGCTCACCACTCCAACTCGGTTATTGTGGAGATCATCCGCGAGGTTTTGCGAGAGAGCGGCATCGACGAGAGGGTAGTGACGCTGCTGCCAGCCGATCGCGAGGCTACTGCGCAGTTGTTGGCGGCGGAGGGATATGTGGATCTGTTGATTCCGCGCGGCAGTTCGAACCTTATAAACTATGTGCGTCACAACGCCACGATACCTGTCATCGAGACGGGTGCTGGAATATGCCATACGTTTGTGCACAAACACGCCAACGTAGAGAAGGCAAAGGCGATAGTCACAAATGCTAAAACTCGACGTGTGAGTGTCTGCAACGCGTTGGATTGTATGGTAGTCTACAACTCAATGTTGAAGAATTTGCCAGTTATATGCGAAGATTTGGCGAAGCAGAATGTCATCATATATGCCGATCCACAGAGCTACTCAGCTCTAGTCGAGTGCTACCCTGCAGAGTTGTTGGAGCACGCTACGGAGGAGAGTTTCGGTACGGAGTTTTTGGATTACAAGATGGCTATCAAGACGGTCGATAGCTTTGCGGAGGCGGTGGATCACATCGTTCGATATACGTCGCGCCACAGCGAGTCGATTGTCACCGAGGATTTGGGTGCGGCGCAGAGGTTCATTCGTAGCATCGACGCCTCTTGTGTCTATCACAATGTGTCGACGGCATTTACGGATGGAGGTCAATTTGGTTTTGGCGCGGAGATAGGTATCTCGACGCAGAAGTTGCACGCGAGAGGACCGATGGCGCTGCCCGAGTTGACGACCTACAAATATGTGATTACGGGCAACGGTCAGACGCGAGAGTAGAGGGCGGTAGTTGTTTAAGTAGTTATATTAATAGGTATCAAGTGGTGTAAAACATATACCAATAACTATTTTAGCCTACTAAAAAAGGTGCATTGAGGGTGAAAAACTACCTTCGATGTGCCTTTTTTGTCGAATTTATTGGATAATATTTGGTTTATTCGTGAAACTTCGATAATTTTGCACGTTATATATTTGTCTCTCCGCAGCATTTGTGGTGCTTGGCAACTAGAGAATATAAAAAAATGAAAAATAGACTTAGGAGTAATACATCTGTATCGGGTCGCCTAATGGCGGGATCTCGTAGTTTGTGGCGCGCAAATGGAATGCGCGAGGAGCACTTTGGTAAACCTATCATTGGTGTGGTGAACTCATTCACGCAGACCGTACCTGGTCACACCCACCTGCACGAGATCGGACAGTATGTAAAATCACTCATCGAGGAGCAGGGTTGTTTCGCCTGCGAGTTCAACACTATCGCCATCGACGACGGTATCGCTATGGGTCATAGCGGAATGTTGTACTCGTTGCCCTCACGTGATATTATAGCTGACTCGGTGGAGTATATGGCTAATGCACACTGCCTTGATGCTCTCGTCTGCATATCGAACTGCGACAAGATTACGCCAGGAATGATGATGGCGACGATGCGTCTCAACATCCCTACGATCTTTGTGTCGGGAGGACCGATGGAGGCAGGACGCGATGGTGATCGTAAGCTCGACTTGATCGACGCAATGATCGAGAGCGCCGACGCCGCTAAGAGTGACGAGGAGATCGAGAGGATTGAGCGTGCCGCGTGCCCAACTTGTGGCTCGTGTTCGGGTATGTTTACAGCCAACTCAATGAACTGCTTGGCAGAGGCGTTGGGAATGGCACTCACAGGAAATGGAACAGTTGTCGCAACTCACTCGAACCGCAAGGTGTTGTTTGAGTCGGCGGCGAAGCGTATTGTCGAGATGGCGAACGCATATTATATGGATGGCGACGATAGTGTGTTGCCACGCAACATTGCGACTGAGGCGGCATTCCGCAACGCTATGACGCTCGATATTGCTATGGGAGGTTCGTCGAACACGGTGCTTCACTTGTTGGCAATCGCCTCAGAGGCAGGTGTTAAGTTTACGATGAACGATGTGGATGCTATCTCTCGCACGACCCCTGTTGTCTGCAAGGTTGCCCCATCTATCGCCTACCACATCGAGGATATTCACCGCGCAGGAGGTGTTGTTGCGATCCTCAACGAGCTCTACAAGGCTGGTAAGTTCGACGGCACAGCACACAATGTGACAGGTGCGTCGTTCGCAGAGGTGTTCGCGAAGTATTGCGACTACACCAACGAGGAGACTGCCGCGTGGTTCAAGAGTGCCCCAGGTGGTAAGTTTAATTTGGTGTTGGGCTCGCAGAGCGCACAGTACAAGGAGCTCGACCTCGACAGAGAGAAGGGCGCTATCCGCACTGTAGAGAGCGCATATAGCCAGGATGGCGGACTCGCTGTTTTGTTTGGCAACATCGCGAAGAATGGTTGTATCGTTAAGACGGCTGGTGTAGATGAGTCGATCTTGCGTTTTGAGGGTACGGCACGAGTTTTCGAGTCGCAGGATGATGCTATGGCTGGAATCTTAGGCGGCAAGGTTGCTGCAGGCGACGTGGTTGTAATCCGCTACGAGGGACCTAAGGGAGGTCCTGGTATGCAGGAGATGCTCTACCCAACGTCGTACTTGAAGTCGATGCATTTGGGTAAGGCGTGTGCCTTGATTACGGATGGTCGTTTCTCGGGCGGTACGTCGGGATTGTCGATCGGACACGTGTCGCCAGAGGCTGCGTCGGGTGGTGCAATCGCTATTGTCGAGGATGATGATAAGATTTTGATAGATATACCAAATCGCACGATGGATTTGATGGTGAGTGAGGAGGAGATCGAGCGTCGTATGGCAGCGTTGAACGGAGTGTTCAAGCCAGCGAATCGTGATCGCAACGTACCCAAATCGTTGCAATTCTATGCACAGAATGTATCGTCTGCCGACTTGGGCGCGATACGTATCATAAAGGAGTAATAAATATGTCAGATAATAAGATTACAGGCACAAGGGTCATTCTCAACTCTTTGGTTGAGAGCGGTATAGATACAGTTTTTGGCTATCCTGGAGGGCAGATAATGCCACTCTACGACGCTCTCTACGACTATACTGACAAGGTTCGTCACATCCTAGTCCGCCACGAGCAGGCAGCAGTGCACGCAGCGCAGGGTTACGCCCGAGCGACTGGTAAGGTCGGTGTCTGCTTTGTCACCTCGGGTCCGGGTGCGACCAATACGGTGACAGGTATCGCCGATGCTATGTTGGACTCGACGCCAGTAGTCGTTATCACAGGACAGGTGCCATCGCCAATATTGGGTGTAGACTCTTTTCAGGAGATCAACATCGTCGGCGTCACACACCCCATCACGAAGTGGAACATCTTGGTTCGCAGGGCTGAGGATGTAGCTCCAGCCATCGCTAAGGCGCTTTTCATTGCACAGAGCGGTCGTCCAGGTCCAGTTGTTGTCGACATCACGAAGGATGCGCAGAACGGATTGGTTGAGTGGAGTGGTTTCGTCCCCTGCCCACCTATTCGAAGCTACAACCCATCGCCCATCGCCGACTCGGTGAAGATTGCGAAGGCTGCGAAGTTGATCGCTAAGGCGAAGCGTCCGATGGTGTTGTTTGGTCAGGGTATTACGTTGTCGGGTGCAGAGGCTGAGTTCAAGGCGTTCTTGAGCAAGAGCGGTATGCCTGCTGCGGCGACTCTGCTTGGTTTGTCGGCGTTGGAGTGCTCTGATCCTCAATATATTGGAATGATCGGTATGCACGGCAACTATGCGCCCAACATCACCAATCAGGAGGTGGATCTAATCGTCGCTGTGGGAATGCGATTTGACGATCGTGTAACCTGCAACATCGAGACCTTCGCGGCAAATGCGAAGATCATACATATAGATATAGACCCTGCGGAGATCGACAAGGTGGTGACAGTCGATGTCGGAATCGTCGGCGACGCCAAAGTTGTTCTTGAGAGCCTGACGTCGTTGATCGACGAGGCAGATTACGCGGAGTGGGTAGATAAGTTGCACGCCTACAATCGTGAGGAGCGTAGGATCGTTGTCGACGAAATCAATGCCGACGGCAAGGATGAGATACACCTTCATCAGGTTGTGCAGGCGGTTGACGCACAGTATGAGGGTGACAACATTACGGTGACGGATGTAGGTCAGCATCAGATGGTTGCAGCTAGATATACGAGTTTCAAGAGACCTCGCTCTCTCATCACTTCGGGCGGATTGGGCACTATGGGATTTGGTCTGCCTGCGGCGATAGGTGCTAAGATTGGCGCTCCTGAGAGGGAGGTTGTTCTATTTGTCGGCGACGGAGGTATACAGATGAATCTGCAGGAGTTGGCGACGATTATGCAGGAGGAGGTGTCGGTGAAGATCGTGCTGCTCAACAACAACTACTTGGGTATGGTTCGCCAGTGGCAGCAGCTATTTTTCAACTATCGCTACTCTTTTACGCCTATGCTAAATCCGAACTTTGGGCTTATTGCGGAGGCTAACAATGTGAGCTACGGATTCTGCGATAGTCGCGCTGAGCTAGCCGAGGCGGTGACGAAGATGCGAGAGTGTAAGGGTTCGTACCTGTTGGAGGTCAAGGTTAAGTGCAACGACAATGTGTTGCCAATGGTTGCGCCAGGCAAGTCGCTAACCGACATAATGTTGACAGATGGCACAGAGCCAGACTTTAGGTGCGCAGGTTGCAAGGGGCGCATCAACGAACAGAGGAAACGATAAATGAAGGATAAGATTATGGCAAAATATACGTTAACACTATTTTCGGAGAACCACGCGGGAGTGTTGGGTCTAATCACCACAGTCTTCACCTCGAGGCATATGAACATTGAGACTCTCAAGACTGAGCGTTCGTCGATCGAGGGGATTCACCGTTTCATCATCGAGGTGTCGGGCGATGTAAATAGAGTGGAGAATGTAGCGAAGCAGATCGAGAAGAAGATCGATGTGCTGAAGGCTCATATCCAGACTTCGGAGGAGTATGCAAAGTTGGAACTCACGCCCGAGAGGGAGAGGGACATATTGGCAGAGTTTATAGTCAAATAAGACAAAACAAAATAGAGAAAATATTTTCAACATTAAATTTAACAAAAAGAGATTATGGCAAAGATGATTTTCGGCACGACCGAGGAGAACGTAATGACTCGTGAGGAGTTTCCATTGGCAAAGGCACAAGAGGTGCTAAAGGATGAGGTAATTGCAGTTATCGGATATGGTGTGCAGGGACCTGGTCAGGCATTGAATCTTCGTGACAATGGTATCAACGTAATCGTTGGTCAGCGCAAGGGTGGACGCTCTTGGGAGAAGGCTATCGAGGATGGCTGGGTTCCAGGAAAGACACTTTTCGAGATCGAGGAGGCTTGCGAGAAGGGAACAACAATCCAGTTCTTGCTTTCTGACGCAGGACAGATCGACGCGTGGCCAAAGGTGAAGAAGTACCTTACTCCAGGTAAGGCTCTATACTTCTCACACGGATTCGGTGTTACATACAAGGAGCGCACAGGTATCATTCCTCCAGCAGACGTAGATGTTATCTTGGTTGCACCTAAGGGATCAGGAACATCGCTTCGTCGTATGTTCGTAGCAGGACGTGGTTTGAACTCTTCATACGCAATCTTCCAGGACGCAACAGGACGTGCGTTGGAGCGTGTGACAGCGTTGGGAATCGCTATCGGATCGGGCTACTTGTTCGAGACAACATTCATCAAGGAGGTATCTTCTGACCTTACAGGAGAGCGCGGAACACTTATGGGATGTATCCAGGGTATCTTCGCAGCACAGTATGAGGTTCTTCGCGAGAACGGACACTCACCATCTGAGGCTTTCAACGAGACAGTTGAGGAGCTTACACAGTCGTTGATGCCACTCGTTGCAGAGAACGGTATGGACTGGATGTATGCTAACTGCTCTACAACAGCACAGCGCGGTGCGTTGGATTGGTGGAAGCCTTTCCGTGACGCTACTAAGCCAGTATTCGCTAAGTTGTACTCTGAGGTTGTATCTGGTAACGAGGCACAGCGCTCTATCGACACTAACTCTAAGCCAGACTACCGCGAGGGATTGGAGGCAGAGCTTAAGGAGCTTCGCGAGTCAGAGATGTGGCGCGCAGGTGAGGTTGTACGCAGCCTTCGCCCTGAGAATAACTAATTTTTAGGTATCTAACTATTACTTCAGAAGTCTCCCTTTGCAACATAAGGGGGACTTTTGAGTAAAAATAAAGAAAGGAGACGAGATGGGCTATTTCCCCTCACTCAACAATATTATCGAGGCTCGTCAGCGACTAAAGAGTTGTGTGAACCACACTGCGCTGATGCACAGCGACTTCCTGAGTTCGAAGCACGATGCCGACGTATGCCTCAAGAGGGAGGATCTACAGGTGGTGCGTTCCTACAAGTTGCGAGGCGCTTACAACAAGATCCTATCGCTCACCAGCGAGGAGCGTGATCGTGGCGTTGTCTGCGCGAGTGCAGGCAACCACGCGCAGGGCGTAGCATTTTCGTGCAACAAGCTTGGGATCAAGGGGGCTATCTTTATGCCCGTCACAACGCCAAAGCAGAAGGTACGACAAGTGCGCACGTTTGGCAACGGTGCGGTGGAGATCATCTTGACTGGTGACACCTACGACGCCTCTGCAGCACAGGCGCTGAGCTACTGCGCGGAGCACGGAATGTGTTTCGTTCACCCATTCGACGATCCTAAGATCATCGAGGGGCAGGCTACAGTCGGCGTAGAGATTATCGAGGATAGCGACAAGCCGATCGACTATTTGTTTGTGCCAATTGGTGGTGGCGGTCTACTCTCAGGCGTGGGTAGCTACTTCAAGCAGGTATCACCAAACACGAAGATCATCGGCGTCGAGCCGGCAGGTGCACCCTCGATGAAGGGGGCGTTGGATGCAGGCGAGGTGATAACCTTGGCGGATGTAGATAAGTTTGTCGACGGAGCATCGGTTAAGCGCGTGGGCGACGTTACATTCGAGGTGGGGCGACAGGTGTTGGACGACATCATCGCTGTCCCCGAGGGTATGATCTGCACGACGATTCTCGATATGTATAACCGTGAGGCGATCGTTGTGGAGCCTGCAGGTGCGTTGAGCATCGCGGCACTCAATGTCTACGGCGACAAGATCAAGGGCAAGCGAGTTGTATCTATCGTCAGCGGTGGCAACAATGACATCACGCGCAACGAGGAGATCAAGGAGCGATCGCTCCTCTTCGAGGGGTTGAAGCACTACTTCATCGTCCGTTTTCCGCAGCGCGCGGGTGCGTTGCGCGATTTCTTGGGCGAGGTGCTTGGCGAGAATGACGACATCACATTCTTCGAGTATAAGAAGAAGACTGCGCGCGAAAATGGTCCAGCTCTGATCGGTATCGAGCTGCAGCGACGCGAGGACTTCAACCCTCTAATCGAGAGGATGGAGGCGCAAGGTATCAAGTATGAGTATCTCAACGACCAGCCCGACCTCTTCGATCTATTGGTGTAGTCGACGCCTTGATTAGCAATGGCTTGTATCCTAGTAAGATAGGGCGCTGCGCTAACGTCGCGTGGGCGGCAAGCTAGTTTGCGTTTGCTCTTTGTTGCGGACATTATAGGGGTGCTTAGCACTGCAAAATATTAAGGTGTAGAGCGTTGAAAGTTCACTTTCATAAAGCTCTACACCTTAATATTTTTATGTCAGCCATTGGTCGACATCATCAGTAACACCACACGTGTAGACTCTGTGTGTTAACTTTTCGCAGCCACTACAACCCACTTTTGTAAAATTAAAATTCGAGAGGAAATAGAACTCCCCTAAAGTCACAAGTATGAAAAAAGCGATAATAGAGCCTCTCGTTGAGATGGCTACAACAAGCTGGGATGGCGCGACGCTCCAGAGCTACCCATCGGGCAGACCCACATTCACGATGCAGAGGTTGACCATACCGCCACACACCAAGATGGATCCACATAGCCACACAATTATGCAGATCGGATACATCCTCTCGGGTGAGTTAACAATCACCTCCGAAGATGGCGAGAGCGTAACATTTGGCGAGGGCGAGCCTGCAATCGAGGTGGTTGGCAAAGTTCACGGCAATGTGGTCAAAAATAGTTGGCAAAATTGCTGTAACACATTGATATACAAAAAGATTGATTACCTTAATTGAAACGTGTTTCAATTAAGGTAATTTTTTATGTCAAAAAAAGAGA
>JBCQTK010000018.1:0-35012 GCA_047178665.1 Rikenellaceae bacterium | reverse complement strand
TGGTGATGGCGATTGTCGGAGGCTCAGTGATGCCACCACTTCAGGGCGCAATCATCGACCTAAAGCAGGTGTGCGGACTCCCCGCGGTAAACGCCTCATTCATCCTACCCCTGATCTGTTTTGTAGTGATAGCACTCTACGGCTATCGTTCATACAAGGCTAGAGATTAAGGTTATACACAATTAGAATAGCTCTAAAGTTTATTCGGTTTATTATTGGTTTTTGGTTGAGATCCAGAGATGGATCGGGAAAGGGTCTCAAACGCCTTGGTTAAGCGTTTGATGACTCTTTTTTTTAGACGGAGGCTCTTGGATCTACAGCTCTGTGCCGAGCATTACTTCGACTGGTGGTCGAAAGATTGGTCCTGTGAAGGTCATAATATTTTAATCTGTTAATTTTTTACTTTTTCTACACTGCAAATGTAATTGCTTATTTGTTGGTATTTATTGTATCAAAATCAGAAACAATGGTAGGAAAAACAGGTGATTAGAGTATATTTTAGTAGCTGTGCATCAAAATATAATTATATTACATATGTTTCTGCTTCTCATACAATGTTGGTTTGTTTAAACATAACTACCTTTTTACTTACAACAAGGGCACTAATTTTGCAGCAAAAATTATACTAAGAACATCTAAAAGATTAAAAGATATGGATATTATCAATGTACTACAGAGTCGTTACTCTGCCAAGGAGTTCGATGCAACTCGCAAAATCACACCTGAGTTAATGGAGAAGATTAAGACATTGCTGAGGTTGTCACCATCTTCAACAAACATTCAGCCATGGCACTTTGTTGTTGCAGCTTCTGACGAGGCTAAGTCTCGTGTGGCGAAGGCTACGCAGGGGTTCTTCTCGTTCAATGAGGCAAAAGTTTTGAACTCATCGGCCGTAGTTGTCTTTTCTGCGAAAGCTGCGGTAGATGAGGAGTTTATGAACCACCTATCAAACACAGAGGATGCAGCCGGTCGTTTTGCACAACCAGAGTTCAAAGCGCAAAATCACGCTGCACGTGGCATCTTCGCTGATATGCACAAGTATGATCTTAAAGATCAGCAGCACTGGTTCGAAAAGCAGGTCTACCTCAATTTGGGTAACTTCCTGCTTGGTGTTGCAGCCCTTGGCTTGGATGCACTCCCAATGGAGGGTTGCGATATGAAGGTCTTGAATGAGGAGTTTGGACTTATCGAAAAAGGCTTCACCGCCTCGTTTATTGTCGCCGTAGGTTATCACGCAGAGTCAGATTTCAATGCAACGCTACCAAAATCGAGACTTGCGATGGATGAGGTCATAGAGGTATTGTAACCACTCAAGGAGATCGCTGGCAACCTGAATTTTTCGGATAGCATCCACCTCTCGAACTCCTTCAAGAAGCACTACTCGATGACTATCGGAGAGTTCAGAGGGGTTGGTGTACTGCAGAATTGAGACATAGCAACAGAGCAGGCAACAGCAAAGTATATCACGTGAGAAGGTTAGGAATCATCTGATTTTTATTGTATAGGTTACATTAGTCTATTGTTGTGCGTTGAGCGTAGCGATCTTGGTTTAGACGGAGGTTCTCATCTGCCTGCGAGACTCTGCTGCGCTATCTTTACCTGCTCATAACTCTGTGTGAGAGCCATAATTATTGATGATGAGCCGATAGCGGTGAAGTACCTCGCACAATACGTTGCGAAGATGTCGCAGTTGAAATAGTGGAAATTTGTATATCTTTTATCGCTACCTCTTGCGGAGCTGTTCGGGGGTGAAGCACGAGACTGCGCGGTTCTCCATCAGGTCGCGGTGAATCTCGCGCGTCACGTCGTTCCATATCCCCTCGCCCCAGAGGATTGGGGTTATGAGACCGCCTTCCCACTCCTCAAGCGAGGTGCGGAGGGCGGTAGCTATCTCGGGGTGTTGTGCAATTAGGTCATCATCTTCGTTGTAGTTGTTCTCTACGTTGTAGAGTCTCTCGCCTACACCCTTGACCCTTATGTATTTATATGCTCCGCTGCGGGCTGCCGCCATATCCTCCTTGCGCCAAAAGAGAGTGTCGTGTGGCTCATCCGTTATCTCGCCATCGAGGTATGGGAGGAGGTTCACGCCATCTAGCGGACGCTCCAACGCCTCTGTGTCGACCCCTGCCAACGTAAGTGAGGTCGCAGCCATATCGAGCGACGAGGTGAGTCCATCGAACCTCTGCTCCTTGTATCGTGTACCATAGGTCATAAAGAATGGCACACGATGTCCGCCCTCGAACTTGTTGCCCTTGAATCCTTTGAGAGGGAAGTTGCTCGACTGGTTGTTGTGTGCTCCGCCATTGTCGCTAACGAAGAAGATCAATGTATTATCCATCTCTCCCTGCTTTTCGAGGTTTGTTATCACCTCACCCACAGCGCGATCCAGTGCCCACGTCATCGCAGCTAGCATCTGTCGTGGATGCCCCTCATATCGTGCAAGATCCGCCTCTGTTGCCTCAAGCGGCGTGTGGACTGCGTTGAACGCTAGATAGAGAAAGAACGGGTTGTGACTCTCGACGCAGCTGTCTATAAAATCGTTCGCCCCCTCTGCCAACACATCGGTCATATACCCCTCAAATGGGTGTGGCGTTCCGTTTAGTTGGAGTTGATTGATCGAGCCATCTTTATCATCCTTCTGGGGGCGATAGAAGTACGACCTGCTGCCCGAGACGAAGCCAAAGAAGTGGTCGAATCCTCGATTGTTGGGGTGATAGGGTGCTGTGTCGCCCTGATGCCACTTGCCGATCGCCCCTGTGGTGTAACCCTGCGCCTTTAGCAGATCGGCGATGGTGCTCTCCTCTAGTCCTAGTCCAAGGCGATCATCGAGGTTGCACTCATATCCGTTGCGTTGCTGGTACCTGCCTGTCAACATACCTGCGCGAGAAGGACCGCTCACACTCGCCGAGACGTGAGCATCGCTAAAGACCACACCCTGCGAGGCGAGGTGGTCGATGTTGGGTGTCTCCAACTCCTGCGAGCCGTTGAATCCGAAGTCGTTGTAGCCTGCATCGTCGACAATGATCATCAGGATGTTGGGGCTTTGGATGGTTGTGGAGGTGCAGCCAACCACGCTAAGGGCGAGGGTTGCGATCTGAATACTCTTCATAATTGAGGTTATAGTTTGATGATTTTCTTGTCGATTTTAAGGTGATATGTTGCTCCTTCCACTCTCTGTGGACTCTGCCATACTACTCGCTGAGCTGCATATATACACTATCTATATAAGCATATCCACCCGACGAATTGATCATAAAGTAGATCTCGGTCGTACCACTTGGCACAGTGAAGGTTCCATTTTTAGAGGTGTCTGTTCCTGCGCCATAAACACCAATCTCAGAATTGCTGATAGCTGTACCTTGTGGACCTCCTGTTTTGACTGATACTGACACACGCTGCCCCGAACCATACGATGTGCCACCAGACACCCCTGCCGCAGAGAGTTGGCGACCCTTAAACCCATACTTATATTTCTTGCCACCCTCGACCTGCACAACCTGATATACTCGTGGCCACGAGGTTGTTATCAAAAGAGAGTAGTAGCCATTGATCGCATACGACTCCGTCACAGTGTTGATCTCGGCACCTGCATCACAGACCCACGGAGAGGTCAATCCTGTCTCAAAATCGCCATTTATGAGCATATTACCCTCATATATGGGCTCCTCACTCTCGGGCGTCCACTCAGGCAGCGGATCAAATCCCTCGACTGTCGAGCCATATAGCGTCTCCTCATCCTCTTTCGACATTGCGAAGAAGAAGTTGTCGGAGGTACCAAATCCGCCTTCGAGGGATAGCGTGAAGAAAACCGAGGTGATATTAGACTCAAAAGCGGTGCTGCTCCAGACGTAGACATCCTCATTCGAGTTGATCGAACTTGCCGTAACGATTTGGGAATTTCCATCCAAAGGGCTGGTGCGCAGCGAGAGCTGAAACGTACCAGTATTAACAGTACCCTCACCCGACACTTCCTGCTGAGTCTTGGTGTGGCGACCCTCAAAACCGAAGTAATATCTCACGCCCGGCACAACCTCGATCTCTTGATAGAACTTCTGCCACGAACCCGACGAGAGGAGCGAATAATCGCCATCAATAACATAGCTCAAATCGCTCGCAATGCTCTGATTCGCATCATTTTGTGCCATCCAACCCTCATAATCTCCACTCTCAAAATCGCCATTTGTGACAAGGTTTGTGCCCAAAGTCGGCATATCAGAGTAGTTGTTGTCAGAACACCACTGCGCATAATCCGCTGCGACATTAGAGTTCGAGTTGTCGTAGAAGTAGTTGTCGACATATACATAATTATTATAGCCTCCATAGGTCAACCAATCTACCACCTGCGAACTATTGTCATTGATAAAACCCTGCTCACGCAAAAAATCGTGAACGTATGGCATTGTCGCAGTGAATCCCGTTGCACTTGTCGTGGTGCTCTCGCCAAAGGCTGAGACATAGAAGTTATAGAAGCTGTGAGCCTTGTTCTCGTGGAATCCTAGCACACACGTGCCATTCACCTCCTCTATCATTCGCTGATACTCGATAGCTGTTGCCGATGGCACAAATTCATCATTCTCGCCCAACAATAATATTGTCGGAGGGACACCCTCAGTCACATTCGAGAATGGAGAGAATGCTGTCACCGCAAAACTCTCTGCTTCGCACGCTTTAGCGACCCCCGAGGCGTTGTATGCCCCGAAGTTTGTCCCCGACACATTGTGCACAACAGGGTTAAAGAGTACGTTGGCGGCAATGTCGAGCGAGATCGAGGTGTCGTCAGTCGAGTCGAAGATCCCCTCATCACTCAGCGATATACCTGCTGCGAGGCAACCACCAGCCGAACCGCCACCTGTAATAATCTTCTCAGGATCGACATTGAACTGCTCTGCGTTAGCCTTAACCCAACGCACTGCCGAACGTGCATCGCGCAGGCAGTCGAGGATCGAGACATCTTCGACCTTGCTACCTGTCACACGATATTGTGCCGTGAAACCAACGATACCCTGCGTTGCGAGATACTCGCAGTGCTGCAAGAAGGTTGTATAGCTACCGCCCGACCAACCGCCTCCGTGGAAGAATATGATCGCCGCCTTTGGCTCGCCCACGAGTGCCGCCTCCGTAGCGACGTGATATATATATAGGTCTGTACCCCCATCGGTGCTTTTGTAGAGGTGTGGCGTTGTGGTTGTGGGCGCTGTAACATCCGAGACCAAAATTACGTCGCTACCATCGTCGTCCCCTGTTTCATTATCTGATCCCTCCTCTGTGTTGGGATCGACAATGCCATTCTCGTCCTCACCACACGAAACTGTGAGGGATAGTAAAAGTGCAAATGTCGTAAAAAGTGTAAATAGTCGTCTCATTTTTATCAGTATTAAGGTTGTGGTTATATTTACAAAAATACTCAAATGTCCGATTGCATTATGTATGTAAATTCAGCAACTATGTTATAAAAATCGACCAAGTGTCGATCATTTTGTAGTATAATGTCAGAGGTCTCCCCCAACGGCTGGGGGAGATTTAGTGGGGGCTGCCGAATATAAATAGCCCCTTAACTCTCCTCCTGTGCCTTTAGTTGCGACGGTGGGTAGCCATATTTATTCTTGAAGCAGAGCGTGAAGTAGCGTGCTGAGCCAAATCCCGTGATGAATGCGACCTCTGATATTGAGGCACGCTCCTTGTCCGACTCAAGGAGTTTGTAGGCGATGCTGAGGCGGCGATCTCGCACAAACTCGTTGGGTGAGAGATCTGTCAGCAACTTGATCTTTCGGTAGAGCGTTGAGTTCGAGATGTTGAGATGTTGTGCCATCTTTGAGACATCTAGCTCTGTGTCGCTAATATTCGAGTCGATAAACTGAATAACGTTCTCCAGTAGCTGGCTGTCGAGCGAGGAGAAGTTTAGTTTTGAGACCGAGCTCTCCACCGAACTGTAGCTATTCGCCCTACGTCGATGTGCCGACAGCAACGAGTTTATCTGTGCCACCAACAGATCTATCTCGATCGGTTTATGAAGGTACGCCTCCGCACCGATGTTGAGCCCCTGCAGCTGCCCCTCGCGGTTGTTCATCGCTGTGAGTAGGATGATCGGTATGTGCGATGTCTCGATGTCGGATTTGAGCCTGTGGCAGAGCGTGTAACCCGAGGCGTTGGGCATAACTACGTCGCTCACAATGATGTCGGGATTGTGCTCCTGTGCCATCGCTATACCTTGCTCTCCATCTGCTGCATAGAGCACTTTGTAGTGGTGTTCTAGTGCGCGACACATCATCTTCGAGAGATCTTCGTTGTCCTCGACCAGAAGTAGGGTGACATCGCCCAACTCCTCTTGATCGAAACTCTGCTCCACAAGATTGTCTGACGTTGTCGCATCCGCCTCAAATATCTGCTCCTCGTCGTAGCTCCTACTGAGTAGCGGTATGTTAAAGCTGAAGCAGGTACCTCGCTCCGTATCGCTCGAAACGGATATGGTGCCCCTGTGGAGCGTGACGAGATCTTGCACTAGCGAGAGTCCAATTCCCCAACCCTTGGTCTTATATTGGCGGAACTCGCCGTCGTAGAAGCGTTTGAAGAGCTGGCTCTGCTGCTCCTTGGTTATGATTGCGCCGCTGTTGCGTACGCTAACGCGAGCCTCCGTGAGTTCGTCACCGCACTGCTTGCCCTCTATCGTAATCTCTATAAAGCCCCCCTCGACATTGTATTTTATGGCGTTTGTCACGAGGTTGTAGATTATCTTGTCGATCTTGTCGGAGTCGAAATATCCCTCGACACTATCGGGTGTGGTGTTGAGCGAGAGCGAGATGTTCTTCTTGGCGAGATAGGGCGCGAAGTTATCCCTCGTCAATTGATCTATATAGAGAGCGAGATCACCCCGACTAACCTTGAGCTTTAGGCTGCCCGACTCCGCCTTGCGGAACTCCAGAATCTGCTCCAACAGACGGCTCAGACGTGATATGTTACCCTTTATGATGGAGAGGGTAGAGCTGCTCTTTTCGCCACTCTCTCCGAGCTCATTAACCCCATAGTTGATTATCATTAGGGGGGTAAGCAGCTCGTGCGATATGTTGGTGAAGAACTGTAGCTTGCTGTTGTTGAGCCGTTCCGCATTCATCTGCTTGTATCGTTCGTATCGCAGCTCATTGTTGAGCTTGATTTTGTCGACAATGCTTCGGGCGATAAATAGTAGGACTACAATAGTTATTAATATGTAGATCGTCCACGCCCACCACGAGGCGTATGGGGCAGGTTGTATTTGGATCTGAAGAGTTGTTGTCGCAGCATCTGGGGTAGAGCCCTTCACCTCAAATGTATATCGTCCTGCAGGGAGGTTGCTATATACCACCGATCGTTGTTGTGGATTTGCCTCAACCCACTCATTATTAAGCCCTATGAGACGATATGAGTAGTGCGTTTGCTCAGGATCTTTCGTCGTGAGATTTGTGAAGTATAGGGATATGGTATTCTCCGAAAATGGCACTGTTAACCTCTCTAACACTCCGCTTTCGTCGCGAGTGAGGTACTCCGTTGTGTTCGGATATAGTATCGAGGCGTTTGAGACCCTTATGTCGGTTATCTTTATATTTGTGGCTGGCTCTCTCTTGTAGACGATTTTGGCATCTATGGTTGAGTAGCCATTGTTTGTGCCTACATATATCTTGCCCTGCGACCCCGCGAAGATAGAGTTTCCTTGACAGACGTTGCTCGACAATCCATCCTCGGTCGTGTAGCGCAGCAAGAAGTCTCTTTGGTGGTTGTTCAATGAGTAGCTGTAGACGCCACTATTTGTCCCGAAGAAGAGTGTCTCGTTAGACTCTGCGATCGATATGACCGATATTATCTCATCTGAATATCGCGTCTCTTTGCAGATAAATTTGTCTTTTGATCGGTTATACTGAAACACCCCTAGCCCCGACGTGCCGACCCACACTCGTCCTGTCGAGTCGCAGTAGATGCTCTGCGTAATGTTCTCCAGGTCGCTGATAGGGGGGTAGTGCTTAACCTCGATGGTGTCGTTGCTGTTTTCGTGTGTGTTGTCTATGCGATAGACACCTCCGTTTCGTGTTGCGATCCAGATACGCCCCATTCCATCTCCCGATATACCGACAATTAGCTCTGCGGGGATCTTTTGCGACACATTCAGATCGTTGATATTGCTAAATACCCACTCTCCATCGACCATCGTCGCTATCACTAGATTGCGGAAGTCACCGATCCAGACATTACCTCGATAATCCTCGTAGAGCGATAGTACGCTGCGATGGGGTAGGGGTGCATTTGCTCCTGATGCGATATGTTTTATACCCGTGGGTTTTATGCTGTTAAATTTGTTGTCTACCGCAATATCAACGATGTATACTGCATCATATCGGCTTCCGAGCCATATCTGATCGTGGTGTTTGAGTCGGATTATAGCGTTGAAACTATTCGCTTTTGGTGAGATCTCGTTGAGTATCGGTAGATCTTGATAGTGCGACTCCTCGCCTGTCGCTTTGTCGACCAACACGAGCCCCGTGCTACCTACCCCTAGCCAGAGATGCTCGCCATCATCATAGATTGACTGCACGGCATTGTTGTGGTGTTTGTAGAGGGTGTCATTGAGTGATGATTGGGTGATAAATCCTGGATTTAGATCTATGATGTTGACACCTCCGACCATTGTCCCTACATATAGATGGTTCGTGTCTGGGGTGTAGAGAGCGCAATTTAGCTCCTCGTTGCTGAGTTGTGAGGGGCTCAATCCTGTCGATATGTGTTGAACATATTTTGGAGATTTTAGGTTGGTTACTATGTAGAGCCCCGTGGTTGTCCCGACCCAATATCTATCGCTTTTGGCATCTTGCGTGATGAACTTAATGATCGCCGTGTCCGATATTTTCGTCTCGCAGCGATCGAAGTTTATGCGCCGAAAAGATACCTCCGAACCCTCGCGCACGATCTCAAACAATCCACCCTGCCATAACCCTGCGAATAGATGTCCGTCGCTATCTTCGAATATAGTGTTGACATCTTTGATTTTGTTAGCTTTGAGATCTATTGTTGTGACTCTCTCGCCGATGTCACCATCCTCAAAGCTGTAGCAATCTACCTGTTTTTGGTTAGAACAGACCCAGAGATGTCTATCGCTATCGAAGAATATTGTGGGGATAAAGTTAAAATTTATGTTGTCGATCGTCTCCACCTCGATCTCTCCGTCTGGTTGTTTCTTGCAATGGTATAATTTATTTGGGGTGTGGGCGATAATGGTGTTGTCGGGGCTGATAGCGACATCTCGCACAACTCCCTTCACCTCGGGGATCTCAGTGAACACCTCGCGGCGAGGGTCAAACGTATAGAGACCAATGTTGGTGCTTATCCATATTAGATTGTCATCGTCTACGGCGAGGTGGCGAATGATTCGGCTATATCCATTCTCAACAAAGGGTGTGTAGTACTTTATATCACTTCCGTCGTAGCGACACAATCCCTCTGCTGTGCCGATCCAGATGAATCCATCTTTGTCGCGAACGATAGCTTGAACGCTATCCGATACCAAGCCATATCGGTTGTTTAGCCGCTCAATTTTAACTCCTATTTCTGCTCCTCTTGCGGTGTCGAGATGGAGGGAAAATAGAGCGATAATTGTGAGTATGATACCTTTTGTATAATTCATTCGTCGGGTGGTTTTTGCATTGTTGGTAATACAAAGATATGATAAAATGTGCATAATCAATCACTGATATGTAAAATTATGTCAAACATACATCAAATCAATCACGATTGGTTGAAAAATTGCAGCGACAGCTCATTTTTTATACAGTTGATTGATACGCTGATTGTGATTGATTAAATCTATGTTGGTGTGTATGGTGAAAATTTAGTTGCTTTGTATAGTCAATTAGATTAACAAAAACCAGATTAAAAACAACCAAATGAGCAGACTGTAAAATTCAACCTAAAATTGAGATGTAATTGAATCTCAGAACAAACTAAAACTTAAAAACTAACAAAAAACTGAAGGATGGTAACAAAACAACTATTTTTGAATCCTCTCCTACTCCTAACACTCCTTTTGTCGCTCTGTGTGACGAATGGCTATGCGCAAGGTAATAGTGTCTCGGGAGTTGTAAGGGATGATGCCGGATATGCGCTCCCTGGCGTCGTGGTCCAGATAGTCGGCAACGCTACGTATGGTGTTGTGTCGGGTGTCGATGGAGAGTTCACGGTGCAGCTTGGTGCTGCGACTAATCCAGAACTGACGTTCACCTATGTAGGTATGGTGACGCAAACTGTGGCTGTAGAGACAAAATCTAATCTCCAGATCGTGCTGGAGAACGACTCAACCAGTATCGAGGAGGTAGTGGTCGTCGGATTTGGTGAGCAGAAACGTGTATCGATCACGGGTGCCGTGACATCGGTCAAGACGGAAGATCTCCCATCGACAGCGTCGTCGTCGTTGGCTACGTCGCTCACGGGTCGTATGCCTGGTACGGTGATCGTGCAGAACTCTGGCGAGGCGGGTGCATCTGCCTCCGACATCAGTATTCGCGGATCGTCGAACGCACCACTTATATTGGTGGATGGTATCGAGCGTGATTTCGAGGATCTGGATATGGACGAGGTCGAGAGTATCTCTGTGTTGAAGGATGCCTCGGCGACTGCCGTATATGGTATCCGTGGTGGTGATGGTGTAATCATTGTCACTACAAAGCGCGGTAGAGAGGGTAAGTTCAAGATCAACTTCAAGTCGGAGGTGAGTCTCTCACAGATCGGTAATACGGTCGAGCCTCTCAACGCTGCTGAGTTCTCGTTACTCCGCAATGAGGGTCTGCGTAATGATAGCGGTATCTCACTAACTGCTGCGGCTAGCGATACAGGTCTTGTCGAGGGGACAAGCTACACCGATTTTTACACTCCAGGGGAGTTGTCGCTCTATGAATCGGGCAGCTCTAACCTATATCCTAATACAGACTGGTACGACGTCCTATATAATGAGTTCGGACATCGTGAGCGATATAGTGTCTCGATCTCGGGAGGTAACAAATTCTTCACCACATATACATCGCTCTCATATATGAACGAGCGTGATTGCTATGCGGACTACGACACCGAGTACGATTCACGCTCTCGCTATGATCGTTACAACATCCGTACGAACCTCGACTTCACCCTATCAAAGACATCGAAGTTGAGTGTCGATGTCGGAGGTCAGTTCGGTACACGTACCAGGACTAATGGTGTGGACAATATGTCTGCGCTCGCTGCGACGGCACTTACTGCTTCACCTATGGGTGCCTATTTTGATGGTGATAGTATTATAGGTGCGCTTGCGCCAGTCACCGCTACGGTCTATGATACTATGTCGCACTCTGGATACAGAAAGAACCACACCAACAAGTTGCAGATGTCGGCTAAATTCAATCAGGATCTCTCGTTCATCACCAAGGGGCTTTCGTTTGAGGTCTCTGTGTCGTATGACCACTCCTATAATAATAACTTCACGCAGAAGGAGGCATCGAGTCTAGCTTCATACTACGGATTCTTTGACAGAGAGAACAACATCGCCTACAACATCTTCAACAATAACTTGACTGTTGATCCATACACTGGGTGGGCATACAACCCAATCACGGAGGAGTGGGTTGAGAATGCTGATGTGTTGACGAATGGCTTTAACTCTGTAATGACGGGTTCGGCGACAACCTCAACGGGCGTTATGAACTTCAACACGAAGGCGAGACTAGGCTATAACCGATCATTCGCGAAGCACAACGTCGCTGCGATGGCGGTATTCACGACCAACTCGCAGAGCTACCACTCCGACGACTACTCATACGTGCCGATCAGATATGTCGAGGCTGCGGCGCGTTTGTCATATAACTATGACTACCGATATTTCGTCGAATTTAATGGCGGCTACAACGGCTCGGAGACATTCTACGAGGATAACCGATTCGGTTTCTTCCCCGCCTTCTCTGCAGGTTGGGTGCCGTCGAATGAGAATTGGTTCCCCGAGAATAATGTGATGACATTCTTGAAGCTGCGCGGTTCGTATGGTGAGACTGGTATCGACTCGGGTATCAACCGATTTACATATTTCGACGAGTATGACATCTCTTATGGTGGTCAGTACCTCTTCGGATCTACTTCGTTGGGAGGTCAAGGTGAGGCTATGCAGATCACCGCAGGAAATAGAGACCTACAGTGGGCAACCAACTATCAGAAGAATATCGGTATCGAGACTAAGTGGTTCAACGACAAACTCTCGATCAATGCAGACATCTACCGCAACGACAAGAGAGGAACTCTGCTTGTGCCAAACTACATCCCCGCAATCTATGCTGGAGAGGTGTCGTTGGGTAACATCGGAGAGATCCGCTACGAGGGTTACGAGGTCGAGGCGTCGTGGCAGGGTAACTTCAACAACTTCAAGTATCGCTTGTTCGCCAACTACAATAAGGCGAATGCTATCAACATAAATATCGACGAGGTGACACCCGAGTATGATTGGCAGGTGCTAACAGGTCGCCACCCAAAGCAGCAGATGGGACTATATTGCATCGGCTTCTACTCGCAGGACGACATCAACAAATTGATGTACAACAGTTGGGAGGGTACACCCGACAATCCATCGTCGACCTACTCGGTTGTTCAGGCTGGAGACCTAAAGTATAAGGATCTAAACGAGGATGGTAAAATTGACACCGACGATATGATGTATTTCGAGAACACTTCAACCCCAAAGACAACATACGGATTTGGTGGTAGCTTCTCGTATAAGAAGTGGGATATGTCGCTCTTCTTCCAGGGAGCAGCAGATGTAACCTACACATATTCAGGCAATATTCGTATGCCATTCGTGAGTTCAGTAAACAATGGTGCTAGCTACGTTATGGGACGTTGGACGCAGGAGCGTTACGACGCAGGCGAGGAGATCACATTCCCTCGTATGTCGGGTTCGGCTTCAACCTCCGATCACAACTATCAGAACTCTAACTTCTGGATGCACGATGCATCGTATGTCCGTCTGAAGAGTGCGAGCGTATCCTACAACCTTGTTCACCAAAAGTTGGAGAAGATCGGAATCAGCAAGATCAACGTCTCTCTGTCGGGCACGAACCTGCTCACATTCACTTCGCTTGAGATTGTTGACCCCGAGACAACATCGGGAACTTCAGCATATGTTCCACCGAGCCGCGTATTTACGTGTGGTGTAAATGTTAGCTTTTAATCGATAAAACAACTATGAAGAATATATTTCAAAATTTAATAGTGAGGGTGGTATCTCTGGTGGCGATACTCTCTTTCACCTCGTGCGAGGATTACTTCCAGACTCCAATTGCCGAGAATATAACCAACGATACGATCTATAGCTCGATGTACAACGCCGAGCGTGGTCTCAACGCTGCGTACTATGCCGTGCCATATAACTGGGCGTGGGGATCAACGGGTACGATCGAGGATGGTATTCGTGCAAGAGCTAAACTTACGTTTGACCCAATCGCAACTATCTGTGACGAGGCTGTGTCGGGATCTACTTGGTCGGGAGCAACAAAGGCATATTATGGAACTACGAGCGTTATCCCAGGTAACGTGGGGTTGTATAACTCAACGTGGAGGCAGTTGATCGAGCATCTCTACGAGGAGCCATACTTCTATCTCCGCTATGCCTATCTCTTCTTAGAGAGTGTAGATAGCGTGCCCGACGCAACTCCTCAGTGGCTCGCAGAGAAGAAGGGTGAGGCGAAGATCTTGATCGCAATCTGTTGGTATGAGTTGATTAAGCGATATGGTAGTGTGCCATACGTAGATGGGGCGATGTCGACAAATGACATAACCGAGACCTGCAACGATCGTCCAGCGCTAAAGACTCTTATCAACAACGTCGATGCACTCCTAGCGGATGCAATCCTCACAGCTCCCGACAGAATTGATGAGTCGAGCGAGGACTTTGGTCGCGTAACGAAGGCTACTGCCTACTTCCTACGCTCTAGGTTGTGGTTGTTGGCGGCGAGCCCACTCTTCAACACCGACCAACCATACTGTTCTGTAGGTTTGGTCGAGAGGAATGAGGTCTGCTTGGAGAACGCTGTCGGATCTGCCGATTGGAGAGCCGTGTGGGAGAAGGCTGCGCAGTACTCGTTGGATGCTATCAACTACTGCGAGGCTAATGGCTACTCGATGAACGATGTGACAACAGGCAACTCGACCGATTTCGAGACGACAGAGTACTCTAACTCGGACAATGAAGTTATTCGTGCGTATCGTAAAATCTTTCAGGGGGTAAAAAACAACCGAGAGATCATACAGTTCTCGCGTCGTGTGGCTACTCTGAATGGAGGATCTGGAAACGGTCAATTCGTTGGTCGTAACTTACCCCCGATAGCGACAGGAGGCAACTGGGGTGCAACTGCATTTACGCAGCCCAACCACGCCTTTATTCAAAGTATGTTCCGCACAACCCAAGGCGAGCAGTTTGACTATAGTGGCGCGGGAGATCCTTGGGTAGATGCCGACTATCGTTTCAAGGCGAACCTCGTCTATGACGGTTGTTCGTGGGGCGAATATACGACTATGTCGGATCACTCGAAGTGTAACATTGCAGGTACAGGATATTTTATGCGTAAGTTTATGTATGATGAGTGGCAGAGTGGCGGTGGCTCCTATGCGGTAGATATGCCATACTACTATATGCGTCTGCCCGAGCTCTACTTCAACTATGCGGAGGCTCTCTGCGAGTTGGACTATTCGAGCAATCGCACAACCATCGAGACATATATCAATAAGACGACACAGCGTATGGGTGCAGGAGCTGCCACAATCTCGCTCACAGGACTCAACTATGAGGGTGTGCGTGACGAGATCCGCCGCGAGAAGGCTGTAGAGTTCATCTTCGAGGATCAGCGTTACTTCGATGTGAAGAGGTGGAAGATCGCCGACACAACAATCGGTAGCCTAAAGACTATCATCGAACGCAATGATGCTCTAAATGTGGCGTGCAATGCGACGAACAGAACCTACTTCGAGACAAAAGATAACGAGACGATGGTGAATAGTCGTCAGACTATTTGGGAGGATAAGATGTACTTGATGCCATTCCCTCAATATGAGATCGACCTTAATATGGGACTCAATCAGAATCCTGGATATTAACCTGCAAAAAACAATAATGATCTATGAAGATAACAGATAATATAAAGGTAACGCTGCTCTCAGCTCTTGTGCTCTCGTCGTCGGTTGTGTCGGCAGATGAGATCTCGGGCGTGGTGCGCGACATACAGAACAGACCTCTGTCGGGCTATGTAGTGACTAGCATAGAGAGCCAGAATGAGGCTATCACCAACAAACGTGGTGAGTTCTCGATCGAGGCGCAGATGGGCGAGAGGGTCGACATCTCGATAGATGGCGTGTCGATCGATACCGCTACATTGAGTGACGACAATGAGGGTGTGATAAATATCGCCCCAGACCCATACAAACTCAAAATAGAGTCGGCTGCTAACACACGTATCGACCGCCACCGCACCTCGGCTGCAATAGATGTCGCTACTAGCGAAGATCTCGAAAACTATAGTGGCTACAGCTCTACCAACACAATCATCGGTAAGCTAGCATCGCTCACGACAGTTCTCTCGTCGGGTGTCACAAACTCCGACTATGCCGCTCTATATGTGCGTGGTATGGCGACAACTACGGGCAGCACGGCGTTGGTGCTCGTCGATGGGTATGAGTCAGACCTTAGCCGCTTGAACAACATCGAGATCGAGAGCATCACAGTTCTCAAAGATGCCGTTGCTCTCGCACCTTACGGCTTGCGTGGCGCAAATGGCGTGGTGCTCGTAACCACAAAGTCGGGTATTGAGGGTAAGCCTCAGTTCAAGGTGAATGTAGAGTATGGTGTGTCGCAGCTCCAAAAACGTGACTATGTAGGCGCTGCGGAGTACTCAACGCTCGTCAACGAGGCTCGCGCAAACGATGGTTTGTCGGCGATCTACTCAGACGAGGAGTTGGCTGCACAGGGGACAGATCAGTATCTCTATCCCGATATGGATTGGGTCAGCGAGATGATGAAGTCGATGAGCAAATATACACAGGCATCGATCGAGATGACAGGCGGTAGTAGCACAATCCGTTACTACACAATGTTCGACTACAAGACATACGATGGTGCGTTTAACCACACCGACTACAACGACTATGTCAATCAGCAGAACGATATGACGCGTCTCAACTTCCGCTCGAATGTCTCGATGGATGTGACAAAGAGCTTGCAGCTAAATGCTCGTCTGGGAGGTCGCATCAGCAATAGTTCCGATCTTCTGTATGGCTCAAACGCATACTACAATTTGCTCTGTTCGACACCTGCCAACCGCTACTCGATCTTCAACGAGGATGGATCGTACAATGGAGATGCGAAAAATGTCATAAACCCATATGCACATCTTGTTGAGAGGGGTGTTTACGACTACCACGAGCGCGCGTTCGACGCAAGTGTCGATCTCAACTACTCGCTCGACTTCATCACCAAGGGGCTATCGGCTTCGGCTGCAATCTCCTTTGCGAGTGAGGCGTTGGTGACTGAGGCTTATAGCGGTGGTACATACGCTGTGTATGAGCCAGCAACTGCTTGGGTACTCAACGAGGAGGGAACTAAATATGTCGAGACTCCATCATACAACGAGTATGGAAACGATGCGGAGGTTGCATTCGATCCTGCATCGTCGTCGCAGGATGAGACTGTGACACAGAGTCGCACCAACACAATGCGATTTGCTTTCAACTACGACCGCGAGTTTGGCAAACACTCTGTTGTCTCTAGCTTTGTTGCGGAGCGTGCAGAGCAGAACTATCAGAACTACGCTGAGGCATTTAAGTATATCAACTTCGCCCTCTCGGCAAACTACGGCTACAACGATAAGTACTTCGCCGATTTAGTAATCTCTTGCGCCGGATCTAACGCCTACGAAAAGGGTAAGATGGGGCTCTTCCCCGCAGTCGGTGCGTCGTGGATCGCTAGCAACGAGGATTTCTTGAAGAGCAGCTCGACGATCGACTTCTTGAAGGTGCGTGCAAGTGCAGGTATCACAGGAGGTAGCCCAACAGATAGCCGATTCCTATACTTATATACTTATGGTTCGGATGGTACATATTACTTCGGCGAGACTGCAACCTCATCAACGGGACTTTCGCAGTCGGCATTGATGGATCCCGACTTCAGCTGGGAGAGGGGATATAGCTACAACGCAGGTTTCGACACTCGTATGTTGTCGAATCGCTTGTCGCTCTCGGTCGACGCATTTGCCGAGAAGAGAGTCAACATCCTCGACTCTTATGACGACATTGTCACCTCAATGGCGGTTTGGAGCAATATGTATGACTGCTATGCGCAGGTGCTCAATAAGGGTGTAGACTTTACCCTCGGATTCCAGGATAGTTACAAGAGCGGTTTGTCGTTCAGCGTCTCTGCCAACGGAGGCTTCTCGAAGAACAAGATCTTGCAGCAGTATGAGATCGAGAACGATGCAACGAGCGTCGTGGGCTACCCCGTCAACGCAATCTTCGGATATGCAACGGATGGCTTCTACTCTTCGGACGAGGAGGCGGCAGTTGCCAACACAACATTCGGATCTGTGCAGGCTGGTGACATCAAGTATGTGGATCAGGACAATAATGGCGTGATCGACGAGTATGACCAAACATACCTCGGTTCGTCGTTCCCAACGTTCCGCTATGGTCTCAACCTCAACGTATCGTACAAGGGAGTATATGTCGATGCGTGGTTCGATGGTCAGGCCGGAGCGGTTAAGAATGTCAGCTCAAACGTAATCTTCAATCCACTCAACGGCGCAGATGGCAACATCTCGCAATATGCAGCCGACAACTGCTGGACAGCGGAGCGTGGCGACAGCGCAGAGCTCCCACGCCTAAGCTACGACTACAACGAGAACAACTCGCAGACGAACTCACTCTATATGATGAACTCGAACTTTATGCGTCTGCGTACAGCCGAAGTGGGCTACAACCTCCCCAACAAACTCTTGAAGAGGTTAGGGTTGGGTAGCACAAAGATCTACCTTCGCGGTCATAACCTATTCGTCGTCGACGCAACAGATGGAGCAGTTGACCCTGAGGTTACGAGCGGATACCCTATTGCGAAGAGCGTATATGTCGGTCTAAACGTTGGATTCTAAAAAAAGTAAAACTATGAGAAAAAATAATATATCAAAAATCATAGCTCTATCGGCTGCTGTGGCAACGATGGTCGGCTGCTCGAAATTCCTTGAGTACGACACCAACCGCGCCTACACCGATGAGTACGTATGGACTACATATAACACTGTCAGTCAATATATGACGGCTGTCTACGCTAAGCTACCTAGTACATTTATGAATGTAGGCTCAGCATTCCTTGACTGCACCACCGACAATGCGGAGCACCTCAATCAGAATACCGACTCGAACAGATTCAACACAAGTTCGATCTCTTCGTTCGACAGCCCCAACGCTCGGTGGGACGAGAACTTCAAGGGTATCCGTCTGGCTAACACCCTCATCAATAACCTCGATACGCTCTCTTTCCCTTATGAGGAGTATAACACGACCAACATCGCTACGTGGACGCGTGGTGTAAAGCGTTTTAAGGGCGAGTCTCGCTTCCTGAAGGCGTACTTCTACTTCGATCTATTCAAGCGATATGGTGAGATTCCAATTGTCGACGACTGGGTGAGCGACATAGAGCCTGTTGACGCTAGTCGCCAGAGTATCGAAGATGTAATTTCGCACATTGCGACGACCCTCGACGAGGCGCTGGAGTACCTGCCAACAAAGGCTGATCTAAACGCATATAGCGAGTATTCATCTACGCTGGGTCACGCAATTCAGGGTGCTGCCTACGCTTTAAAGAGTCGTGTGTTCCTCTACGCTGCGAGCCCCCTATACACTGAGGCAGGGAGTGCACAGAGCCTAGAGTACTACCGACTTTGTGCTGAGAGTTCGTCGAAGTTGTTCGATGGTACATACTCTTTGGTGGGTGACTACGCATCGCTCTTTGAGGCAAATGGTGCTACGGCGTTCAGCAACACTGAGGTGATCCTAGATCGTCGTACGACAACAGGATATAGCATCGAGACCAGCAACCAACCTGTAGGATACTATGGTGGTTTGGGGCTTACGAACCCATCGCAGAACCTTGTAGATGCCTACGAGATGAAAGATGGTTCGACATTCGACTGGAGCAACCCGACACACGCAGCTGCGCCATACGATAACCGCGACACTCGTCTCTCGGCGACAATCCTATGCAACAATGAGGAGATGTTAGATCGTAAGGTGGAGAGTTTTGTTGGAGGTCGCGATGCAACCACTACAAGCTACGAGGGTACACGCACGGGCTACTACCTAAAGAAGTTTGTCGACATAACAGTCGATCTTAGTGACGCAACAGGTAAGCGACACTACTGGCCTATGTTCCGTCTTGCTGAGGTCTATTTGAACTACGCTGAGGCGATGAATGAGTTGTATGGTCCAACATTCGATCCCGACGGATATGGTATGACAGCAGTTGAAGCCCTCAACAAGGTGCGAAATCGTGCAGGTCAGCCCAACTTGGAGAGTGTCGATGGCATCTCGCTTACGCAGGCGGTTGTGAGGGAGAAGATCCGCAACGAGCGTCGTGTAGAGTTCGCATTTGAGGATCACCGCCACTGGGATATACGCCGCTGGATGGCTGGCGAGGGTACTTTGAACGGTATGTTGCAGGGTGTCGAGATCACTCGTTCGCTCGATCCCAACTATGACGACACCTACGACTACTCGCTACTAGAGCCTCAATATGATGCCGATGGCGTAGAGATCGAGGTTGATGTTCCCGACTATGATCCCTACATTTTCGAATACGAGGTGATCGACGTTGAACAGCGAGTGTTCGACACATCATATATGTATCTCTATCCAATTCCATACAACGAAATACTTTGGGGGGGCTCGGAGATTGAGCAGAACCCAGGGTGGTAGTATGATGGTTTATTTGTAAACTACAAAAACGATATTAACTATGAAAAGAATATTTATTGTACTTTGTTCAGCTCTCCTTATGTTGGGCAGCTGTACGACGGCGGAGGAGATAGAGGTTGAAGGGGACTCGACTGCGACATTTGGCGACGCAGTGAACTTCACAAGTAGTGTCACACGTGTCTCAGAGTCGAACACGTGGGAGGATAACGACGCTGTCGGAATATACTGCGGAGACTATTACTCGAACATAAACTACACGGTGAGTGCGTCGGGGGTAACAATGGAGCCCACCAACGATGATGTAATCTACTATGTAACCGATGAGTTGGTAGATTACTACGCTTACTACCCATACAGAGAGGATCTCACCGACGCATTCGCGGTAGATCTTAGCGATCAGAGCGACCTTACGGCGCTATACCTTCTCTACGACAAGGTTAGCTCGACAGAGAGTAGCGTAGATTTTGTGTTTGAGCACCAGCTCTCGAAGGTGTCGTTTGAGTTTAAGTCTGACTATGGCTTTAACTCGAACAGCATCAAACTGCGACTATCTAACGTAGGTGTCACCTCAAACTTCGATCTCAAGAATGGAGAGTTTTCATCAACCGAGTTGGGCGAGATCTTGACAGAGGCGACTATCGAGAGTGGCGCGAGCAGCTGCACAATCGAGACTATGATGTTGCCGATGGCGACTCTCTCCGATCTAAAGGTCGAGTTCTTGTATAACGGTACTTGGTGGGGAGCAGATCTCCGCAACTATGACGCTAAGTCGTGGGAGGCTGGCAAGGAGTATGAGTACACCATCACTGCTGTCGACTCAGCAGATATGGAGATCGAGACCATCATAATATGGGGCGACACCTCATACATCTACTGCAATGGTGTAGATGGTTCTACGACACTAACAACGGAGATTCTGCCCGTGCAGGCGGCGAGTCGCGAACTTGTGTGGGAGTCGAGTGACCCCGATGTTGCGAAGGTTGAGGATGGTGTAGTATATGGTATCTCGGTCGGAACAGTTACTATCACTGCGACCTCTACGGATGCAGGCGCAGTCTCGGCGGAGTACGAGATTTCGGTGTTTGAGTCGTCGATCTCTGTGGGTGACTACCTCTACTCGGATGGCACGTATGGCGTCTATCCTTACGATTCATCTGAAAAAACACTCTTGGGTGTGGTCTACAGAGTCGACAACGACAATGTGGGGGCTGAGGCAGGTATGATTACTCATATCTCGGAGGCTCCATCTTTGGCGTGGGCAACCTCAAACACAACTATGTTGATTAAGAATAATGAGCTCTATTCTGACTACTCTTGGGATAACACCTACTCACTCTCAACCGAGGGGTTGGCGATGGAGGTTATGCAGGAGGCATATCGTGTGGATAATGCATTCGCAGGCTTCCCCGCATTTAAGTGGATTGCGGCGCTGAACGCAACGACAGTCAATTATGATGAGATCGATCCCGACGAGAAAGGTGTATGGTATATGCCAGGCGAGGGGTGTCTGAAACTCACGATACTTCCAACCATCTCGTCGAATCCTGTTATCAACGATAGGATCACGGCAGCAGGTGGCAGTGCCTATGAGTTCGATGGACAAACGGGTGTCAACTATCTGTCGGCGTCTGAGAATCCTGGAAACAGTGCGCAGTATCGACGTGTAGCGTATAACAGTTCAACATCGGAATCTGAGTTAAACGGATTCTCTAAATCCTCAGAGGTACAATCATACCGCACACGTGCGATTATGGAGTTTGATCTATCAACTAGTGATAATTAAAAGAGTAGATAACAATGAAACGATTTTTTGGAATATTTGCCCTAGTGGCAATGATAATGACATCGTGTGGGAAGGATGATACTCAGGATGTCGCAGGAAATATAGTTGACGACAACTCTATCTCGTTCTCTACCATCGTAGGCGATGACTCTCCGATTGCGTGGGCGACAGATGATGAGGTTGGAGTCTTTCAGTTCAGCGGCGATGAGCTGTTGCACGATAATGTGTTGTACTACAACTCGTCATACACACCAACCGTAGCGACATTCCTGGCGGACGATGTGGAGAAGACTCTATATTATATGGATGACAAGGCAGAGGTTGTGCTCTACTATCCATACTCTACTAACTTTACTGACGGAACGGGTTTTAAGCTCGATCTGACAGATCAGTCGGAGTATTCGGAGTTTGAGATCTACTCGACAGATCTGCAGAGACTTACCAAGGATGAGGCGACGAACCTTGAGTTCATTGCACGTCTGGATCTCCCTAGCATCGCGCTTCGATTCTATATGGATGATGAGGATGCTAATATGGAGAATGCGACAATCTCTATCTCGGGACTCTACACAACAGGAGTCTACGATTTGTCGGACAATAGCTTCGTTCTTGACGAGGTGACAGCTCCGATCAAAGGTGTGAGGTGCGCTACCGAAAGCAACATCGGATATGCAGTTGTGTTGCCACAGAGTGTGTCGGGAGAGGTTACGTTGTCTGTCTCTAGTGTAGACTTAGGTTTCCACGAGGCGACAATTGATCTTGCGACACTTGAGTCGGGCACAACACCAGCGTTTGATGTAGAGATCTATTCAGACAATCGCGTGGAGATGACTATCACGTCGTCGAACATTGCGGATTGGGATCTGGGCGAAGGTGACTCTACCAACGCATACGACTCTGGCGAGACCGACCTCAAGATCGGTGACTTCCTCTATCTCTTTGATACGGGTTATCTATCTAGTGCAGATTACGACAGCGACAAGACCCTTGTAGGTATTGTATTCGATGTCGACGAAGATGGCAAGGGCGGTAAGGTGTTGAACCTAGCTGGTCAGTCAAGCACTAAGTGGGCGTCTAGCACCTCTATAAATGGTGTTAACTACTCATCGTCACTCCTTATGACAGATGCGACTGCCGAGGGCTTGGCGGTTATGAAGGCGGCGTATGGTGTCAACTCTACACTCTCTGCATTCCCTGTGTTTGCATATATCGCTGGATTCAACGATTCTGCTCTCGATTATAGCAAGATTGCCGACGACGCAACAGGTGTGTGGTATCTACCAAATACAACTTGTGTGGCGACACTTGTAGAGTCGCGAGACGCTGTTGAGCAGAGCATAGCAATCCTAACCGAAGCAGGCGTAACAGCCCTTACCACAAAGACTAACCTTATGACCGCAACAGAGGTAAGCACGGCTGTCTCAAATTACTACTACCGAAAGTATGCCGCTGACAGTGGTGATGGAGGTTTGGCGTCGCTCGCTAAGACGGCAGGTACCTCTGCAGGTCTCTACGCTCGTCCTGTAATGAACTTCGATATTGATGACAATTCAGTAGACGAGGGTGAGCCTGAGCCAAGTGTTGCAGTGAGCGAGATTACTATCACGGGAGCGTCAACAGAGGTTGATCTAGGCCGATCTGTTGTTTTGACCGCAGATGTAAGCGACCCTGCTGCTACGAAGGGTAGCGACTGGAGATACGACTGGACAAGTGAGGATGGCGTAACGCTAGAGGTAGATGGTGACGACAACAGCATTGTGACTGTTACGGCAGACTCTGGAACAACTGCAACCATCTCAGTTACGGTGACAGATGCGTATGGAGATACTAAGAGTGCAGATTACAACATTACAATCTCTACGGAGATCTCTATCGCAGTCGGTGACTTCCTCTACAGCGATTTGAGCTTCAGCTCAACTTTGGACTCTAGCAAGAGCCTACTCGGAATTGTCTACCTTGTTAACCCCGATAACACAACGGGACGAGCAATATACTACAAGCAGCAGACGGGCGACTTCTGGGCTACAAGCAGCTCTAAAGCAGCCACTGCCACTGTCGCGTTAACAATCTGGAGTGGCTACACTTGGGGTACATATTCATTGAAATATACTGGATATGGTTTCGAGTTTATGCAGGGATTGTATAAGTATGATGATAATTCATTCGCAAATCTCCCCGCGTTTAAGTGGATTGCAGATCTAAACCCATCTGTTGACTACGCGACTAGCGACGGAAAGAATGTGTGGTATGCTCCAACTGAGGCTGACTATGCATTCGAAATAGATACTGCGATCGCCTCGATTTCGGCTAGTATCGAAGCTGCTGGAGGTGATGCAATAAGCAACACAAGTGGGTATTTCACCTCGACAGAGGTTCCTACTAATACCTCTCAGTTCAGACGAGTAACTATCTCCAATGGTAATACAGGATCAGGCGCTGGTGAGAACCAAAAAACCTCAGCCGCGAATAATATCATCCGTGCTATTATGGACTTCGACCTCAACGGCAGCGTTCCGAGCGGTGGTGATGCTGATGTTGATCCTGATCCCGATGTAAACACCGACCCAATCCCTGCGGATATGGCGATCACGGGCTCTGAGGCTATGACTGTTGGTGAGGATAACGCAACATTCGCGGTGACAGATACAGCTACGTGGACATATGCGTGGAGCGCGACATCGGGTGTTTCGATCGTGGGCGATGCTACTGGCAGCTCTATCGAGGTTAAAGCCGAGAGCGAGGGCACTGCAACCGTAACAGTAGTTGTGACAGACTCCGCGAGCAACACAGAGACCCTAACGTTCGACGTCGCAGTCGCAGCAGAGGTGGTAGAGCCAGATCCAACCCCTGCAGCAATCGCAGTCGGTGACTACCTCTATTTGACTGAGGAGAGTGCGTATGAGTATAGCTCAGAATATGATGAGGATAAGTATCTAGTTGGCGTTGTATATATTGTTGATGAGGATGATTCAACAAAGGGCAAGGTCTTGAATATTGGCTGTAAAACAAATGTTGCGTGGTCAACCAATAAAACTACGCTTATTATATCGGCTAAGGAGGGGTATTCTGGTTATGCTAAAGCTGGCACGTTGGATGATGGTACAGCCTATTCAGCTACAGATGAGCCCTTATATACAGCTTGCCGAACTACTGCAGGTATGGGTTTGATGGTTATGAAAGAGGCGGCTATATTTAATAGTGGTAGTAGCGATTATGGAACATTGTTCCCTGCGTTTAAGTGGGTTGCGGACTTAAATGCTGCTACGGTTGATTATAGCACGGTTGCGGATGATGCAGAGAATGTGTGGTATCTTCCTAGTGAGGGATGTGTAAAAACGGAGTTGATACCTGCTATGGCTTCTATCAATCCTAGTCTCGAAGCTGCCACAAATGGAGTGCAAATTACGGGTAATTTGATGACTACAACAGAGGCATCTATTACTAATTATAGATATGTAACCGCATCAACTTCAGCCACAACTGTAAATGGCAAGACAGCTACTACTGGTGGTGCGTTATATGCGCGAGCAATAATGGATTTCGACATAGATACACCAATCACATATCCACAAGAGTAATAAACCCAATAACCAGCTCGGAGGGAGGGGGAAAGATTAATACCCCTCTCCCAACGACAAAACTAAATTAGAACACTATGAAACAATTAATATTAACACTTTGCGGCGTTATGTTGGCGTTGTCGTCGTGTGTCGAGACCGATCAGTTCGACACATCGACCGACAATAGTGTCGCACTCGTGATAACCGCCAACAACATACCCTCCGCGGCTCTGGCTGAGTCGGATAGGGTAGGTGTGTACTACGGCGACAACTACCAAAATGTGGAGTACGTCATCGACGAGGATGGTGCGCTAACTCCTGTGGACGAGGCTATCGCGATCTCGTCAACTGCGTCGCACACGATCACCGCATACTACCCATACGACGAGAGCCGAACATCGTCGGCATTCACATTCGACGTAGCAGATCTGGAGACTGTTGAGACTACATATTGGGCTGCGGCAACGTCGTCGAGCAGCAAGTTTAAGCTCGACTTCGCAAACATCTTTGCGGAGCTAACCATCTCATCCTATTATACGAATATGGATCTGGAGGGTGTTAGCGATATGACTTGCACGGTCGTAAATACTACAACTGCAGGCTCGATCGACCTAGCGTCGGGCGTCGTAACATCGACATCTACGGATGGTGCGACGTTCGAGATCGGTACAACTGACGATGGTAGCTATGCGGATATAATCCTATATGTTGCACCTAGCGACAGCACAGCGTCTGTCGGATTCAAGTTCGAGAGCGAGGAGAAAGATTACGACTACACCTACTACCCTCTGTCGCAGGATAGCGAGTGGTTGGCTGGCGAGAGCTACGGCTACTCTGTCGAGTGGATTGTGGGCTACACACCAGTGGAGAGTTTGACGATCTCACAGAGTGATCTGCTACTCAAAGAGGCTGATTCATATCAGCTCCAGGCGACCATTACAGCTGGCGCTACAAACACAGATGTGATCTGGAGCTCGTCAAACAGAAGTGTCGCATATGTCTCAGAGAGCGGTTCGGTGACTGCAATCGCTAAGGGTTCGGCAACGATCACTGCAACATCTGTCGATGGTGGCTACACTGCGAGCTGCGAGGTGAGAGCATATGGTGATGGCGATGTGGTGGCGACAAATATTACCGCTACACAGGGTGCAACAGCCTCTACAACTATCGACAAGAGATTGTCATTCTCGGCGACTATCGAGCCTCTCGGTGTAGATCAGTCGTTGACATTTAAGTCATCCGACGAGAGCGTTGCAGTTGTGAGCGCAAGCGGTTGGTTGACTGGTCTAAAGTCTGGTAAGACTACAATATCTGTCACCTCGGTCAACAATCCAAAACTTACGGCTACTTGCGTTGTGACGGTGACAGAGGCGACAGCCGCAATGGCGGAGGGTGACTACCTCTACTCGACGAGCAGCCAATATGTATATAGCTCAACATACTACGCGGATGAAGATCTGCTCGGTGTGATATATAAGCTCTATGAGGATGGTGTGACAGGTAAGGTTATAAATTTGAAGACGACAACACTCCTCGCTTGGGCGCCTAGCACATCTATCTACACATCTACTCTACTTATCGCCAACAAGGAGGGTTATGAGGATTACTTGACAGATGAACTTGCGATTTGTAAGGCTAATGCAGGCTATGGATTGATGGTGATGAAGGAGGCTGCACTTGTCGACAGCACCCTCTCTAGCTTCCCTATATTCTCGTTCATCGCATCGTTCAACGAAACGACTGTAGATTATACATCTGTTGCGGATGATGAGAATTGGGTGTGGTATCTACCAGGTGAGGGTTGCGTTGTGACGGAGCTGATACCTGCTATGGCGACGATCAATCCAAGTATTGAAGCCGCAGGAGGTACTACTGTCGGCGGAAACCTTACGACAGCGACAGAGTGTGCGACTACAAAATACAATTATATTGTTTCGAGCACCTCTGCACCTACCACCTTGACCAAGTTAAGTGTCGGAGGATCGGCACTCACCTCGCGTGCAATTATGAACTTCGACCTATCTAAGTAAAACCTAAAAACAGATACTAAATATGAGAACTAATTTTATATGGATGCTACTTCTCAGTGCGATGATTACTTCATCGTGCGAGGAGAGTGCTACGGCAGATAGTAGCCTGCTCGACAGCCCATTCGAGGTGTTCGAGTATGTCACATCGTCGGGAAGAACATATAGCCCCGTTATTGATGACGAGGCTCGCAAGATCTCGATCTCCGATCTCACAACAGGAGATGACATAGCTGGGGTCAACTACCAACTAAAGGAGGGTCTCTCGATCACTCCAACGCCTGACACACGAGTGGGCAGCTGGCGCGAGACGGAGCTATTTATCATCAGCGATGGCAGCGAGAAGGTACCATACGAGACAACGCTCGTCGACTACTATCACTCAACTGTCGTTGCCGACGCTACGATCTATACGCAGCAGACTTATGGTTGCGAGGTAAAGTATCATCTCTACGATCTGAAGAATGATGGTGCAACGAATGGTCTCGACAACTACGCGAATGCTGTCACAATGTTCCAGACCTATGGTATGAATGGTGTGCGTCTGCCTATTTGGGGAGCTGTGGATAGTGTGACAGGTGAGTTGGGACACCCTAATCAAGGCGAGGTGAATCTTAATGTATATCAACGAACATATGACCGTGTGAATAATGCAGTCTCTGCGTTCCAAGCAGGTGGCGGTAACATTAACGACTTCATCGTCTTCATCAGCATTAAGTCGAGTGGTCAGGATGCCGTGAAGTTGCCTAGCTGGTGTTTCACGGGTGGGGTTATCGCTCGTGCCAACCTTATCCCTTCGATGTATGCAGAGTTGATCCGCGACTATGTAACAGCGCTGAAGAAGAACACTAGATCAGACCTACAGGTGCAAGTTGTTGGACTCGACAATGAGAGTTCGTTTGCCAATGCAGATGCTGCAACGGCGTGGATGCATTATCAGACTGTGCCATACGTGAAGGAGGTATTCGCAGAAGAGAATTGGAACACACCACGATTCATCTCCTACGAGGCGTGGGAGCCTAAGGCGTTCGCCAATGGTCAGTTCCAATCTATACTCACCAACGCACCAAACACCGTCGACATATATGGTATTCACTACTACCACGGAAAGGATCACCCTAAATATTTCGGCAGACTAGAGGCAGATTGGGATGCTGCGATGACGAGCTCAACCTATGCGCGCACGGATGGTATCGAGCGTGAGTTCTGGGCGTCGGAGCCTCACTGGGATCTAACAACTGATTTCACTGCTTATAATGACGACTACTTCAAGATCGCAGAGGATGCGATGTGTACGTTGTGGGCACAGACCGATTTGGGTATGTCAGCTTTTGCGTGGTGGGGTTTCGGAGTCGACGCAGGAACTTCTCTTCGCCCTGGTTTGATGAGAATGGCGTCGGTACCTATCACAGGAGCCACACCTGTCAAGTTTATCGACCACGACGACGACGGATTTAGCAAGGACGACACCTCAGAGTATGATGATGTGACACGCGACTATAGCCGCCTTAGCAACAACCTCAAGAGCCGTGCTTTCATCGATGGCAAGAATGTCACCATATACCTTATCAACGTAGAGTGGTATGACGATCGAGCAACTGCACCCGTATATGAGGGCTACAAAGTGGGGCTCGACGATGCTAAGATCGGTAACTACAAGAGGGTTAGCTACGAGCAGTATGCCGGAACGGACGCGAGCTGCAAAACGTATACATACAATAGCGGTGAGTTCTTCGCTCCGTCAGAGAGCTACTTCTCGATCGACCTGCCTGCGCGATCTATCACCTGCATACAGTTTACAATAGAGTAATCGTAATGACCAAAGGGGGAGAGCGAACCTCTCCCCCATAAAACCCCTAATATTATGAAAAAAACATATCTTAAACTTTGTGTGTCGCTACTCCTCTCTGCTATGGCTGTCTCGTGTGGCGATCCCGATAAATTCTTTACGGATCAGACACGCAACACAACCTCTGAGTTCGACCTGCCGATGGTGAATATCTCAGACTACAAAGAGACAGTAGAGTTCGAGTCGGAGATGGTGACAAACGATGGTGAGGGCTACACAGATACATACGTGTCGTTGAAAGCGTCGTGGTTGACAATCGACTCCGCAACGCCAATCGTAAGCTCAGCGATCAACCTTGGTAGCTCTGATTCACGCCTCGTCATATCGGATATGAGCTACGAGGAGTGGTCGGTGTCGGATCTAAAGAACAATATCTATGTAAATGGTATTGTCGCTTTGGAGGGGTTCAACATCGAGGTTCGTTCGCACTACAATGATGGTGTCTCTCTGAAGGTTATCGACAATAACTTTAGCCCCGTTATCCTATATGCGGGCGAGGCGACAGGAAACGTCGAGGTTAGCACAATCTACAAAGGCGGCGATGTGCCACTCAGCTCGTCGGTCGACAAACTGCTTATCAAACGTGGCTATCAGGTAGTTGTCGCTGCGAGTGAGGATGGAACGGACTCTTCGGTCTGCTACATAGCTGTCAACAATGATGTGGAGGTCGAGCTCGACGCATCGCTAAAGGGTAACATCAAGTTCTTGCGTACCCTAGCGATCGACTACGTGAACAAGCGCGGTATCGGAGGTAAGTCGTATGCTAACTATGCGCCGCCGTTGAACCTCAACTGGTTCTATACGTGGGGAGCTAACACCAACACCAATACGATCGTGGATAAAGATCCATACACCAACTATATGCCGATGTTCTGGAGCTGCCCAGGTGATGATGGTATTCAAGCTGTTATCGATATGCAGTGCCCCGTCGTCCTCTTCCTCAACGAGCCCGACAACGTCAATCAATCGAATGTAGATGTCGACAAGGCGTTGGAGTACTACGCAAAGGTTCACGCTATGGGAGTTCGTCTTGTGACACCATCGTGTTGCGAGATCCAGAATTGGAGTTTGACAAATACGGGAACTGCCTCGAAGTGGATCAACGCCTTTATGGCAGGTGTCAAGGAGCAGGGGTTGCGCTACGACGGTGTCGGTATGCACTGGTACTCATATAGCCAGAACTATACGACGGGTGCGACAGCCGCAAATGCAGCTACTGCGTGGTCAAAACTCAATGCCTCGCTCACAAGTTGCTACAATCTCTATAAGAAGCCAATCTTCCTCACGGAGTTCAACTTCGAGGGAGGAACAGAGCCATCGGGCGACGTGTGTAGCTATCTGTTGGAGAATGGTGTGCTACCAGGGTTGGAGAGTGCCGAGTATGTCGAGCGTTACGCACTCTTCCCTCCTGAGACAGGATCTGTGTCGTGGTTGATAACAGATGGTGAGCTCAACGACTATGGCGAGATGTACTGCAACAGAGTGCCACAGACCCCATCAATCGTAATGGCTGCGACCGACAAGTAGAGGTTATTGTAGTAGTATATGTTTTTATGAAGAAGAACTTTCACCTTTTATCCCTCGTGGCACTTGCGTGTGTCACAGTGATTTGTAGCTGCTCAACCCCAGAGGTTGGGCAGTACAAATTGAGCTCGCCCAACAAGAGCTTGAATGTAACACTTGAAAATCGGTCGGGTGTTATGACATATACCCTCGCAAAGGGTGGTACGCAGATAGTAAAGAGATCTGAGGTCTCGATTTTTGGCGACGCAACGGTTCTCGTCAAGGAGATCGAGCGCAGCTCTGTGTCTAGTTCGTGGAGCCCTGTGTGGGGTCAATTCTCCGAGATTGAGGATTGTCACAACGAGTTGAAGTTCACGCTCGATGTCGAGGGTCGCGAGGTTGCGCTAGAGGTTCGCCTCTTCGATGAGGGTGTAGGGTTTCGATATAGGGTCGATGATTACAACTCTTTGGAGGGGGCGGTGTTGTTTATGGAGTACAACACATATGATGATGATCTCTTCTACTGGGCAGGCTATCATCAGGACGATGATCTCGGTCCATACTCTATCAGCGACGTATCTACGAGAGAGGTCAATTTCAAATATGCTATGCCCGTTGTCGTCGAGAGCAAGAGCGAAAACTACCTTGCACTCTTGGAGTCGGATCTATTTATGACCGAGGGGTTCGACAGCATCAAACTGCAGTTCAACAAGGATAAGGGGAGCTTTTTCTCCATAAATCCAGCTAAGAAGAGGTCGCAGGAGTGGGATCTGGTGACACCTTGGCGCGTTATCTTGGTTGGTGACGAGGCTGGCGATTTGTCGACTAACACGACATCGCTGAACCTCGCAACAGAGTGTCAGATCGAGGATACATCGTGGATCAAGCCTGGTATTGCCCTTTGGGATTGGCGAGTGCACGGACACGTTGACTCGGATGGATTCCGATATGGTATCGACACGGAGAGCTACTTCCGCTTCATCGACTGTATCGCGAAGTGGGGGCTCGACTACTTCTTGATTGATGATGCTTGGTACGACAAGGTTGAGTTGGGGCGTATCTACCCATCTACGAAGTTGGATGTCGATGCAGTTATCGAGTATGCTCGTGAGAAGGGTGTTGATCTGATGCTCTACTACGATCGTCGCAGAGGCTACTATGGCGATGATGAGCTGTTTGCATACTACAGAGAGCTCGATATGAAGGGTATCAAGTATGGCTTTAGAGGTCCAAATGTGCCCTTCACGCAGCACGCGGTACGTGAGGGTGCAAAGGAGCAGTTGATGGTCAATCTACACGATGGTCCAGTGCCGATGACGGGTCTTGAACGTACGTTCCCCAACGCAATATCGCGCGAGTATTGTCACGGACAGCAGGATTTTCGTCGTGCATTTACGCCCGAGATGTTCATCAAGATGGCGTTGGTCAACGCAATCCACGGTCCACTAGATATGAGTAATGGCAACTTCGATCTGGTCGAGATCAACAGCGGCACAAGAGAGAAGGGTCCACTCAAAACGAATAGCTACTTCTCGACAGTTGTCTCGGAGGTTGCACGTATCATCATCATAAACACAGGTCTTGCGGCTATTCCCGACGCACCCGATGTCTACGCCGAGAAGTCAGATCTCTTCGAGTTGATCGCAAGAACTCCTGTTGGCGAGTGGGACGAGAGTGTTGTTGTTAACTCCAAGTTCAGCCAATACATCACCACTGCTCGCCGCAAAGGTTCTCAGTGGTTCGTAGGTACAGTTGTTGGGCGCGAGTGCGACGGCGTGGAGATTGCAACTGACTTTTTGGAGCGAGGCAAGGAGTATGCGGTGACATACTATATGGATGCAGATGAGACCGACTGCCAAACGAACCCCGAGGCGTATCGTGTCGTTGAGGGACGCATCAAGGGTGGAGATATTATCGATGCTAGGTGTGCAAAGGGTGGAGGTCACGCAATGTGGATTAGGTAAATGTTAATTGTTGAAAGGTGGATGAAACTCTGTGTTTTATCCACCTTTTGGTGTGTATTTACTACTCTAAGGGGAGTTCGTAGCTGTCGGTTAATGTTATTTTTGTTTTGCTGATTTTCACTTAGAGAGACTTCCAGTGTTTCCACTTCTTTTTTGGAAATTCGTTCTCCACCTCCCCCATAGGCGGTGCGGTTTGTCGTGGTGACAGTCTGTGTGTCAGTGTGGTATTCGCGTCGTAAACGTGGCGACGTTGAACGCCAGCTGCAATATGTTTCATATATTTGTAGCGGAAAGTTTGTTTTTTAGAATGTTTTACTATAATTTTGAGATCCAAATAGTACCTAAGATATAATACACCGTTACAGAATACTATATTAGGAATAACTAGCACAACCAAATTGATGAACCAACTCAACAAAACCATCCTTGCTCTCTCGGGGATACTACCTGCGGCTGCATACGTGCAAGCCGCGACACCCAAACAACCCAACGTCATAATATTCTTTGTCGACGATATGGGGTATGGCGACACATCGCCATTTGGATCGAAGAAAAACCCTACGCCAAACATACAACGTATGGCTGAAGAGGGTATCATCCACAATCAGTTCTACCTAAGTTCAACCAACAGCACCCCATCTCGCGCAGCCCTACTAACGGGCTGTTACGCCAACACTGTGGGGATGGAGGGTAAGGTCAACTGGCCTATGGACAAGAGAGGACTTGATCCTGAGGAGACAATCCTTCCAGAGATATTCAAAACAAAGGGGTATGTAACCGCCTGCTTCGGAAAGTGGCACTTGGGAGATCAACCCGAGTTTATGCCTACAAAGCAGGGTTTCGACTACTTCGAGGGGCTACCATATTCGAACGATATGTATCCGCTAACTACCCGAATAAAGTTCCCTCCATTGCCATACATAAAGGGCGAGGAGGTAGTGGCGCACGTAGCATCCACGGAGTGTCAAACTCTCCTCATACAGACTACAACAGAGGCTACCGTGGATTTTATTCGCAAGCATAAGAGGTCGCCGTTCTTTATATATGTACCATACACAGCGCCCCATCTACCTCGATTTGCACGCAAGGAGATTGTCGATGAGTGTGGTGGAAATGTTCTGTCGGCACAGATCAAGGAGATCGACGATGGTGTGGGGGCAGTTCTCGACGCTCTGCGCAAGATGAAACTAGATGATAATACGCTCGTGATCTTCACATCCGACAATGGCGGCTCTGCACGCACCTCGATGGGTGGGCTCAGAGGCTCAAAGGCAGGTCCTGTGTATGAGGGACATAGCCGTGCGTCAACTATCGTGTGGCATCCTGGAGTTGTTGCCGCAGGGGGCAGAAGTCGCAAGATCATCTGCTCAAAGGATATTCTACCATCGCTCGCAGCATATATTGGGGCTGACACATCTATCTGCAAGCCTATTGATGGCGAAAACAACCTCGACGTTCTGCTCGGTGCTCCCGAGGCAAAGTCGAAAAACGACACGCTATATTATCAACTCAATGGCATTCGAGTCGGTGCAATGAAGCTAATCAAGATCAACAACAGATACGAGCTATACAACCTAGAGAGAGACGAGGGCGAGAAGAAGAACATCATCAAAGACTATCCTGCAGAGGCGGAGCAACTTAAAGCTGCACTAACAAGATTCTCGGATGGAGTTGTCAGTAACGCCCGCAAGGCTGCATTTGTCGAGAATCCAACCGCGATTCTTCCCGACGCGGAGGGTGTGCCGACGCTATGCGAGTATTTGAAAGAGAGTGATATTGTCGCTATCGGAGAGGATTTGTAGTAGATAATCTTAACTATCTACCTGAGTCTGAATGTTATACTTGAAAATAGGTCGGGTGTTATGACATACACCCTCTCAAAGGGTGGAGGTCACGCAATGTGGATTAGGTTGATCTGCTTTTTGTGTATATATTGTTAAAGAGGCGCCCTCAATCACTTGCGTGATTTTGGGGCAGCCTCTTCTCTTTTATATAATCATCAGTGAGACCGTTGCTATCTTTGAAATTTCAGCCACCTATCAACGATCTATAAAGTGGAGCAAAACTTGCGTTTTGCGATGGTCTCTTAGTCTGTTTCTAGGGGTTGTTTCGAGGTTGTTTTTGGGTGAGTATAACGCTCTGCCGCACTCTTCTCAACCCACATCTACTCTACATAGACTCCCCCAATAGCCCGACTATTTAGCTTTGTAGTAACCCTCCGAGACCATTGCAAGGCTAAATTCGATCTAATATTTTGATATTCAGATAATTATTAGTATCTTTGAGTATGGAAAAGCAACAATTACTTAGTCTGGCAGACATCACGACATCACATCGCGT
>JBCQTK010000017.1:0-35819 GCA_047178665.1 Rikenellaceae bacterium | reverse complement strand
GTTCGTTGTTAGCTCCTCCACTGCTCGCCAGTCGTTCTGTTTGCGTGTGAGCAGACCAAGGTGGCGCGCTACATTGCCCGAGTGGAGGTCGAGCGGCATAAAGAGTGCTGAGGAGGGGATGGTGTGCCACTCGCCAAAGTCGACGCCGCGGTTGTCGTTGCGCACCATCCACCGCGTATACATACATAGACGCTTGCACGCTGCACCGCGCTCGATCGACGAGAGGTGCTTTTCGCAGCGTTGCTGATGGGGTGAGGCGAAGAACTCGCGTCGGAAGTGGGCAAATGCGTCAGCCATCGAGCCGCTCTCGGCATATCGACTCTCGAAGAGCTCTCCGATAGAGCCGTGCCTCTGGCAGATGGAGCGGATGGCGAGGACGAAGTCGCGAAAGTCCAGACCATTGAAGGTGCGGTGGACGTAGCTTTCGAGGTGTCGCAGCTCATCGTCGGAGGCGTTGCGCACGAAGTCGGCAGGGGCGTCGTCCATATATGTCATCATTCGGTGGGCGCTCTTGACGATCGCCTTGCGGTTGCCCCACGCGATGGTAGCGCTCAAGAATCCAGCCACCTCACGATCCTCGCGCGAGGTGTAGCGGTGGGGGACAGAGATGGGGTCGTCCGCCACAAATTCGGGGCGGTTGTATCGGTCGTATAGCTCCTCTAGTAGTTCTTTTGGCATAGTTCGTTATTTTTGTTCTAACTCTCTAGTTATCAATCCGTCGCACATCACAATCTGTCGGTCAGACATCTTCGCTAGCTCGTCGTCGTGGGTGACGACAACGGAGGTGAGCCCCATCTTGTCGCGCAGTTCGAAGAGGAGGCGATGGATCTCTGTTCGGTTCTTCGAGTCGAGGTTGCCCGATGGCTCGTCGGCAAATATCACCGCAGGTGAGTTGATGAGTGCTCTAGCTATGGCGACTCTCTGCTGCTCTCCGCCCGACATCTCCGACGGCTTGTGGTGGGCACGTTTGCCGAGCCCCATCATATCGAGTAGCTCCATCGCTCGTCGCTCCACAGCTTTGCGCTCGACACCACCAATGTAGCCTGGAAGCGCCACATTCTCCAACGCCGAGAACTCCGCTAGGAGGTTGTGAAACTGAAAGACGAAGCCGATGCGCTCGTTGCGAAACTTCGACAGCTCCTCGTCGCCCATACCTCGTAGCGTCACGCCATCTATAGTCACCTCGCCCTCGTCGCTGTTCATCAACGTCCCGAGGATATGGAGCAGCGTGCTCTTGCCTGCGCCACTCGCACCTGTTATGGTGACAACCTCGCCGCGTGAGACATTGAGCGAGACCCCCCTGAGAACCTTGAGCGAGACCCCCCTGAGAACCTTGAGCGAGCCGAAGCTCTTACATATATTAGTCGCCTTTATCATACTCTTGTGTATAGTTCGTATAGTTTTATGGTCTCGACAGCCTCTCGTGTGTCGTGGACTCGTAGGATCGTCGCACCCTGGCGCAGAGCCTCCCAGTTGAGTGCAATTGTGCCTGTGAGTGCCTCGGCGGGTGTTGTGTCTAGCGCTCTGTAGATCATCGACTTGCGTGATATGCCTACGAGGGTGGGGAGCCCCAACTCCACTATCCGCCCCATCCCTGCCAGTAGCTCGTAGTTCTGTTCGAGGCTCTTGGCAAACCCAAATCCAGGGTCGAGGATTATCTGCTCTATCCCCGCCTGTTTCATCAGCTCGACGCGTCGTTGCAGATACTCCGTCACCTCTGCTACGACATCGCGATACTCCGTCTGTCTCTGCATATCTTGTGGCGTGCCCCTCATATGCATCGCTATGTAGGGGAGGCGATACTTTGCAACTGTCGCAAACATATCTGTGTCGCCCTCGCCTGCTGTGATGTCGTTGACGATGAACTCGCCGAAGCGTTCGGCTGCGCGTCGTACAATCTCGGCGCGGAAGGTGTCGACAGATACCACAACGTCGTGCGAGAGTTCGCGTACTACCTCGAAGCCGAGCTCCACGCGACGCCACTCCTCCTCGGTCGACACATCTGCCGCACCAGGTCGCGAGGAGTAGCCACCGATGTCGATTATAGTCGCACCCTCCTCGATTGCCCCCTTGGCGCGAGATCGTATTGCCTCGCGTTCTGCGGTTCGACTCCCCTTGAAGAAGGAGTCGGGTGTGACGTTGAGGATCGTCATCACGTGACGCCTGTCGAAACTAAGCATTGGTGCGCTGCTGCAACTTGAACGCCTCACTCTTGAATATCTGATCGAGGCGTTGTGCCGCCCCCTCCAGATCCTCCTCGAAGATGTTGACCACCGAGTAGCTGGCTCTGCTGTGGAGTTCGTCGTCGGTTAGCTGTGCTGCCATCCTCGCCTGCGCCTGCTCTAGTGTGCAGCCGTCGCGGTTGACTACGCGTGTGAGTCTCATCTCCTCGGGGGCGAGAACTGCGACGGTGTAGTCTACGTTGGATTGGAGGTTGGCGTCGAAGAGGATTGCGCTCTCCATTATTACGTATGGGGTGCTCTGCTCCGACTGATTGTCGACCCACGCTGCGAAGTCGCGCATCACGGCTGGGTGGACTATGGCGTTGAGGGCGAGTCGTTTTGTCTCGTCGCCGAAGATTGTGTCGGCGATATATCTGCGGTTGAGCTCGTCGTAGTCGTTGTATGATTGTTCGCCGAGCAGCTCGGTGATTTTTGTGCGAAGTTCGATGTCGCTCTCCATTAGTGTGCGTGCGCGACGGTCTGAGTCGTAGTGTGCTACGCCACTCTCGCGGAAGTGACGGCAGAGTGTTGACTTGCCGCTACCTATACCGCCTGTTATTCCTACTTTTATCATTGGCTCTAAAATTTGAGTGTAAAGTTATAAAAAAAAGTGGGAGAGTTGAAAAAATCGTGCTAATAATTTGGAAAACCGAGATGATATAAGTAATTTTACGCCCAGTATGAGACACAACGTTTTACATAAGCTAACCCTGCTGCTCCTGAGGTCACGCCATCGGAAGCGGAACGCTGTCTCATAAGTTACCCTTGGGGTTACGTCTGGAGATAAAATGGGTTCTTCCACTTCTGATAAGAGTGCGGAGGATCTTTTTCTTTTTGTGCCCAAACGTCACGCAAGGATAGAATTCTCTGCAAAACAGTTAGTTAGAGCGGAGAGAACCAAAGTAGATAACAAAAAAATTTATAACTATGCAGAACAGATTATTCATCTTCGACACAACGCTTCGTGACGGTGAGCAGGTGCCAGGATGTCAATTAAACACCGTCGAAAAGATTCAGGTTGCTCAGGCGCTTGAGGCTCTCGGTGTAGATGTTATCGAGGCAGGTTTCCCCGTCTCTAGCCCTGGCGATTTCAACTCTGTGATTGAGATCTCGAAGGCGGTGTCGACTCCTACGATCTGCGCATTGACGCGCGCCGTAGAGCGTGACATCACGGTCGCTGCTGACGCATTGAAGTATGCTAAGCACAAGAGAATACATACGGGTATCGGAACATCGGACTCTCATATCAAGTATAAGTTCAACTCAAATCGCGAGGAGATCATCGAGCGCGCAGTGGCGGCAGTGAAGTACGCTAAGCGATTTGTGGAGGATGTGGAGTTCTACGCCGAGGATGCAGGTCGCACCGAGAACGAGTATTTGGCACGCGTGGTGGAGGCTGTAATCAAGGCTGGTGCGACGGTGGTAAATATCCCCGACACGACGGGTTACTGTCTGCCCGAGGAGTATGGTGCTAAGATCAAATACTTGATGGAGAATGTGTCGAACGTAGATCGTGCGATCCTCTCGACACACTGCCACAACGACTTGGGTATGGCTACCGCAAACACCATCGCAGGTGTGATGAATGGTGCGCGCCAGGTGGAGGTTACGCTCAACGGAATTGGCGAGAGGGCTGGTAACACCTCGTTGGAGGAGGTTGCGATGATCCTGAAGTGTCACAAACATATTGGTATCGACTCTGGTATCAACACGCAGAAGATCTACCCAACGAGTCGCCTCGTCTCGTCGTTGATGAATATGCCGGTGCAGGCAAACAAGGCTATCGTTGGCAAGAACGCATTTGCCCACTCGTCGGGAATCCACCAGGATGGTGTGTTGAAGAATATGCAGACCTACGAGATTATGGATCCTAAGGATGTGGGGCTCGACGCCAACTCGATCGTCCTCACGGCTCGCAGCGGTCGCGCGGCGTTGAAGAGTAGGTTGGAGTTGTTGGGTGTAAAGGTGTCGACAGAGAGGTTGGACACGGTTTATGAGGAGTTCTTGTTGATGGCTGATAGGAAGAAGGAGGTCAACGACGACGACTTGTTGATATTGGTTGGCGAGAGCCGCGCGCAGGATCGCAAGATTCAGCTCGACTACTTGCAGGTGACTAGCGGTGTTGGGGTTCGTCCTGTGGCGAGCATCGGTGTCGTGTTGGATGGCGAGCACTTCGAGGCTGCAGCGACTGGTAACGGTCCTGTCGACGCTGCGATCAACGCATTGAAGAAGATCATCACACGCGAGATGACCCTCAAGGAGTTCACTATCCAGGCAATAAGCAAGGGTAGCGACGACACTGGCAAGGTGCATATGCAGGTGGAGTGTGGAGGTGCAACGTACTACGGATTTGGTGCCAACACCGACATCGTAGCTGCTAGCCTAGAGGCGTATATAGATTGCATAAACAAATTTAAGAACTAACAAATGAATACACTATTTGATAAGATATGGGATGCCCACGTGGTGCAGATCGTAGATGCGCAGACGCAGCTCTACATTGATCGTCTCTACTGTCACGAGGTGACGAGTCCGCAGGCGTTTGCAGGGCTTCGCGCACGAGGTATAAGTTGCTTTCGCCCCGAGCGAATAATCTGTATGCCCGACCACAACACTCCGACGCTCGACCAAGACAAGCCGATCGTAGATCCAGTCTCTAGAACGCAGGTGGATACGTTGGCGCAGAATGCTGCTGACTTTGGGTTGACACACTTCGGTATGATGCATCCAAAGAATGGAATCATCCACGTCGTAGGTCCCGAGTTGGGATATACGCTACCTGGAATGACGATCGTCTGTGGCGACTCACACACGTCGACTCACGGCGCTGTTGGTGCGGTGGCGTTTGGTGTGGGCACTAGCGAGGTGGAGATGGTTATGTCTAGTCAATGTATCTTGCAGGCTAAGCCTAAGAGTATGAGAATCAGCGTTGAGGGTGAGCTTACGAAGGGTGTGACGGCGAAGGATGTAGCACTCTATATCATATCGAAGATGACTACTGGAGGCGCCACGGGCTACTTTGTGGAGTATGCAGGTTCGGCGATTCGTTCGCTCACTATGGAGGGTCGTCTGACGCTCTGCAACCTCTCGATCGAGATGGGTGCGAGGGGTGGAATGGTCGCTCCCGACGAGGTTACGTTTGACTACTTGAAGGGTCGTGAGAACTCGCCTCAGGGTGAGGCGTGGGATGCTGCAGTGGAGTCGTGGAGGGCGTTGTGCTCTGAGCCCGATGCGGTGTTCGACGAGGATATTACGTTCCGTGCGGAGGATATTGCACCGATGATAACCTACGGCACGAACCCTGGTCTTGGAGTGGGTATCACGGAGAGTGTCCCAACATCTGAGGGGATGGATGAGGCGCAGAGGAGCTCATACGCTAAGTCGTTGGAGTATATGGGTTTTGCGGAGGGCGAGTCGCTCGTAGGCAAACCAATTGAGTATGTATTTGTGGGGTCGTGTACCAACGGACGCATCGAGGATTTTAGAGACTTCGCGAAGATCGTGGAGGGTCGTCGCAAGGCAGATGGCGTTGTGGCGTGGATAGTTCCAGGGTCGTGGGCTGTCGAGAGGCAGATCCGCGAGGAGGGTCTCGACAAGATCTATGAGGCGGCAGGCTTCGAGCTGCGTCAGCCTGGTTGCTCCGCTTGCTTGGCGATGAACGAGGATAAGATCCCTGAGGGTATGTATTGTGTGTCGACGTCGAATCGCAACTTCGAGGGTCGTCAGGGGCAGGGGGCGCGTACGCTTCTCGCCTCGCCTTTGGTGGCGGCTGCGGCGGCTGTGACGGGAGTAATAACCGATCCACGTGATCTAATCTAACTAGGTAGTGATGAAGAAGAAACTAACAATATTAAATTCGAGCTGTGTGCCTCTTCCGTTGGAGAATGTCGACACAGATCAGATCATCCCAGCACGCTTTCTGAAGGCTACGACTCGTGAGGGTTTTGGCGACAACTTGTTCCGCGACTGGAGGTATGACAAAGATAATCAGCCAATTGCGGAGTTTGTATTGAATAATCCGACATACTCAGGCGAGGTGTTGGTCGCAGGCAAGAACTTCGGTTCGGGCAGTAGCCGCGAGCACGCTGCGTGGGCTATTGCGGGTTATGGATTTAGGGCTGTTGTGTCGAGCTTTTTTGCCGACATATTCCGCAACAATGCGTTGAACAACTTCGTGTTGCCAGTGATTGTGTCACCAGAGTTTTTGGCGGAGCTATTCGCTTCGATCGAGGCTGACCCTGCGGCGAAGGTGGAGATCAATCTGCCTGAGCAGACTATCACGAATGTTACGACAGGTAGTGTCGAGAGCTTTACGATCACCCCCTACAAGCGCCACTGCCTTGTAAATGGCTATGACGACATCGACTATCTAATGACGACGGTAGAGAAGATAAAAGAGTACGAGACGCGTTAGAGTAACGAGGCGATTTTCGGCACTTCCCTCTCCACTCAAACGTAGGGATTTTGCAAAAATAAATAATATAATATAGAATGAAACTAAACATAGCAGTTTTACCAGGTGACGGAATCGGACCTGAGATTGTAGATCAGGCGCTAAAGGCGACCAAAGCGATCTGCGATAAGTTCGGACACGAACTTATATATGAGTATGCGATATGTGGTGCAGACGCGATCGACAAGGTGGGCGACCCATATCCTGAGGCGACACACGAGCTCTGTATGAAGAGCGACGCGATCTTGTTTGGCGCAGTGGGTCATCCTAAGTTCGACAACGACCCATCGGCAAAGGTACGTCCAGAGCAGGGGTTGTTGGCGATGCGCAAGAAGTTGGGTCTGTATGCTAACTTGCGCCCTGTCAATACGTTTGAGTCGTTGATCGACCGCTCGCCACTTCGTCGTGAGTTGGTTGAGGGTGTCGACTTCGTATGTATACGTGAGCTTACGGGTGGTATCTACTTTGGTCGTCCGCAGGGTCGCTCGGAGGATGGCAACACGGCGTATGACAGCTGCGTATATACGCGTGAGGAGATCGAGAGAATCGTTCGTCTGTCGTATCAATATGCTATGCAGCGTCGCAAGAAATTGACGGTTGTCGACAAGGCGAATGTGCTGGCTACATCTCGTCTGTGGAGAGAGGTTGCGAAGGAGATCGCGCTTGAGTTCCCCGAGGTTGAGACAGAGTTTATGTTTGTAGACAACGCCGCGATGCGTCTCATACAGTTCCCAGGGTCGTTCGACGTGATGGTGACAGAGAATATGTTTGGTGACATTCTTACTGACGAGGGGTCGGTAATTACGGGGTCGTTGGGTCTGCTTCCGTCGGCATCGATCGGAGTCCACACCTCTCTGTTTGAGCCGATCCACGGATCATATCCGCAGGCTGCAGGCAAGAATATAGCCAATCCAATTGCGACGATACTAAGTGCTGCAATGATGTTTGAGTACGCCTTCGAACTCAACGAGGAGGGGGCGTTCATCCGCAAGGCTGTGGCTGAGGCGATGGCGGCAAACGTACGTACAGAGGATATTCAGGAGAGCGGCATCGCTGCCTGCTCAACTACCGACGTGGGCGACTGGGTCGCAAAGTATATCTGCGAGGCGTAGAGGCTGAGCAGGGTAGTAGTCGAGGAGTGCGATAAACTGTGATAAGGTGTAGCGCGTTGAAAGTTTCCGTTCAACGCGCTACACCTTTTTATTTTAGGGTAGATTTGATGTTCCAGGCGATTGCGTTGACGAGTCGTTCGATTGATCCTGTCGACGCCCACGCGTTGTGGGGCGAGAGGAGTAGGCGATCGGGGTCGTTGATCTTCAGTAGAGGAGAGTCGGCGTTGAGGGGTTCGCAGGCAAAGACGTCGAGTGCTGCGGCTGCGACGGTGCCGTTGTCGAGTGCTGCAGCTAGCGCTGTCTCGTCGAGGATTCCGCCGCGCGCCACGTTGACTATGATGGCGTTGGGTTTCATCGTCGAGAGCTCTGTGGCGCCGATCAACCCTCGCGTCTGGTCGTTGAGGGGTGAGTGGATCGAGAGGGTGTCGCACCACGCGAGGAGCTCCGATAGCGACTCTGCGCGCTCCACACTCTCCTCGCGCACGACGCCAGAGGTGGAGTAGTAGCGCACCTCGCAGCCCAAGGCGGTAGCTATGCGTGCAACTTCGCGCCCAATTGCGCCCAAACCCACTATGCCCCATCGTGAGCCGTGGAGCTGCCCAATTGGACGGTCAAAGCAGAAGAGACGATCTGTCGCCGAGTATGCGCCACTCTTGACGAAGCGGTCGAAGTAGCTTATCTGTCGACGAATCGTGAGAGCAGCCGCTAGGGTAGCCTCCGCAACCGAGTGGGTGGAGTATCCCACGGCGTTACGCACCTCAATGCCCAGCTCCGCAGCAGCCTCCAGATCGATGTTGTTCATCCCCGTCGCAGCGATACATACTAGCTGCAGGGTGGGGGCGAGAGCCGTGAGAACCTCGCGCGCGAGGTTGCACTTGTTCGTTATGACGACCTCGGCACCCTTGGCGCGGTCGATGATCTCCGCAGCGGTGTGGGTGATCTCGTAACCCTCGTAGTCGCACAGTTGCTGGATCGGGGTGAGGTCGATGCCGCCTAGGGAGTATTCGTCTAGAAAGATTATTTTCATCGTTTTTTTTTGTTTTTGTGTGTGTGGTTGTGGGTGTGGTTTCGGCTCTTTGAGCCGACGCCCTCTGCGCACTTTTTTTGCAAAAAAATGCTTTTTTTTGAGGGAGGGCGGTTTTTCCTCCTCGCTTCGGCTTGTCGTGACTGCCCTGCGCGGGCGGCGGCGGAGTGCTCTCCGCGGAGCTAATCTTTCCTCCTCGCTTCGGCTTGTCGTGACTGCCCTGCGCGAGCGGCGGCGGAGTGCTCTCCGCGGAGCTGATCTTTTCCTCCTCGCTTAATCCATTTCGCCTATTAGCGACCTGATGACTACCGACGCACACCCAATGCCAAACATCGCAGGTACATACGAAATAGTCCCTACATTCGACTTCTTATTCTGCTCATCACACAACACCATTGCGCCCTCTCGCATAGGCTCAGGCGAAAACACAGCCCTGAAACCCCTCCTGACTCCTACCCTGTGAAGTCGCTTGCGCAGCATATGTGCCAACGGGCAGTGGTGCGTCTTGCCAATGTCGCGGATCTCCATCTGCGTAGGGTCAGTCTTCGCTCCAGCACCCATCGAACTTACCAACGGTATATTGCGCTCCAATGCCCCCAATATCAACGCAATCTTTGGCGACAATGTGTCGATGCAGTCCACTACATAGTCGAACGGTGCAGAGTCCAACAACTCGTACGTCAGCTCGTCGCATATGTACTTCGACACTACAGTTAGCTCAATCTCTGGGTTGATGTCGCGCAGACGTTCCGCCAAGATCTCCGACTTCTCGCGCCCCACAGTCGAGTGTAGAGCAACCAGCTGCCGATTTATATTGCTCTCACCAACTACGTCGGCATCAGCAATAGTCATACGTCCAACACCTGCGCGCGCAATCATCTCGGCGGCGTAGGCTCCGACACCCCCCAATCCTACAACGAGGACATTCGCCCCCCCTCAACATATTGAGCTTCTCCTCGCCCAGAAGTAGCTCCGTCCTCTCCAACCAGGCTGCCATTACTCGACCTCCTGCTTTTGTGGGAAGATGCTGAGGTAGTTGCGGTAGAGTGCCTCGCGCAACTCGTCGACGCTCTCAAGTCGTAGCTTCGAGATCTTCGCATAGATCTCCTCAATCGAAGTTTGCCCCATATCAGTCTCCAGCAGAAGCCTCTCAAGGGGGCACTCTCGCAGTGCCTTCAGCGTCTTGGGCGAGGCGAACGTGCGCTCACCAAAACTTATGTAGTAGCCCCTGTCAATAGCTTGGTTCAGCTGCTGCACCGAACCTACGAAGCCGTGGAATATAACCCCCCTAATAGGAAAGGTCGAGAGGATCTGCATAGTCGGCTCAAATGCCTTCACGCAGTGCAAAACGATCGGCTTGCGATGTTTCTTGGCAAGTTTGAGCTGGAGGATGAAGAGCCTCTCCTGCGCGTCGCGGTCGACATCGGCAGCGAAGTCAAGACCAATCTCGCCCACTGCATCGACCTTGTCGATCTCGCTCTCGAATGTGCGTTTCACCTCAGGGTCGGTCAGGGTGTGGTTCTCGGCATCCCACGGGTGGACGCCAAGGGTCGTGATTGTCGATGCGCCTGCTGCATCGTTGTGGGTGTGGATGTTTACGTATGGCTTTGTCATATTATCTATCGTTTACACTACAAAAGTAGTACAAAATCCTCATATAATATAAAATAATTGGGTAAAGATTCTTCTGCTCACGAAAAAAGTCGTAACTTCGTGGCGACTATAATATCTGGAAATTTACGGATAACAAAATAATTTAATAACACTTTTAACAATGTCGAAAAACATTTCACTACGCAAAGGTCTCGACATCAAACTCGTAGGAGAGGCATCGAAAGAGCTCGTGGGCGTTGCTCAGGCGGCTCAGTATGCAATCTCTCCACTCGATTTTGAGTCGGTAGCACCAAAGCTTTTGGTAAAGGTGGGCGACAAGGTTGAGGCGGGATCTCCCCTTTTTTACAACAAGGAGAATAGCCGCATCATCTTTACCTCACCTGTGAGCGGTACTGTCTCGGCTGTCAACCGCGGAGAGAAGCGAAAGATCTTGAACGTCGTTGTCGATGCTGATGCTACACAGAGCTACAAGAAGTTTGCAACGGTAGAGCCTAAGAGTGCCTCGCGCGAGCAGCTCATCGAGCTACTCCTTGAGTCGGGTCTATGGGCAATGATCGTGCAGCGCCCCTATGGCATCATCGCTAACCCTGCGGAGACTCCGAAGTCTGTCTTCGTCTCTACGTTCGATTCATCACCCCTTGCGCCAGACTACAACTTCGCCCTTAGCTCCGATATGGAGGCTATACAGAAGGGTATCGAGGTGATGGCGGCGCTAACGCCTGGTTCGGTGAACATAGGTGTCAACGCTAAGGCTCAGGGTGAGTTTGCTAAGCTTACGGGAGCTGTGATCAACAAATTCTCGGGTAAGCACCCCGTAGGAAATGTGGGTGTGCAGATCCACCACGTTGCCCCCATCAACAAGGGCGAGGTGGTATGGACAATCAACATTCAGGATCTTGCGATCGTCGGTCGACTACTCCTTACGGGTAAGGTCGATATGACAAAGACAATCGTCGTAGCAGGTAGCGAGATCGAGAAACCACGTTACTGCAAGGTGATAGCTGGAGCGCCGATCGCGTCGATCGTGGCTGACAACGTGAAGGCGCAGGCTGAGGGCGATTCGGTTCGTTACATCTCAGGTAGTGTGCTCACTGGTGTCAAGAGTGCGGCGGATGGTTTCTTGTCGTTCTACGCCAATGCGTTGACGGTTATCCCTGAGGGTGATAAGTATGAGTTGTTGGGATGGGCGATGCCTCGATTCCACCGTTTCTCGGTGTCGAAGTCCTACTTCTCGTGGTTGTGTCCAGGCAAGAAGTATAAGCTCGACACAAACTACAACGGAGGTGAGCGCGCATTCGTTGTGACAGGTCTCTACGAGAAGTATCTTCCGATGGATGTCTACCCAATGCACCTATTGAAGGCGATCATTGCGGGCGACATCGACAAGATGGAGGCACTCGGAATCTATGAGGTCGTAGAGGAGGATTTAGCACTCTGCGAGTTCGTTGATCCTTCGAAGATCGAGATGCAGGAGCTTATTCGTAAGGGTATTAATATAATGATTAAGGAGGCATAGGCGATGAAAATTATACGTGATTTTGTTGATAAGATTAAACCTAACTTTTTGGAGGGTGGCAAGTTGAGCTTCTTGGAGTCGTCGTTTGACGCGCTCGAGACATTCTTGTTTGTCCCCAACACCACCACAAAGAAGGGTGCTCACATCCGCGACTGTAACGACCTGAAGCGCACGATGATTATGGTTATCGTGGCGTTGATGCCAGCGTTCTTGTTCGGTATGTACAACACAGGATTGCAGAACTTTATGATGCTCAACGGAGGATCTGTAGAGGCGGCGATCTCGTGCACAACTATATGGGAGAATGTGTGGTTCGGATTCCTCAAGGTGTTGCCCCTAATCGTAGTGTCGTATGGCGTGGGACTCGGAATCGAGGTCGGATTTGCGCAGATGCGTGGACACGAGGTCAACGAGGGTTACTTGGTGTCGGGATTGTTGATCCCTATGATTATGCCTATCGACATTCCACTCTGGATGTTGGCTATATCGGTTGTATTCGCAGTCGTTATTGGTAAGGAGGTATTTGGCGGAACAGGAATGAATGTATTCAACCCTGCGCTGTTGGCTCGTGCCTTCGCGTTCTTCGCCTACACACCAGCAATGTCGGGAGAGACGGTTTGGGTCGCCGAGATGACAGGTAACGCAGCTGTGGCAGATGGTTTCTCGGGTGCGACAGCTCTTGAGCAGATGGCTAGCACAGGCGCTATGAACTTCTCGATGGCAGATGCATTCTTCGGATTTATCCCTGGCTCGATGGGTGAGACCTCGACGTTGGCGATCTTGATCGGTGCTGCTGTGTTGATCTTCACAGGCGTAGGGTCGTGGAGAACTATGTTGAGCGTCTTTGTCGGCGGTTTGGCTATGGCGTCGTTGTTCTTCGCGATTGGTGCGGAGGGTAGCTACCTCGCAGTGCCACCTTGCCACCATATGATTGTTGGAGGTTTCGCCTTCGGTGCAGTCTTTATGGCGACAGACCCAGTTACGTCGGGTCAGACAAATATGGCGAAGTGTATCGTAGGATTTATGACTGGAGCTATCGCGATCTTGATTCGCGTTGTCAACCCAGCCTACCCAGAGGGAATGATGCTCTCGATCCTATTTATGAATGCGTTGGCTCCACTCGTAGACTACTATGTTGTCGAGGGTAACATCGCACGCAGACTCGCACGTGTAAAATCAGCAAAATAGGGAGTTATGGCGACAAATAAATATATATGTAAAGTTTGTGGTTATGTCCACACGGGTGATGCAGCGCCCGATATGTGCCCCGTATGTAAGGTACCTGCGTCGGAGTTTGAGATGATGAAGGCTGAGAAGCCTAAGGGAATCTTCGCCGACAAGAATGGCAACGCCTACATCTTGACCTATGCGACAGTAATGGTTGTCTTGGTCGCAGCAGTGTTGGCTTACGTTGCACTCTCGTTGAAGGATCTACAGAGTGCAAATGTACTCAATGAGAAGAAGAACGCAATCCTCACAGCGTTGGCTGCCGAGGAGGGTGTGTCGTACGATGAGTATATCACCGCTTTCGTGATAGATGCAGAGGGTAAGAGAATCGATGGCGTCGCGAGCGACTACATCATCGAGAACCTCGGCAGCTTGGAGGAGGGTCAATACCCAATCTTCCAGGCGACAGACGGACGAGTAGTTGTCCCTGTCTACGGTACAGGATTGTGGGGCGCGATCTGGGGCTATGTAGCTTTGGACGGCGATATGAGCACGATCTCTGGAATCGTTATCGACCACGCGGGTGAGACTCCAGGTCTGGGAGCGGAGATTGCGACAGCGAAACACCAGGCGATGTATGTAGGAAAGAGACTCTTCGAGGGCGACAAGTTTGTGTCGGTGTCGTTGGTTAAGGGTGGCGCGTCGACACAGATGCCTGCTGCGAACCACGAGGTAGATGCTATCACGGGCGGTACAAAGACCTCGGATGGTGTGACTGCGATGCTTAGCGAGAGCTTGGGTAACTACGTGCCATTTTTCAAGAGCGCAAATTGTAAAACGTGTAAATAAAGAGAGCTATGAGTAATATGGAAAAAGAGCCTCTATTTTCGGCTAAAAATTTAAGTACCCTCACCTCTCCGCTGAGTGGCAACAACCCAGTGATCGTCCAGATCTTGGGTATTTGCTCGGCACTTGCGGTGACGGTGAAGCTGGAGCCTGCTATCGTGATGGCTCTATCGGTGATGGTTGTTACGGCGTTCTCTAACCTTGTGATGTCGCTGATGCGTTCGGGTATCCCGTCGCGCATCCGTATCATCGTGCAGTTGGTTGTTATCGCGGCGTTGGTAATCATCGTCGATCAGGTGTTGAAGGCATTCGTCTACGATGTGTCGAAGCAGCTCTCTGTCTACGTGGGTCTTATCATCACGAACTGTATCATTATGGGTCGTGTCGAGGCGTTTGCACTCGGCAACAAGCCTTGGGCAGCCTTCTTGGATGGTATCGGTAATGGATTGGGCTATGGTGTGATCTTGGTGACAATCGCCTTCTTCCGCGAGCTGTTTGGCTCGGGTCAGTTGTTGGGCTTCCAGATCATCCCCGAGTCGTGGTACTCGGCTAATGGTGGATTCTACTCGAACAATGGTATGATGTTGTTCCCACCTATGGCGCTTATCATCACGGGTTGTATCATCTGGTTCCACCGTTCACAGAATAAGGATCTGCAAGAGAAATAGAGTCTGAATAAAAGAGATTAAGAGAGTATGGAAACATTGAATCTATTTATTAAGTCGATCTTTATCGACAATATGGTCTTCGCCTTCTTCTTCGGTATGTGTTCGTACATTGCCGTGTCGAAGAGCGTCAAGACAGCATTGGGACTCGGAGCTGCGGTTACGTTCGTTATGATTATGACCGTTCCGTTGAACTATCTTCTCAATGAGTATGTGCTAAAGGCTAACGCCTTGGTCGAAGGGGTTGACCTCAGCTTCTTGACCTTTATCGTCTTTATTGCCGTTATCGCGTCGTTTGTGCAGTTGGTCGAGATGGTTGTCGAGAAGTTCTCGCCAGCGTTGTATAGCCAGCTGGGAATCTTCTTGCCACTGATCGCTGTGAACTGTGCGATCTTGGGAGGATCGTTGTTTATGCAGCAGAAGGTTATCGCGGGAGAGATCTCGTCGGTTGGCGACTCTGTAGTGTATGGCTTGGGTTCGGGTCTAGGTTGGTGGTTGGCTATCATTATGATGGCTGCGATCCGCGAAAAGACTCAGTACTCGCAGATCCCTGCGGCGTTGCGTGGTCCTGGTATTACCTTCATCATTACGGGTCTTATGGGCATTGCGTTTATGATGTTCTCGGGAATTCAGTTGTAAACCCTTAAATACGAGAGAAATGACTATTACAATAATTTATGCGATCGTCTCGTTCTTGGTTCTAATCTTGGCTTTGGTGGGGTTGCTACTCTTCGCAAAGTCGAAGCTTACGAGCTCGGGCGCTGTAACGATCGACATCAACGGTGGCGAGAAGATTCTCACCACTGAGAGCGGCTCGACGCTGCTCAACACACTGTCGGAGAATGGCATCTTCTTGCCATCAGCCTGCGGTGGTGGAGGCTCTTGCGGAATGTGTAAGTGCCAGGTGCTTGAGGGCGGTGGCGAGATCTTGCCTACAGAGACAGGTTTCATCACTCGCAAGATGCAGAAAGATCACTGGCGCTTGGGTTGCCAGGTGAAGGTTAAGGAGGATATGAAGATCCAGGTCTCTGAGGAGGTGTTGGGTGTGAAGAAGTGGGAGTGCGAGGTTGTGTCGAACAACTCTATCTCTACATTCCTCAAGGAGTTCGTCGTTAAGTTGCCCGAGGGTGAGACGTTGAACTTCAAGAGTGGTGGTTACATCCAGATCGACGTGCCTAAGTATGACTCAATCAAGTTCTCAGATATGGTCGTTGAGGATAATTTCCGTGGCGACTGGGATAGCTCAAATATGTGGGCTCTTGAGACTAAGAACCCCGAGCCAACATATCGCGCATACTCTATGGCTAACCACCCTGCGGAGGGTAACATCGTGATGCTCAACATCCGTATCGCAACTCCTCCATTCAACCGTGCAGAGGGTAAGTTCGAGAACGTGAACCCTGGTATCTGCTCGTCGTACATCTACTCGCGCAAACCAGGCGACAAGGTGACAGTGTCGGGTCCTTACGGAGAGTTCTTTATCCCTGAGGGAATATCAGACGATCAGGAGTTGATCTTCATCGGTGGAGGAGCAGGTATGGCACCAATGCGTAGCCACATTATGGATCTGTTCAAGACCAAAAAGACCAGCAAGCCGGTGTCGTTCTACTACGGAGCGCGCGCCTTGAAGGAGGTACCATATATGGATGATTTCAAGGGTATCACAGATGAGTTCCCTAACTTCTCATTCAACTTGGCGCTGGATCGTCCAGACCCTGTAGCCGACGAGGCAGGAGTACCATACACTGCAGGATTCGTACACAACGTGTTGTTCGAGAACTATCTGAAGAACCACGAGGATCCAGAGGGTTGCTTGTACCTTATGTGCGGACCTCCGATGATGATCTCGGCAGTCGAGAAGATGCTTGACAGCCTCGGAGTACCACCCGAGAACATTCTCTACGACAACTTCGGTAGCTAGTAGATAACAGATATATTGGAGAGTAGGATTTGCCTTTGATGGCAGATCCTACTCTTTTTTTGTCTCCATCCCAGGGCAAACGCACGAAAAAAGGCGGGGACTGCCCTGCGCAGACCCCGCCTTTTTTGTGAGTTTGTTCTGTTTTTCCCCCTCGAAGCGTTGCAAAGTTATCTTTTTTATTATATCTTTACATATTGATTCGGGGGGCGTTAGTCTCAATGTAATGAGCGGAGTCCTAGCCGAATAGAAAGTAACTCAAATTATCAATATCGCACTGCAGATAGAGATTCACAATATAGCTATTGTCGTATGGAAAAATTTTTCGAGGAGTTTTTGAATGTGATGACGGGAGGCACGATCTACAACATCATCATCCTACTATTCGCCATTGTCGGAATTATCGCATCATTCTATTTCTACAAAAAATCTCACAGGCTCACCTCCGCAGCCTTTATGATTAGGACTATACGCCTAATAAACAACAAGATGAATAAGTTCTCTGCGCTCAACATTGAGTGTGGCGGCGACAACATCAACTCACTCTCGATCTCGAAGGTGGCGCTATGGAACGATGGCTCCGACACTATCAATGCCGACAGCATTGCCAAGAACAACACGTTGCGCATTAAGATAGATGAAAAGTATCAGATCCTCGGGGCTGACATTCAGTATGAGAAGAACAAGTCGAACGACTTCAAGATCTCGATCTCGCCCGACAAGCGCAGCGTGAAGATCGACTTCGACTACTTCGATCGCGACGAGGGGGTTGTCGTGCAGCTCTACCATACGGGTCGCCGCAGTGCCGACCTCGCTGTAGTGGGGCAGATCAAGGCGTGCCGCGAGTTGCGACGATTCAAACCCTACTCCGCAGCACCTATGCCGATGCCCGACTTTAAGCTCGTCGAGCAGATCAAGATCAATAAGTTTGAGTATAAACTCTCGGGATATAAGTGGATGATTATCTACGGCTGGATTATTGTCGCCATTGCGCTATGGATGTTCCTCTATGGTATGCGCGAGATATGGTATACGCCTCCTATCGCAGAGGTGAGTGATCCGTTTATGGAGTCGTTATGGGTGATTTTCTTCAGCACCATCTACGGTTTCGTCGGCTATCAGGTCGTGAAGCGACGCATCCCCAAGGGGTTTGATGTCTTCAACGAGGAGTTTTAGCTAGGACTAGTGGGGTGCGCTATATAAAAGAGGGGTACGTTACATAAAAGAGGGCGACTATTGCAAGATAGTCGCCCTCGTAATTACCGAGTAAGATCTACTCTGTTATCACACTACGCCCTGCGCCAGCATTGAGTCGGCGACCTTGATGAATCCTGCTACGTTGGCACCATTCACATAGTTTACGTAGCCCTCGCCATCTGCACCATACTTCACGCAGGCGTCGTGGATGTCGCGCATAATCTGCTGCAACTTTGCATCCACCTCAGCTGGTGTCCAAGTTAGACGAATAGAGTTCTGTGTCATCTCAAGTCCCGACGTTGCAACGCCTCCTGCATTCGACGCCTTGCCTGGTGCGTAGAGGATCTTTGCCTCCTGGTAGATTGCGATTGCCTCGGGCGTAGAGGGCATATTTGCTCCCTCAGCCACGCAGTAGCAGCCGTTTGCGATCAGCACCTTTGCCTCCTCGCCGCTCAGCTCGTTCTGTGTTGCGCAGGGTAGTGCGATGTCGCACTTCACGCCCCAAGGGCGCTCGCCTGCGAAGAACTTAGCCGACGGATATTGCTCAACATACTCGTTGATACGTCCGCGACGAACATTCTTCAGCTCCATAACGTACGCCAACTTCTCAGCGTCGATACCCTCGGCATCGTAGATGTAGCCAGATGAGTCGGATAGAGTAACGACCTTGCCGCCGAGCTGCGTAGCCTTCTCCGTAGCGTACTGTGCAACGTTGCCCGAACCCGATATTACGACTGTGCGACCCTCGAAGCTGTCACCCTTGAGTGCCAACATCTCCTGTGCGAAGTAGCAAGTTCCGTAGCCTGTAGCCTCGGGGCGCATTGGGCTGCCGCCCCACTCGGGAGCCTTACCCGTAAGCGTGCCTGTGAACTCGTTGCGGAGGCGCTTGTACTGACCATAGAGGAAGCCGATCTCGCGACCACCTACGTTGATGTCGCCCGCAGGGACGTCGGTGTCGGCGCCGATGTGGCGCTGCAGCTCTGTCATAAACGACTGACAGAATCGCATAACCTCATTGTCGGTGCGTCCCTTAGGGTCGAAGTCGGAGCCCCCCTTGCCTCCGCCCATCGGTAGGGTCGTGAGGCTATTCTTAAACGTCTGCTCAAATGCGAGGAACTTCAATACGCTGAGGTTCACAGATGGGTGGAAACGTAGACCTCCCTTATATGGACCAATGGCGCTATTCATCTGAACTCTATATCCTCGGTTAACCTGGACATCTCCCTTGTCGTCGACCCACGCTACACGAAACATTATAACGCGCTCTGGCTCAGCTATACGCTCCAGGATCTTCGCATCCTTATACTTGGGATTTGCTAGGATCACTGGCGCTAGAGACTCAACAACCTCTAGTGTCGCTTGGTGAAATTCTGGTTCGTTGGGATTGCGACGGACGATCTCCGCCATAAAATCTTCAACATACTGCTCAATTTGGTTACTCATAGTGATAAATTTTTAATTACTTGTGGTTACTATTTGTTCCTTTAGTTGTTTACTACCACATTCGGCGATAGTATTAACACCTCTTTTTATTAACAGGTGCAAATATAAGTAAAAAAATCTATAATACCAAATCGGCAGTGTGTTGCTTGCTGTGTGGTGTGGTCTGCGCTTACGCCGCGCGGGTGGCAAGCTAGCTTGCATTTGCTTTTTGCGGCTATTATAGGGGTGCTTTGCACTACAAAAGGATAAGGTGTAGAGCGTTGTGAAAGTGAACTTTCAACGCTCTACACCTTATCCTTTTTTATGTCAGCCATCGGCTGACATCCCTATAATTGCCGTGTGTAAATTCGGATCTTGACATCATTGGTGACATCATCTAACATCATTAGTGACACCACCGCTCCGCCCTCTGCCTGCCTTTACTCTTGGTCTATTTGACGAGTGCAAAAACTCGTTCTGCAACGTCGTAGGTTACGTTAGCATCCTCGCCGAATGCTGATTGGCGGCTCTTCATTCTAGCGACTACCTCTGCTGCAACCTCTTCGCCGATTCCATTCTCGCCAAGGCGTGTTTTGAGGCCTAGTGAGCGGAAGAAGCTCTCGGTTGCGGCGATGGTTGCGTCGATGCGCACCTCGTCGCTGCCCTCTGTGATACCCCACACGCGTTCGCCATACTGTAGAATCTTCGCGCTCTTCTGCTCGCGCATAACGCTCATAATACCAGGCATAATGATGGAGAGGGTGTGTCCGTGTGTGAGACCTGTGAGTGCCGTGATCTCGTGACCGATCATATGTGTAGCCCAATCCTGCGCGACGCCCATACTAATGAAGCCGTTGAGTGCCATCGTCGCTGAGAGCATATAGTTCGACATTGCGTCGTAGTCGTGCTGGTTAGCCTTTATCTTTGGGGCGGTCTCGACGAGAGTCTGCAGAATACCCTCTGCCCAGCGATCCATCAGTGGTGAGACACCTGTCTGGGTGATGTACTGTTCGAGGGTATGGATAAATGTGTCGGTTATGCCGCACGCGATCTGGTAGGGTGGTAGTGAGAATGTAGCCTCGGGGTCGAGGATCGAGAACTGTGGATATGTCGAGTAGAATGGGTACTTCTCGTCAGTATCGTCGTTCGATATAACAGCACCCTTGTTCATCTCCGATCCTGTGGCGGGGAGGGTGATTACCGAAGCGTAGGGTAGGCACTCGCCATACTGCGCCTTGCCGAGAACGATGTCCCAGGGCTCTGCGTCCGACAAGACCGATGCCGAGATGAGCTTTGTGCCGTCGCAGATTGATCCACCGCCCACGGCGAGGAGATACTCCACACCCTGCTCCTTGCATATTGCGATCGCCTTGCGGAGGGTCTGGACGCGAGGGTTGGGCTCGATTCCCCAGAACTCGATGTAGTCGAATCCTTCGAGCGCCTTAATCACCTGGTCGTAGACGCCATTTGTTTTGATGCTGCCGCCACCCATCGTCACCATAATCTTCTTCTCCTTGGGTAGTTGCTTTGATAGCTGTGCTATCTCCCCACGACCGAAGATGATCTTGGTGGGGTTCTGAAACTGAAAGTTGTACATTTGTCTGTTTTTATTGTTTGTTGAACATCTCTTTTATGCTGCCCAGCGAGCTTATTACGCCGCTCGCCTCGTATGGCATATATACCATTTTGTTATCCTTGCCACTGGTCATCTCTTTGAGCGACTCGATATATTTCATCGCTAGCATATATGTCGCAGGATCGGTCTGTGTGGCGCTTATTGCTGCCGAGATCTTCGCGATCGCCTCTGCCTCTGCGTTTGCCTGCAGTACCTGCGCCTCGGCTAGTCCCTGCGCCTTTAGTATGGCGCTCTCTTTGTCGGCGGCTGCGTTGTTGATCTGCGCCTCTTTCGCTCCCTCCGACTTTAGGATCGCTGAGGTCTTTTCGCCCTCGGCACGTAGGATCTCGGCGCGGCGATTGCGCTCCGCCTGCATCTGCTGCTCCATTGCTTTGACGATGTTCGTTGGCGGCATAATGTCCTGCAACTCAACGCGGTTGACCTTTACGCCCCACTTGTTGGTGGCGTCGTCGAGCACTGCTCGTAGCTTCGAGTTGATGATGTCGCGCGAGGTGAGAGTCTCGTCGAGCTCCATCTCGCCGATTACGTTTCGTAGTGTCGTTTGTGTCAACTTCTCGATCGCATTTGGGAGGTTGTCAATCTCATATACCGCCTTGATGGGGTCGACGATCTGGAAGTAGAGCAGGGCGTTGATCTCGGTGAGCACGTTGTCGCGCGTGATGACATTCTGTTTCGCAAAGTCGTAGACCTGCTCGCGTAGGTCGATGCGCTGCGTCTGCGAGAATGCCGAGTGTGCGTTGCCCTCGATGTCGCGAACTGTGCGGCGGATGATGAACATACGAGCCTTGTCGATAACAGGCCATATTATGTTGATTCCCGACTCAAGCGTGCGGTTGTAGCGTCCGAGTCGCTCGACAATACGTGTCTCCGACTGTGGAATAATTTTGATGCTGCGGAGGGTGACAACCACAACGAGTAGAGCCAACGCCCAAAAGATAATCATACCTGACATAATTTATATTTTTTTTACGATTAATATTACACTCCTCACCTCGACAACCTCGACAGACTCGCCCACCTCGATCGTCTCGTTCGCCTCCGCCACCTCGGCTTTCCAGTCGTCGCCGTCGATGCTCACGCGACCCACGCCGCGGCGGATCTGCTCCGTCACTACTGCGCGACGCCCAACTATTGCCTCGATGTTGGTTGCGACAGTCGAGAAGCTAGAGCTGCGGAAGTAGTTGACAGCCAATGGTCGAAGCGCTACGAGCATCACAATCGACACAAGCGAAAAGAGTGCCAACTGCCACGCCACACCAACCCCAAAGTATGCAACAGCGGCGGCAGCAAATGCACCTGCGGCAAAGCAGATCACCGCAAAACCAAGGGTCAGCGTCTCGATCAATATCGCCATCAATCCGACGACGACCCATATAATCCAAAGATAATCCATAGGTATCAACAATTTTAGGTTCGTATTTCGAGACAAGATATAAATAATAAATGAGACTAGCAACCGCAAGTGAACAAAAGCTATGATACCTAATATATATAATGTAAATTCGGAGCAAAGTTATGTGAAAATTTTGTAGACTCGATAAAATATCGTACCTTAGTGGCGGATTTTGTGGTATTATGCTGCAAGATGTAGTGCGGGAAGCAACAAAACAAACACAAACAAACATAAAAAAAACGGATTATGATCTATTCACACGAAGTACAGCAGATGTGCTGTGTATCGAAGGGTGCAAATCACGCCTCGGCACCAATCCCAGAGGAGGGAAAATGGGTTCGCTCAAAGGAGATTAAGGACATTTCGGGTCTAACTCACGGTGTGGGTTGGTGTGCGCCTCAGCAGGGTGCTTGTAAGCTTACGCTCAACGTAAAGGAGGGTATCATCCAGGAGGCTATGGTCGAGACAATCGGCTGCTCAGGTATGACTCACTCTGCAGCGATGGCGTCGGAGGTTCTTCCTGGCAAGACACTTTTGGAGGCGTTGAACACAGACCTTGTTTGCGACGCAATCAACACAGCTATGCGTGAGTTGTTCCTTCAGATCGTTTACGGTCGTACACAGTCTGCATTCTCAGAGGGTGGTCTTCCTATCGGTGCATCGCTTGAGGATCTTGGAAAGGGTCTTCGCTCACAGGTGGGTACAATGTTCGGTACGTTGGATAAGGGAGTTCGCTACCTTGAGATGGCTGAGGGATACTGTACTCGTATGGCTCTCGACTCTAACAACGAGGTTATCGGCTACGAGTTTATCCATATGGGTAAGTTTATGGATATGGTGAAGAAGGGCGTTGATGCAACCGAGGCTTTGGAGAAGGCTAAGGGTTCATATGGTCGCTTTGCTGAGGCTGTTAAGTATATCGATCCACGTCACGAGTAATCTAATTCTCGTAAGTAAGTAATCAACAAAGGGAAGAAAACCGTAAAAAGAGAGAGAAATTATGGCAAATTTATTTGAGAGTTACGAGCGCAGAATTGAGAAGATCAACTCTGTACTTGCACAATATGGTATCAACGGAATCGAGGACGCTAAGGCGATCTGCGACTCTAAGGGCTTGGATCCTTACACAGTTTGTGAGGAGACACAGTCAATCTGTTTTGAGAATGCAAAGTGGGCTTACGTAGTAGGTGCAGCTATTGCAATCAAGAAGGGATGTTTTACAGCTGCTGAGGCTGCTGAGGCTATCGGTGAGGGATTGCAGGCGTTCTGTATCGCTGGATCTGTTGCTGACGACCGCTTGGTAGGTATCGGTCACGGAAACTTGGCTGCACGTCTTCTTCGTGAGGAGACTAAGTGCTTTGCTTTCTTGGCAGGTCACGAGTCGTTCGCTGCAGCTGAGGGTGCGATCAAGATCGCCGAGATGGCAAACAAGGTTCGCACAGAGCCTCTTCGCGTAATCCTCAACGGATTGGGTAAGGATGCTGCGCAGATCATCTCGCGTATCAACGGATTTACATATGTTCAGACACTATTCGACTACTACTCAGGTGAGGTAGCTGTCGTTAAGGAGACTTCATACTCGACAGGTCTTCGCGGAAAGGTTAAGTGCTACGGCGCTGACGACGTACGCGAGGGTGTTGCGATTATGTGGAAGGAGGGCGTTGACGTATCTATCACAGGTAACTCAACAAACCCAACTCGTTTCCAGCACCCAGTAGCTGGTACATATAAGAAGGAGCGTGTTCTTGCAGGTGAGAACTACTTCTCTGTAGCATCAGGTGGTGGTACAGGTCGTACACTTCACCCAGACAATATGGCAGCAGGTCCAGCGTCGTACGGTATGACCGATACAATGGGACGTATGCACTCTGACGCTCAGTTCGCAGGTTCTTCATCGGTTCCAGCTCACGTTGAGATGATGGGATTCCTCGGAATGGGTAACAACCCAATGGTTGGTGCAACAGTTGCTGTTGCCGTAGCTATCCAGGAGGCTTGCAAGTAGTCTGCAAATAGTACATAGTGCCGTGAGGTGATTTATCCCCTCATAGCATATAAAAAGAGAGGTCGTTCGATAGTGAACGACCTCTTTTTGGTCTGTTGCACTCTTGATCCGCATACGGCAATTATAGGTGTGTCAGCCATAGGCTGATATAAAAAACATTAAGGTGTGGCGCGTTGAAAGTTTACTTTCACAAAGCGCTATACCTTAATGTTTTGCAGTGCAAAGCATCCCTATAACTGCCGCAATAAAAGTAAATGTAAGCTAGCTTGCCGCCCGCGCGGCGTTAGCGCGACACCCCTCTCTTTTTTCGCGCGTTTGATCCATATTTAACTCTGTTGTTTGCACGAAGATAGCGAAAAAATTGTATCTTTGCAGTTCAGATAAAAAATTAAGCATATGGCAGACGAAAAGATAATATTCTCGATGGTTGGTGTGAGCAAGGTCTTCACGAATCAGAAGAAGGTGTTGAACAACATCTATCTCTCATTTTTCTATGGTGCGAAGATTGGTATCATTGGTCTCAACGGATCGGGTAAGTCGACGTTGATGAAGATCATTGCTGGTCTCGACACGAATTTCCAGGGCGAGGTTGTCTTTTCGCCAGGTTTCTCGGTGGGTTACTTGGAGCAGGAGCCTAAGCTCGACGAGACGAAGAGTGTCCGCGAGATTGTGGAGGAGGGGTGTGCGTCGACTATGTCGCTACTCCAGGAGTATGAGCAGATCAATATGAAGCTCTGCGAGCCGATGAGTGACGACGAGATGACGGCATTGATCGAGCGTCAGGGCGAACTATATGAGCAGATTGACCACGTAAATGGGTGGGAGATCGACAGTGTCTTGGAGCGTGCGATGGATGCGTTGCGTTGCCCCGATTCAGACCAGCTTGTGGGGGTGCTTTCGGGCGGTGAGAGGCGTCGTGTGGCGTTGTGCCGTCTGCTACTGAAGCAGCCCGATGTGTTGCTGTTGGATGAGCCGACCAACCACCTCGATGCTGAGTCGATTGATTGGTTGGAGCAGCACCTGCAGCACTATAAGGGTACGGTGATCGCTGTGACGCACGACCGCTACTTCCTCGACAACGTCGCAGGTTGGATCTTGGAGCTCGACCGCGGTGAGGGTATTCCGTGGAAGGGTAACTACACAGGGTGGTTGGAGCAGAAGACCGCGCGCCTAGCGAGCGAGGAGAGGCAGGAGTCGAAGCGCCGCAAGACCCTCGAACGCGAGTTAGATTGGGTGAGGATGTCACCCTCGGGACGTAGGGCAAAGAGCAAGGCGCGTCTCTCGGCATACGACAAGATGATGAACGAGGATGGCAAGGAGAAGGAGGAGAAGCTAGAGATCTTCATCCCCAACGGACCTCGCTTGGGCGACGTTGTGATCGAGGCACACGGTGTGGCGAAGGGTTACGACGGGCGCATACTCTACGACGACCTCAACTTTACGCTTCCGCCAGCAGGTATTGTCGGCGTGATCGGCGCCAACGGAACGGGTAAGACGACGCTCTTTAGGATGATAATGGGTATCGAGGAGCCAAACGCTGGTACGTTCACTGTGGGACAGACTGTTAAGCTAGCCTACGTCGATCAGCAGCACAAGTCGATCGACCCCAACAAGAGTGTCTATGAGGTGATCTCGCAAAACAGCGAGTGGGTGATGTTGGGCAACCGTCAGGTGCCAGCTAGAGCCTATGTGGCGAGGTTCAACTTCTCGGGTTCCGACCAGGAGAAGAAGTGCGGTATGTTGTCGGGCGGTGAGCGCAATCGTCTCCACCTAGCGCTTGCGCTCAAGGAGGAGGGTAACGTGTTGCTGCTCGATGAGCCGACCAATGATATTGACGTCAACACGCTACGAGCGTTGGAGGAGGGATTGGAGAACTTCGCAGGTTGCGCAGTTGTAATCTCGCACGACCGCTGGTTCTTGGATCGTATCGCAACACACATAATCTCGTTTGAGGGCGACTCGAAAGTTATCTCATACGAGGGTTCGTATAGCGAGTTTGAGGCGTGGAAAAAGTCGCAGGGGATCGACACAACCCCCAAGAGAGTCAAGTATAAAAAATTAATTGAGTAAGTCAATGGCAGCACAGAAACCATCAATACCAAAGGGTACGCGCGACTTCGGACATCGTGAGATGTTGCGTCGTCAATATATCTTCGACACCATCCGTTCCATCTTCCGCCTCTTCGGATTCGGACCGCTCGAAACTCCGTCGATGGAGAATCTCTCGACGCTGATGGGCAAGTATGGCGAGGAGGGTGACAAACTACTCTTCAAGATACTCAACTCGGGCGACTACGCTAAGCAGATGACGCGTGAGGAGTTGACCTCACCATCGAAGATCTGCGAGAAGGGGTTGCGCTACGATCTGACGGTGCCATTTGCGAGGTACGTCGTGCAGCATCAGAACGAGCTGGTCTTTCCATATAAGAGGTATCAGATCCAACCCGTGTGGAGGGCAGATCGTCCCCAGAAGGGGCGCTATCGTGAGTTCTATCAGTGCGATGTCGATATGGTCGGATCGCGCTCGCTCATCAACGAGGTGGAGCTTGTGGAGATTGTCGAGAGGGTGTTTAATGCTCTGAAGATCAACGTGGTTTTGAAGGTCAACAACCGCAAAATATTGTATGGCGTCGCGGAGTCTATCGGTCACGCCGACAAGATGATGGATATAACTGTTGCGATCGACAAGTTGGATAAGATCGGGCTCGACAATGTCAAAACGGAGTTGGCGGAGCGCGGTATCGGCGCTGAGGCTGTGGCGAAGCTAGAGCCAATTTTAGAGCTCAGCGGTTCGAATATGGAGAAACTCGATAAGTTGGAGTCGATCATATCTGGCTCAGAGACAGGTGTTAAGGGTATTGAGGAGCTACGTACTATCCTCAACTTTGCGAGCGAGCTAGCTCTGCAGCTACCCATCGAGATCGACTTGTCGCTAGCGCGTGGACTCAACTACTATACGGGTGCTATCTTCGAGGTGAAGGCGATGGATTATGCGATCGGCAGCATCTGCGGCGGTGGTCGCTACGACGATCTGACAGGTATATTTGGTATGCCCAATGTCTCGGGTGTCGGTATTTCGTTTGGGGCGGATCGTATCTACGACGTTATGACAGGGCTCGAACTATTCCCCGAGGATGTAAATGTATCGACAAAAGTCCTCTTTGCCAACCTCGGCGAGGCGGAGCAACTTGCGTCGATGAAGCTCGTTGCGCAGCTGCGTAATATGGGTCTGTCGTGCGAGCTATACCCCGATGGAGGCAAAATGAAGAAGCAGATGGAGTATGCAAATAAGCGCGGTATTCCATATGTTATCATCGTGGGTAGCAATGAATTAGAGAGTCGTCAGGCGACAGTGAAGAATATGGTTTCGGGCGAGCAGTGTAGCGTGTCGTTTGAGCAGCTTACCGCGTTCTTCGAGTAGATTTCGGCTTTCGTTACCAGGAGATTATTGCAAAACTTTAGTTTCGCTTCGCTCAAGAGAGTGTTGATAGGTGGATGAAACTTTGTCAAAATTCCTCAGCCTTGCAACACTCTCGCTAGCTAATTTCGTAAATATTTTATATTTATTACTTGGTAAATTCGAATTTTATTGCTATATTCGCATTAGCGTTTGCAATGTAAACCAGAATGTAACCACTTATAACCAACTTATATACAAAGATTATGATTTCAAATACACACCGACGAGGCGAAGAGGACTTCGGTGATCCAATAGAGACAAAGGCGATCAAAGCAGGTCGACGCACATATTTTATCGACGTGAGGGCAACTCGCGACGATGACTACTTTTTGACCATCACAGAGAGCCGCAAAAAGACCCACACAGATGGCTCCGTAACCTTTGATCGACATAAGATATTTCTATATAAAGAGGACTTTATGAAGTTCTCAGAGGGGTTGACGGAGGTTATCGATTTCGTAAAGAGTGCGAAACCCGAGTATTTCGAGAACGCGGCTATCCCAGCGAAAGAGGAGTAGCCATCCCCTTCGATCCCCCCTACAGGGGCTTATCAATTACCATACTTTTTAGTCGCCTGCGTCGTTTGGATGTGGGCGACTTGTTGTTTCTCTGTGAGTCGCTGAGAAAATTGGGGACTTCGTCCCTTTTACCTATATTATGTCGATGTCACCAATGATGTCACCAATGTTGTCACCAATGTTGTCACCAATGTTGTCAGATGATGTCACATTTGGATCTACACACGGCAATTATAGGGATGTCAGCCAACGGCTGACATAAAAAGATTAAGGTATAGAGCATTGAAAGTTTACTTTCATAAAGCTCTATACCTTAATCTTTTGTGGTGCGAAGCACCCCTATAACTGCCGCATCAAAAAGCAGATGCAAGCTAGCTTGCCGCCCGCGCGGCGTTAGCGCAGTACCCGCCCAGTTCCAGCCCTAGCTCCAGCCCTAGCTAGCAATCTACCTTACTTAATTCCCAAACGAACCTTTACGGGTGCTGTAAGATCTACAACTGTGCTCTCGTCGAAGTAGGCTAGACCACCTGCCGACTCGTCGTAGACAACAGTGTAGCTACCAGCCTTTGCCTCTGCTGCAACTGCTGCGCGAGCCTTCTCGATGATTGGCTGCAACAACTCCTGCTGCTTAGCCTGAATCTCCTGCATTGCGTTCGCCTCAAACTGCTCCATACGTGTGCCTAGATCCTGGATCTCTTTCTGCTTCATTGCGCGAATTGACTCTGTCATAGTCGCCTGACTCTGCTGAAACTCTACGTACTTGTTGTTCAACTCAACCTGCATTGTCTCAAGGTTCGCTGCGTAGTCCTTGCGGATTGTCTCAAGATCGGTCTGCATCTTTGTTGTCTCAGGCATACCCATAATGAGCGACTGAACATTGATACGTCCCGACTTCTGTGCCGACGCCATTGATACTGTAAGTGTTAGTGCTGCAACGAGCACCATCTTCATAATGTTTTTCATCTTCTTTTTTACTTGTTATTATTCTTATTTATTACTTCATTACAATGCAAACATCTCTCCGTTAGAACTGCTGACCCATCACAAAGTGGAACTGGCTACCACTCTTTGTGCTCTCGCCCGACGCACGATCGAAACCATATCCCCAGTCGATACCCAACATACCAACGATCGGTAGGTAGAGACGTACTCCGAAACCTGCGGAGCGCTTTATGTCGAATGGTGAGAAGTCCCTCCAATCAGTGAATCCGTTACCTCCCTCAAGGAAGCCCAGAACATAGATCTGTGACGATTGTTCGAGGATAACGGGGTAGCGCAGCTCGACAGTATATTTGTTGTATCCCATAGAGTATTCGCTGCCCACAGGGTCGAGCATTCCGTCGTCGTATCCTCGCAACGATATGACGTCGATACCATAGTATGTATATCCCGACATACCATCTCCACCGACCTCGAATCGCTCAAATGGCGACACCTTGTCGGGGTTGTAACTACCCAAATATCCCATCTCTGCCGAGAGCTTCAACACTAGGTTTGAGTTGCGCATAAAGCTCTGATACCACGTAGATTTGAGATTCCATTTGTGGAACTCGATCATCTTGTAGCGCTCCTCGTCGTCCATATCGTCGTCCGAGTAGTCCTTGCCGTCGAAGAGTGAGTAGGGTGGTGTCAACTGCAGCGAGAAGGTGAACTCCGAACCGCGGCGTGGGTAGATTGGCTGATCTACAGAGTTGCGCGAGAAAACCATCTTCGCCGAGAGTAGATTCGCATCGCCATCCTCCATCACGAACGACGACCAGTCATTTAGCATATACCTCTCATACGACACCTCGCCATAGAGCGAGAAGTAGGGGTCGGGCCACGTCAGGCGCTTTCCGATACCTGCGGCGACTCCAAACGTGCGGAAATATTTGTCAGCCTCCTGCCACGCGTAGTAGGCGTCGTTCTGATCTGAGTAGTGTGCCGATAGTGTGAACGAGTTGGGCTTGCGTCCTCCCATCCACGGATCGGTGAATGACGCGGACAACGCCTTGTAGTAGCTACCATTAGACTGCGCCTGGATCGAGAGCTTCTGATTCTGACCCATAGGGTAGGGACGCCACGCGCCCTTCTTGAACATATCCTTGATAGATAGGTTGTTGAGTGTCACACCGATTGAACCCACGAACGACCCTGAGCCCCAACCTCCTGCGACATTGAACTGGTCGCTAGCCTGCTCCTCAAGCACCCAACCTATGTCGACCAACTCGTTGGTGACGGGGTTGATGTCGGGCATAATTGCCTCGGGGTTGAAGTGTCCGATCGAGCCGAGTGTGCGGATAGTCTGCATCAGCAGCGAGCGGTTGTAGAGCTCGCCAGGGCGAGTGTAGAGCTCGCGGCGGATAACCTCGTCGTCGACACGCATATTTCCTGAGATCTCTACGTTGCCAATCGTAAATGGCTTACCCTCAAACACCTTCATCTCCATATCTATCGAGTCGGCACCTACTATCACCTCCGACGGGTCGATCTGCGACATTAGGTATCCTTCGTTCTGATAGAGCGACAACACAGACATCTCGTCGGGGTTGGCGTCCGCACCAAGTCCAAGTCGTTTGTGCATTGTCTTTTTGTCGTAGACGTCGCCACTCGTGATGCCGAACATACGCTGTAGCATATCGGTCTCATACTTCGAGTTGCCGACCCACGTGATGTTGCGGATGTAGTATTGATTTCCCTCCGACACCCTCACCAAGACGCCGACGCTCGCGCTATCTATGGTGTAGACTGAGTCAGATATGATTGTGGCGTTGCGATAACCCCTTGAGTTGTAGAAGTCGATCAGGTTCTGCTTGTCGTTCTCGAACTCCTCCTCGACAAACTTGCGCGTCTTGAAGATGTTGATACTGCGCTGGTTCGTCTTTTTGAATGTCGACCTTAGTCGCTTGTCGTTAAAGACGTCGTTGCCATCGAATACCACCTCGCCCACCTTGACTTTCTTGTTGGTCTTGACGTCGAATGTTACGTTGACCATCGCGTCGTTGGTCGTGTCCTGTACTATAAGTGTCTCTACCTCAGTGTTGTGAAAACCCTTGTCGGCGTAGTAGTTCTTGATCGTTGTGGTGTTTTTGTCGATCACATAGTCCGACAGCTCGCTGTTGCGGCGTAGCTTCAGCTTCTCGGTCAGCTCGTTTGCCTTACCCTTGGGGATACCTGTGATTGCCCAGTTGAATACGCGGGGTTGTTCCTTGAGTAGTAGCTCCAAAATTACATCGTCGCCAACAATTTCAGCCTCCAACCTCACGTCGGCGTAGCGTCTCTGGTTCCAGAGTCGTTCGATTGTCGTCGCAACAAATGGGCTAGGTAGTGTGATCGAGTCTCCCTCGTTTAGTCCTGCCGACGAGGCGAGGATCTTGGGGTCGATCATCTCGACTCCGTGTACGTTTATCTTGCTGATACGATACCTTTTGGGCTCGCTATCGTGCAACGACAGCACCTCTGAGGCGGCAGATCCTGACTCCTCGTGCGACGCAGCCGCAACACCACTCGTCGTGAGCAGGGCTATCGCCGCTAATATAGATCTAAATACTCTGTTCAACACTCTTTAAGTTATCTCGTTTTTACTCGTTTTTCTCTCTCTGTTTGACCCAACGTTTGACCCAACTATTTGACCAATCCAAACCTCCTGTCGCGCTCGGCATAGGCTTTTATAGCATCGTCGAACTCCGCCGCTCCAAAGTCTGGCCACAGCACTTCGGGGAAGTACAGCTCGGCATACGACGCTTGCCACATCAAGAAGTTGCTTAGTCGTTGCTCGGCGCTGGTACGGATTATGAGGTCGGGATCGGGAGTTGACGCAGTGTCTAACCTGCTGGAGATCAGCTCCTCCGTAATCTCTGTAGCCTCCATCTTGCCACTCCTCACATCGCTCGCAATTTGGGTCACGGCACGTCGAATCTCGTCGCGCGAGGAGTAGTTGAGCGCCACCTGCAACCCAAGTCTCTCGCCCTCGTTAGTCTGCTCCTCCGCCCACTTTAGGTTCTGCTGCATCTTCGTGTCGAAGCGGCTCATATCTCCAATGAACGTGATCTTCACACCCTTCTCCTTCAGCTCGGGCACTTCGTTGGTTATGCATCTGCCCATCAGCTCCATCAATGCGTCGACCTCGGCGTCGGGTCGTCCCCAGTTCTCGGTCGAGAATGCGTAGAGCGTCAGATACCTAACACCACATCGCACTGCCGACTCGATCGCTTTGCGAACCGCCTCGACACCGCGTATGTGACCCTCGACGCGCTCCAGCCCTTGTGCTTGAGCCCAACGACCATTACCATCCATTATGATAGCAACGCTTTGTGGTATTTTGTTTTTGTTACTCATTCTAATCAGCAAATGTACAAAAAATACCTAAACCTCGCAATTTTGTGGGGTTTTATTTCTAAAATTGTAATATCATACGCTTTTTAGTCGCGCATATCCACCCCCCACATCATCTTATCTCTTAACGTTTGGTAGAACGATATATTGCGATCGAAACCCAAATAAAAGTCACACTCAGCTCTCATTATCTCTACGCTGCTCTCGCGACCGATGGCGTAGGTGCGGTTGTCGAGCGAGATTGTGGCGTCGCCCTCTCTCATCCTTATGTAGAGGTCGATTCGGCAGCGATCGGGGATTGCGATAGGGCGCATCGTGATGTTGTGTGGCGCAAGTGGTGAGACGATCCAGCAGCCGCAGCTCGGCGCTATGACGGGTCCGCCGACGCTCAGCGAGTAGGCTGTGGAGCCTGTCGGTGTGGCGACTATGACGCCGTCGCCGTGGTAGGTCGCGACTAGCTCTCCCTCGACTCGTGTCTCGACGGCTATCATCGACGCACCCTGGCGATGCACCGTGAACTCGTTGGCTGCCGTCAGCCACTCTCCGCCCGAGAACTCACCCCTGGCGGAGATCATTGCCCTCGTCTCGATACGTAGCTCGCCCCCCTCCAACTGCTCGAAGAGTCTCGATATGCCGCTGCGCGATACGCAGGTGAGGAATCCCATCCTCCCCGAGTTGACGCCGACCACCACGATTTTGCGACCGCCAAGTCGATGAACACCCTCCAGCAGTGTGCCGTCGCCGCCGTAGCAGATCATTGTCGTCGCTTCGGGTTGATCTCCCACGTCGTCGCCATAGGTTGCCGACTCACCGATCTCGATCTCTAGCAGTTCGTTGAGGATTGGGGCAAACTCACGATTTACGGCGTAGTCGTAGCCTCGTCGCTCGATCTCGTCGAAGAATTGACGTAGATCTTCGACGTGGTGCGACACCTTGGGGCGAGAAAAAATTAGTATCTTCATCGTATTTCATATTTTTTTAGTAACTTTATGGCGCGTTTGGAGTAGATGTAGACTCCACCGAGCGTGCAAATATGCAAATATAATAATTATTATGACAAAGTTAAGTGTAAATATCAATAAGATCGCTGTCGTGAGAAATTCGCGCGGCGGAAATATGCCAAACCTCTCGAAGGCGGCGCTCGACATCGAACAGTTCGGTGGCGACGGAATAACTGTTCACCCTCGTCCCGACGCGCGCCACATACGCTACGACGACGTCTACGAGTTGAAGCGCATAATCTCGACCGAGCTCAATGTCGAGGGCAATCCAACCCCCGACTTTATCAATATGGTGCTAGAAGTCCGCCCTGCACAGGTGACACTCGTGCCCGACGCACCCGACGCCATTACGTCAAATGCTGGGTGGGACACAATCGCCGAGCGAGAGTTCCTCGAAGGGGTGACACGACAGTTCAAGGAGAGGGGTATTCGCGTCTCTGTTTTCGTCGATCCAGATCCAGATATGGTGAGGGGCGCAAAGGCGATTGGTGTTGATCGTGTGGAGCTATATACTGAGGCGTATGCTGCTGAATATGAGCAAGATCGCGAGGCTGCAATCGCACCCTATGTAGCTGCTGCCGAGGAGGCGAGGAGTTGTGGGCTAGGGCTCAACGCAGGGCACGATCTGAGCCTTGATAATCTGAAATATTTCGTCGAGCGCATACCATATTTGGATGAGGTGTCGATCGGACACGCCCTAATCTGCGACGCCCTATATATGGGTCTTGAGAGTGTCGTGGGGCTCTATCAGCGTGAATTGTCGAAGTAATGAGAGATAATGTAGAGGCGCTGTCGCTCCCAATATTTGGGCGAATCAGCAAGATTGTCGATCGACTAGGTGTCGAGGCGTATGTGGTCGGTGGGTATGTCCGCGACCACTATCTCGTGCGCCCCTGTACCGACATTGATGTGGTGGTCGTTGGTAGCGGCATAGCTGTCGCCGAGGAGTTGGGGCGCGAGCTTCGCACCAAGGTGTCGGTCTTTAAGCGCTTCGGCACGGCGATGTTGAGAGCCGACAACTTGGAGGTGGAGTTTGTCGGTGCGCGCAAGGAGTCATATACGCCCGACTCGCGCAAACCTGCCGTCGAGGAGGGTACGCTCGACGACGACCAGCGACGACGCGACTTCACCATCAACGCTATGGCGTGGTCGCTCAATGGTGCCACATTTGGGGAGCTGATGGATCCATTCGAGGGGATATTCGACCTCCAGGATTGTATCATCCGCACCCCCTGCGATCCCGACATAACCTTCTCCGACGACCCTCTGCGAATGATGCGTGCCGTCAGGTTCGCAACGCAGCTCGGATTTGACATCGACGATGAGACATTCGAGGCGATAAGCCGAAATGCACACCGTATAGAGATAGTCTCGGAGGAGCGCATAGCGATAGAACTCAATAAGATCGTCCTCGCGCCGCTTCCCTCGATAGGGTTTGAGCTACTAAAACTCACGGGACTCCTCAAGCTTATACTCCCCGAGATGGAGGCACTAGCAGGTGTCGACAAAGTTGGGAAACACGCACACAAAGATAATTTCCGCCACACAATGATGGTGCTCGACAACGTGTCGCGCCGCTCCAACGACCTGTGGCTCAGGTGGGCTGCCATCCTCCACGACATTGCGAAGCCTGCGACAAAGGCGTACGACGCAAAGGTGGGGTGGACATTTCACGGTCACGAGGTGCTGGGGTCGAAGATGGTGCACCCCATATTCCGACGCCTCAAACTGCCGCTGGGCGACCCTCGCAAGTTTGTGCAGAAGCTCGTCTTTCTACACCTACGTCCCATCTCGCTCACTCAGGAGATAGTGACAGACTCGGCAGTGCGACGTCTCCTATTTGAGGCTGGCGACGACATTGAGTCGCTAATGATACTCTGTGAGGCAGACATAACGTCAGGCATCGAGTCCAAGGTGAAGCGATACCTCACAAACTTCGAACTCGTCCGCTCCAAGATGACGGAGCTAGAGGAGCGCGACCGCATACGCAACTTCCAGCCGCCAATCACGGGCGAGATTATAATGAATCGCTACAACATCTCCCCCTGCAACCTAATCGGTAAGATCAAGGAGGAGATAAAGAACGCAATCCTCGACGGCACAATCACCAACGACTACGCCGCCGCCTATGCGCTAATGGAGCAGATAGCAAAGAGAGAGGGGCTGGAGTAGCGCGTCGACGCTCTCCAACCCCATCTAAATCTGGGTGCTTTTTGGGGTGCTTTGGGTATAAATAACCTTCTTCGATCCTTCTTCGATCCCCCCCCCCTGCGACAGCTCTAGATCGAGATGTCGAGGATCTCAAACTTCATAACCCCCGCAGGTACACTTACCTCTAC
>JBCQTK010000016.1:0-36934 GCA_047178665.1 Rikenellaceae bacterium | reverse complement strand
TACCTGTCTCGATACGTCCTGTAACAACTGTTCCACGACCTGTGATTGAGAATACGTCCTCAACTGGCATCAAGAATGGCTTCTCGTTCTCACGTGTTGGGATTGGAATATACTCGTCAACTGCAGCCATAAGCTCCATAATCTTCTCTGCCCAAGTAGGCTCGCCGTTGAGTCCACCAAGAGCTGATCCACGGATAACTGGTGCGTTGTCGCCGTCGAACTCATACTTGCTAAGAAGGTCACGAACCTCCATCTCTACAAGGTCAAGCATCTCTGGATCGTCAACCATATCACACTTGTTAAGGAAAACAACGATCTTAGGTACGTTTACCTGGCGAGCAAGAAGAACGTGCTCGTTAGTCTGAGGCATAGGACCATCAGTCGCAGCAACTACGAGGATAGCACCATCCATCTGAGCAGCACCAGTAACCATATTCTTCACGTAATCGGCGTGACCTGGACAGTCAACGTGCGCATAGTGACGGTTAGCAGTCTGATACTCAACGTGAGCTGTGTTGATTGTGATACCACGCTCCTTCTCCTCAGGCGCGTTGTCGATTGAGTCGAATGAACGAAGCTCTGAAAGACCTGCCTTTGCAAGAACAGTTGTGATTGCTGCAGTAAGAGTTGTCTTACCGTGGTCTACGTGACCGATTGTACCAATGTTTACGTGTGGTTTCGAACGGTCAAATTTTTCTTTTGCCATAATTGTAAATTATTAAATTTTTAGTGTCTTTTTGTTTCTTATTACGTCTGCCCCACACACATACTACACATTGGCATCGGGTCGATAATTTGCAAATAAATCGAGTGACACAAAATGCCACCTCATCTCTGAGTGGCAACTGCATCACACGAACTTTTTTTTGAGCGGAAGACGAGACTCGAACTCGCAACCCTTAGCTTGGAAGGCTAATGCTCTACCAATTGAGCTACTTCCGCAAAAAAATATTTAATCAAAAGGAGACCTTAGCCTCTCTATACAGAATGTGCCACCATCAAGCCTGCGCTATATTAACTAACGCACCTTTAGCCGGCACCTGCATCTGTGGGAAGTGATGGATTCGAACCACCGTAAGCGTAAGCTAGCAGATTTACAGTCTGCCCCATTTGGCCACTCTGGTAACTTCCCTCGAATTGTATCACTTTCGTTTTGAGCCGATGGAGGGATTCGAACCCCCGACCAGCTGATTACAAATCAGCTGCTCTGGCCAACTGAGCTACATCGGCATTGACCTTTTCGAGATGCAAAGGTATGAAAAAAATCTCTACTTCCAAACTTTTCTCGAATTATTTTCAAAAAAAGTTTAATTTGCGACTTTCGCCACACCTTTTATCTAATTTATCTCCTCTTCAAAGAACTATCGACTCAACAGCTGCTGGTGTGGAACATTTACTAGCAACGGAAATCGGTGACAAAGATAGGATAGATTTTTCACATATCCAACAAAAGACCCTGTTATTTTTCGAGAAAGTGTGTTTTTTTACGACTGCTATCGCTCTGCACAAAAAAAATAGAGTCGCCACCCAGCGCAGGGTAGCGACTCTATACTTTTTCGCGTGCAATTTACTCTGCTACGATAGCCTCTGTTGGGCAGCTACCAGCGCAAGCACCGCAGTCGATGCAAGCTGAAGAGTCGATTACATAGATGTCACCAGACGAGATCGCCTCTACGGGACACTCGTCAATACACGTGCCGCAAGCAACACAAGTATCAAGAATTTTGTAAGCCATAATATTTGTTTATTTAAATTATAAAAAAGGTTAACTCTTGAAACACTCCAAGAACTACAATGCAAATGTACACTATTATTTGATTAAATCAAAACCTGTGTAGGGAATTAATACATCTGGGATGCGAATACCCTCCTCACACTGGTTATTCTCCAACAATGCTGCCACAATTCGAGGCAATGCGAGCGACGATCCGTTGAGCGTATGTGCCAGCTGGCTCTTTTTGTCGGCCCCCTTATATCTCAACTTTAGACGATTTGCCTGGAACGACTCGAAGTTCGAGACCGACGACACCTCCAACCATCTATCCTGCGCCGCCGAGTAGACCTCGAAGTCGTAGGTGAGCGACGAAGTGAAGCTCATATCTCCGCCGCAGAGTCGCAAGATACGATAGGGTAGACCGAGCGACTTAACGATCGACTCCACGTGGTCGACCATTGCGTCCAACGCCTCATACGACTTGTCGGGGTGTGCGACCTGCACGATCTCCACCTTGTCGAATTGGTGGAGGCGGTTGAGTCCCCTCACATCCTTACCATACGATCCCGCCTCACGACGGAAGCAGGGGGTATATGCTGTCATCTTCACAGGAAGCTCCTTCTCGTCGAGAATCACGTCGCGGAATATATTTGTCACAGGCACTTCAGCCGTTGGGACGAGGTATAGGTTGTCGATTGTCGCGTGATACATCTGCCCCTCCTTGTCGGGTAGCTGACCTGTACCAAACCCCGACGCCTCGTTGACAACGATTGGTGGCTCCACCTCCTGGTAGCCTGCAGCTGTGTTGCAGTCGAGGAAGTAGTTGATGAGTGCGCGCTGCAATCTTGCGCCCTTACCCTTGTAGACGGGGAATCCTGCACCCGTAAGCTTCACGCCGAGGTCGAAGTCGATGATGTCGTACTTGCGCGCCAACTCCCAGTGTGGCTCTGCCTTAGATGGTAGGTCAACCGTAGCCTCCACGCGCTTCACCTCAAGGTTATCCTCTGCCACGCGCCCCTCAGGAACGATGTCGGCAGGGAAGTTGGGGAGCAGAACGATCTTCGACTGCAACTCGTCACCCACACTCTTCGACTCCTCCGAGAGCTCTGCGGAGCGTGTTTTGAGCGCTGCGACCTCAGCCTTCAGCTGCTCTGCCGCCTCGCGCTCGCCCTTTGCCATAAGTCCGCCTATCTGCTTTGCCGCCTTGTTCTGCGACGCTAGAGAGTTGTCGAGCTCCGTCTGGATCGCTTTGCGTCGATCATCCAACGCCTCGATGGCGTCGATTATGGGAGCTGCCTCAACCCCTTTTTTCGCTAGGCGCACCTCCGCCTCTGAGCGATTCTCTCTGATCTGTTTGAGTGTTAACATTCTATATTTTGATTTTTTAGACTCTCTTAAAAACTGTTATATGATGACAAAGGTATAAAAAAATTTCTTTGATTTATCTTTTTTACCACAAAAGAGTTGCACTATATGTATTAATTTAGAGAAAAAGTCGTACCTTTGTTTTTGGGTTTTGAGCCCTTTATTAATATATATAGGTATACCGAACGAAACGAACATAAATAATATGGCACAGAAACAGAGCAGCTACACCCTACACGAGGTGACAACCCCTCGCGACGATCGCGAGTTTCACGACTTCCCCAAAGAGATCTACAAGGGTAACAAATATTGGGTCTGCCCAATCAAGAAGGATATACAGAAGATCTTCGACCCCGAGAAAAATCCCCTCTTCAATCGAGGCGAGGCTATCCGCTGGATCGCCCGCGACTCTAAGGGTCGCACGGTAGGTCGCATAGCTGCATTCTACAATCTGGACAAGTCGGCTCTTGAGGCACAACCCACAGGCGGCTGTGGATTCTTCGAGTCGATCGACTCCAAGGAGGTTGCCCACCAGCTCTTCGACGCCTCGCGCGAGTGGTTGACGCAGCGCGGTATGGAGGCGATGGATGGCCCGATCAACTTCGGACAGCGAGACACGTGGTGGGGACTGCTAGTCAGAGGATTCGACTACCAGCCGATCTTCGAGAACCCATACCACCTGCCATACTACCAGGAGCTATTCGAGAGCTACGGCTTCCAGAACTACTTCAACCAGAACACATATCTGTGGAAGTGCGCCGACGACGACGTGAACCAGTGGGTCTACGACCGCGCTAAGCGTCTGCACGAGACTCCAGGCTACACCTTCCGCACCATAGATATGAAGAACCTCCCTGGCGAGGCGGAGAAGTTCCGCGTCATCTACAACGCTGCGTGGGCTCTGTTCGACGGCGTTCCAGAGATGAGCAAGGAGGAGGCTCTGACGATTATGAATACGCTCAAACCAATCATCGACCCCGACATTATCTTCTTCGCATACCTCAACGACCAACCTGTCGGATTCTACATTATGGTGCCCGACCTAAACTGCATCGTCAGCAAGTTCGACGGCAAGTTAGGATGGTGGCAAAAGCTTCGCCTGATGTGGGAGCTGAAGGTTACGCGCTCGGCAAACCGCATATTCGGTATCATCTTCGCCGTAGTGCCTGAGTTGCGAGGCAAGGGTATCGAGTCAGGTCTTATGGCGGCAGTGCTCGACCAGTATATCCGCACACCAAAGAACCACTACAAGAGCCTCGAATTAGCGTGGATTGGCGACTTCAACCCCGTGATGAATCGTATGATCGTCAACTACGTAGGCGCCACACAGCACAAAATGCACACCACATATCGCTACCTCTTCGATCGCGAAAAAGAGTTCACTCGATGCCCACGAGTAGGTATGAAGAGTAAGTAGAACTATATCGCGCGCGTCGGGGCGGAGCGTTCGACCACTGCCCTACACAGGCGGCAAGCTAGCTTGCATTTGTCTATATTGCGATTGTTAACTACGTAGGCTTACGCCTACTATTAACAATCGAGTACAACTGCTAACCGTAGTGCTCAGAGTTGTCACCGACGATGTCACACTCTGACTCTACACCTTGGGATCTACGCACGGCAATTATAGGGGTGTCAGCCATAGGCTGACATAAAAAGAATGAGGTATAGAGCATTGAAAGTTCACTTTCATAAAGCTCTATATCTCATTCTTTTGCAGTGCGAAGCACCCCTATAATTGCCGCAACAAAAAGCAAATGCAAGCTAGCTTGCCGCCCGCGCGGCGTAAGCGCAGACCCCCGCGCAGACCCTCGCAAAGACCTCCGCAGTCACCATCTATCGACGTTGCAATTTCACGATATTCTCCACGTGGTGTGTATGTGGGAACATATCTACGGGCTGCACTCTTTCGATTGTGTAGTATGGGTCGAGGAGGGCTAGATCACGTGCTTGTGTTGCTGGGTTGCAGCTCACGTAGACTATTCTGGAGGGAGCAGCTCGGAGTATCACATCTATCACTGGCTCGTCGACACCTGCGCGTGGTGGGTCGAGGATGATTACGTCGGGTGCGCCATTTGCGGCTACGAAGTCGTCGCTCAGCACCTTCTTCATATCTCCTGCGAAGAATATGGTGTTGTCGATTGAGTTGTTTGCGGAGTTGACTTTTGCATCCTCTATCGCCTCCTCGACATACTCGACACCGACGACCCTCTTGCACCTTGAGGCGCAGAAGTTTGCGATTGTTCCAGTCCCTGTGTAGAGGTCGTATAGTGTATCGTCGGGCTGCAGATCTGCCATTTCGCGCGTCAGCTTGTAGAGCTCGTATGCCTGCTCGGAGTTGGTCTGGTAGAACGACTTAGGTCCTATCTTGAAGCTCAACCCCTCCATCGACTCCATAATGTGATCCTTGCCGCTATAAAGTATTGGGTTCTGGTCGCTGATGGAGTCGTTGAGTTTGAGATTTACCACATAGAAGAGCGATGTAACCTCGGGGAACTCACCCTTGATGAATCCCATCAGCTCCTCGATCTTGTCGTCGAGCTGCTCGCCGAAGTGCACGATCACCATCACCTCACCCGTAGTAGATGTGCGGATTATGATACCACGCATTAGCCCTGTGTGGGCACGTGGATCGTGAAATGTAAATTGATTATCGACACAGTACTGTTTCACTCTGTCACGAATCGAGTTGGATGGCTCGGGCTGCAACCAACACTTGTCGATGTCGAGCACCTTGTCGAACATACCTGGTATGTGGAATCCGAGGGCTGGCGCAGAGTCTATCTCCTCCGATGATGCGATCTCCTCGTATGTGAGCCACCTCTTTGGGGTGAACGTAAACTCCAACTTGTTGCGGTAGAACTGCTGCTTAACCGATCCAAGGCAGGGGTCGATTGTCGGAATCGAGAGGTGTCCGATGCGAGTGAGCTGATCCCTCACCTGCTCGCTCTTGAAGCGAAGCTGCTCGTCGTATGGCAGATTCTGCCACTTACAGCCACCGCAGATGCCGAAGTGGTCGCAGAATGGCTCTGCGCGGAGCTCCGATCGCTTCACATAGTTGACGACTACGCCCTCCATAAATCGGCGTCGCTTCGACCTGATCTGCACGTCGACAATATCGCCAGGAACTGTCATCGGCACGAATACGACAATGTCGTTGTATCGCCCCATCGCCTTACCCTCAGCCGCCAATGTGGTGATCTCAAGAGCCTCTATCAGGGGGTAATTTGCTTTTTTTCTTCTCATCTTTCCCATAGTGAGCACAAAGATAGATAAAATTTATATCTTTGTGAAAATAAAAGTTATCTAATTATGACTTATACTCTTTCGATAGCATACGACAAGTTCGATCGCATCTCCGATATGGAGCTAGCGGATCGTGAGCTGATAGCTTCGGCACGGAGCGCTGCGGAGCATTCGTACTCCCCCTACTCACACTTTGCGGTGGGTGCGGCGGCACGAGTCGCGGAGGGTGCTGTGGAGAGTGCGGCAAACGTCGAGAGCGAGGTGTTTCCTGCAGGGATCTGCGCCGAACGCAACCTGCTCTTTGGTGTCGCCACGCGCTACCCTGGAGCTGTGGTGGAGGCGCTAGCTGTGGTGTCGATCTCGAACGAAGCTGAATGCTACCCCTGCGGAGTGTGTCGCCAGACGTTGCTCGACGTGGAGCGTCGACAGGGTGCTCCTATCCGCGTCATTATGGCAGGCGAAGATAGCGCTACCGTTGTCGAGAGTGCGGCGTCGCTGCTGCCGTTTGGATTTAAGTTAAAATAAAGTATAGTTATGTTTCAGCCCAACCATATAATTTACGAGGACAACCACCTGCTAGTTGTCAACAAACTTTGTGGCGACCTAGTGCAGCCCGACCCGTCGGGATCGACTGCGCTGGAGGATCAGGTGAAGTCCTACATTAAGGTTCGTGACAACAAACCAGGCGATGTATTTCTGGGGGTAGTACACCGCATTGATCGCCCTGTGAGCGGCGTTGTGCTCTTCGCCAAGACGTCGAAGGCGCTGACACGAATGAACGAGCAGATACGCGACCGCAAGGTGGAGAAACGATACTGGGCTGTGGTTGAGAGCGCACCTGCAGAGTCGCACGCAGAGCTCACACACCACATCTCGCGCGACACGAAGCAGAATCGCAGCCGCGCCACCCTCACCCCTCGCCCCACCAGCAAGGAGGCGAAGTTGAGATATGAGGTGATAGGTGCAAGCCGAAGCTTCACACTAATCGAGGTAGAGCTCATAACGGGTCGCCACCACCAGATCCGCGCGCAGCTCTCGGCGATAGGATCACCAATCAAGGGCGACCTGAAGTATGGGTCTCGCAGAAGCAACCCCGACGGCGGCATCTCACTCCACTCACAAAAGATGAGCTTCACCCACCCCGTCACCAAGGAGCAGATCACCATCACCGCCCCCACCCCTGCCGACGACAAGATCTGGAGCCTCTTCAACGACAAGCAACACCGTCAGTAACAGTTCGCACCACATCCACAACCCCACACAAAAAACGCCAACTACTCGATGTAGTTGGCGTTTTATCGTGTGATCCGAACAGGATTCGAACCTGTGACCGTCAGATTAGAAATCTGATGCTCTATCCAGCTGAGCTATCGGACCATCACTGTGCAGCTCAAGACATCCTCGGAGGGGTGCGGAGCATTTGCACGGCGCAAAGATAGTGAAATTTTTCTAATTATCGCTATCTAACTCGATAATTATTAGGATAAATGCACGAAAATCGGGGAGATCAACACATCATCGGCGATCAACGCACTCCCCGACAAGCCAAGCCAAGAGCGCTACTCCTCGTAGATTGACTGCGAGCGAGGCATATCGTGCGAGTGCTCTTCGTTCTGTCTCGACACACTCAGTATCATACCCATCGCTATGGCGTTGAATACCAGCGACGACCCTCCGCGCGAGATCAGGGGCAGCGTCTGTCCCGTCTCGGGCATAAGGTTGATGGTGACGGCTATATGCAGGAGTGCCTGCGTCGTTATCATCATTGCGAGCCCCAACACCAGCAGTGCCGGGAAGATTGTGCCACAGCGTTCGACGATCGTAATTGCCCTAAAGAATATCCATAGGTAGAGCAGCATAACGGCTATTGCGAGCAGCGACCCATACTCCTCGACGAAGAATGCGAAGGCGTAGTCGCTCTCGGGGTGGATCATCTCGACCCTCATCACCGACTTACCTGCGCCGACACCCATCAGTCCGCCATTGTGCATCGCTATCATCGAGCGCTCGGTGTCGGTGAGATCCTCTACCGCCACCTCGCTACGATCGGAGGTCAGCAGGTCGACCCACGTAGATACGCGCCCCCCTGCTGTGTCGGAGCGACCTGCGCCCACGACATAGAACATAGCCCCCAACGCAACCATCAACGTAACGATCTTGCGAAGCTCCACGAAGCGCACACGCCCCATCATCAGCACAACCATAGACGAACCAAATAGCAACAGTGCCGACGACGTATGGGCTGGCACAACGACAGCGCACGCAATCAACATAGGCAACAAAATGGGCACAAAGCCCTCCCGCAGAATCCTCTGCTGTGCGCGTTCGCCCCACGTCCAGATACGCCAGGAGGGGACTATTCGCAACTTCTCGATATTGAGCTGCCGCGCAGCCAACTCTCTAGCCAACAACATTATGGTCGACACCTTCAGCGCCTCGGAGGGCTGAAACTGAAATCCGAAGATCGAGATCCAGCGCGCAGCACCATTGGTCGAGCTGCCCACAAAATAGACCGCAAGGGTCATCAGCAATGACAACCCAAAGACCCACGGAGCGACGCCCCTAAAAAACTGAGAACTAAAGAGATAAGCCGAGGCAAAGAGTGCTATTCCGCCAAACACAATAAGCCCCAACTGCTGCTGCAGGAAGTGCGAGGTCGACTTGATGGCGGCATCGTCGTACGCCATCTTCGCCGTCGACGAGTAGACGACCAACACCGACACAATGGCGAGCGCTGCGATGATGATCCACAACACGCGGTCGCCTCGAAACCAACTCGCAGTGGGCGTTAACTCTCTCACCGTGCCACGCATCGAGGCTATGCTCCTAAGTCTCTGTATGTTTAATCTTCGCTCCATACTCCCCTCTAGCAACTCTTGTTCGACACACCACTCATCTGCTGCGCAACCCACTCCTTGAACATCCTGCCTCGGTGCTCATAGTTGTTGAATAGGTCGAACGAGGCACACGCGGGCGAGAGCAACACAGCGTCGCCCTCCACTGCCTCGCGGCGCGCATACTCCATAGCCTCCTCCATAGACGAGGTGGAGATGATAGTTGGCACAACACCTGCGAAGGAGTGTTCGAGCTTCGCATTGTCGAGCCCCATACAGATCAACACCTTGACGCTCCGTTGCGCCAGCTCCATCAGCGGCGCATAGTCGTTACCCTTGTCGGTGCCGCCAGCGATCCATATCACTGGGCTACTCATCGACTCCAGCGCATACCACGTAGAGTCGACATTTGTAGCCTTCGAGTCGTTGATGTAGAGCACACCATCGAGCGTACCTGCAGGCTCCAGACGGTGCTCCACAGGCGAAAAGTTGTAGATCGACCTCAATATATCCTCCTCCGCCACACCTGCAGCCTGCGCAGCCAAGAGTGCAGCCTGCGCATTGAGGCAGTTGTGCAGACCAGGGATCTGCAGCTGACCCGAGCAGATCGTCGCACCACCGACCGCCACACATCCCGACTCATCCATCGCCGCATTGGAGAATGGGAGTCGGCGCGCCGCACCTGTGGGGGTTATGTTTGTGTCGTCAGAGAAGTAGACGAATGTATCCTCGGGTCGTTGGTTCTGCTCGATGCGCATCTTCGACGCCACATAGTTCTCGAACTTATAGTCGTAGCGGTCGAGGTGGTCGGGGGTAATGTTGAGCAGCACAGAGACGTCGGCGCGGAACTCACTCATCCCGTCGAGCTGAAACGAACTTAGCTCCAACACATACCAATCGACCTCGCGCGTTGCCACCGAGTAGGCGAAGCTCTCGCCTATGTTGCCACCCAGCGCCACCGAGTAGCCTGCGTCGCACAATATCTTGTAGATCAGCGATGTAGTGGTAGTCTTGCCGTTCGACCCTGTGATGCAGATGCTACGCGCACCACGCATATAGCGCCCTGCGAACTCGATCTCCGAGATTACCGACACACCCCTCTTGCGAAGCTCGACTATCAGAGGTGCTTTGTCGGGAATACCAGGCGACTTTATCACCTCGTCTGCCGCCAATATTCTCTCCACAGAGTGCCCCCCCTGCTCATACTCCACGCCCCACTCTTCGAGTAGTGCCGTATATTTCGGTGCGAGCGTACCGCTGTCGGATAGGAGGACGTCGAAACCCTCCTTTTTTGCCAAAATAGCGGAGCCATATCCCGATACGCCTCCACCTAGAACTATCAATCTCTTCATCGTTACTATCGAATTTTAAGTGTTGCTATCGTGAGTGCCGCAAGAAGTATCGAGACGATACAGAAGCGGATAACGATCTTCGTCTCGAACATCCCCTTACGTTGGTAGTGGTGGTGGATCGGCGCCATTAGGAATATGCGACGCCCCTCGCCATACTTTCGTTTGGTGTATTTGAAGTAGCCAACCTGCATCATCACCGTGATCGACTCCACCAAAAAGACCCCACACAGCAGCGGCAACATAAGCTCCTTGCGGATGCAGAGTGCAAATACCGCAATGATACCACCAATCGCCAGCGACCCCGTGTCGCCCATAAAGATCTGCGCAGGGAATGAATTATACCACAAGAAGCCTATCAGAGCCCCCACCATCGCCGCCGCAAAGACAACGAGTTCGCCCGAACTCGGTATATACATTATGTTGAGATAGTCGGCATACACAATGTGTCCTGAGAGATACGCCAACACACCCAGCACCGCCACAATAGGCGCCGAAACACCCGTAGCCAAGCCGTCGAGACCATCCGTTAGGTTGGCTCCATTCGACACTGCTGTCACCACAAAGGTTGCGACTACTACGTAGAGTATGAAGCTCAATATGTCGTTGTAGCCCGTTATGTCGCCATAGTCGAAGCGGTTGTTCTTGAGGAACGGCACAGTCGTACGCGTGCTCTTCTGATCCTCTGAGTCGAGCACAAGACGTACGCTCGTCTCGCTCACCACCTCGCCGTCGTCGTTGACAATCATCGTCTCGATGGGCTGCGCAAGGTTCTCGCGGATCACAATGTCGGGCGAGTACCACATAGTCGTCCCCACGATGAAACCGAGACCAATCTGCCCCACAATCTTCGCCTGTCCGCTCAGCCCCTCCTTATTCTTTAGAAAGACCTTTATGTAGTCGTCGAGAAAACCTATCGCCCCCAACCACACTGTCGTTATCAACATTAATATAATATATATGTTGTCGAGACGCCCAAACAGCAGCGTCGGGATAACTATCGCCAGCAGGATCATCACTCCGCCCATAGTCGGCGTACCCCTCTTCTGCATCTGCCCCTCCAACCCAAGGTCGCGGATCTGCTCGCCAATCTGACGCCTCTGCATAAACCGAATCAAACGCCCTCCAAAGAGAATCGTCGTCGCCAACGCCACAACTATCGCCATCGTAGCACGAAACGACAAAAAGTCAAATACCCCCAATCCAGGGATCGATACGCCCCACTCCTGGAGCTGTTTGATAAAATGGTATAACATCTTCTACTATATTAAATCTGTTCTATTACTCTATATATTAATAGATCTAGTTAATAGATCTGGGCGGCGCGCTGTGCCTCCTCCATATCGTCGAAGTGGTGGCGCACATCACCCACTATCTGGTAGGTCTCGTGACCCTTACCTGCGATCAACACTACGTCGCCTGGCGACGAGAGCATAACCGCAGTGCGAATAGCCTCCCTGCGATCCGTTATCCTCAACCACCGATGTGTCGATGTCATCGGCAGACCCTCCACTCCAGCTACCATATCGTTCAAGATAGCCTCGGGGCTCTCGCTACGCGGATTGTCGGAGGTGAAGATCGCTGTCGTCGACCCCTCGAATGCTATGCGCGCCATCGTCGGACGCTTCTCTCGGTCTCGGTCGCCTCCACATCCGCAAACCGTCACCACACCACGTGCGCAGCGCGCAATCTCGCCGATGGTCGATAGCGTCGCACTCAATGCGTCGGGCGTGTGTGCATAGTCGACGATGATGGTGCGGTCGCCACCTGCAGCAAAGTTCTCGAACCTGCCCCTCACCGATTGCAACCTACTCATTGCGACCAACACATCGTCGCAACTCTCCCCCAACTCCAGCGCCACAGAGTAGAGCGCCAACAAGTTGTGGAGGTTGAATCCCCCCGTCAGCCGTACCCACACCTCGGCGCCATCTATGGAGAGCAACATCCCATCGAAGTGCATCTCGACGATTTTGCCTGTGTGGTCGGCTAGTCGACGCGTAGAGTATCTTACGCGCCGCGCCGCACAGTTCTGCAACATCACCTCGCCATTCTTATCGTCTACATTGACCACAGCGAACGCACCCTTAGGCGCTCTGTCGAAGAGACTCTTCTTCGCCCTCAGGTACTCCATAAAGCTACCGTGGTAGTCGAGATGGTCGTGCGTGAGGTTGGTAAATACAACCCCTGCAAAGGTGAGCCCTGCGATCCTCTCCTGCACAACCGAGTGCGACGATACCTCCATAAAGCAGTATCGACACCCCGCGTCGACCATCTGCCTCAACATAGCATTGAGACGAATAGTGTCGGGCGTAGTGTGGGTCGAGGTGAAGTGCTCACCAGCAATACGATAGGTGACAGTCGAGATAAGCCCCGTCTTGTAACCTAGCTCGTCGAATAGGTCGGCTAGCAGCGTCGCCGTCGTACTCTTGCCATTGGTGCCTGTGACACCCACAAGCTCTATCTCGCACGAGGGATCGCCATAGAGGAGCTGCGCTGCCTGCGCCATTGCGACCTCGCTCGACTCGACAACAAGGTAGCAGACGCCATCATCCTCCTCAACCTCGATGCCCGCCAGGCTCTGACAGACGACACATCTCGCTCCGCCTCTCGTGGCGGCAGCTATGTAGCGATGTCCATCCAGCTGCACCCCTCGAACCGCGAAGAAGCAGCTGCCAGCAGTCGCCGTACGAGAGTCGTACGTTAGTGTCGAGACCTCAACATCTCTCCCGCTGCCGACGACTGTCGTCGGGCTCAACCTCGCTATTAAATCATTAACATTCATCTCCATATAATATTATCTCAACTGCAACGTCACCTCGCCACCTCGCGAGATGCGGCTTCCAGCCCTCACACTCTGACGCCATACGCTGCCCGTCCCCTTAAACTTAACCGACACACCTCGACTCTCCATCAGGTAGATCGCATCGCGCAGACCCAACCCATAGAGGTTCGGCATCACACCATCCTTGAGATCAATCTCCTTGATGGTCAATCTGCTCAACGAGTCGTAGGCAACCTTGCCCCACCCCTGCACCTCTCCCGAGTCGATCGTACGTGGGTTGAGGTCGTTTGCTACTCGGCGAATAGAGGCTATGTCGCCCCCCTTTATGTTGCTCGGGCGACTCCGCTGCGGCATAGTGTCGAGACGAGCCTGCCATCCGCTCTCGCGGTTGTAGATCTGCTGCATTACGTCTCGCATAACAGGACCTGCCAACCCTGCACCATAGATCGTTGTCGACTGCCCCTGCTTGATCCGCAGTGCGACGATGACGCTGTACTTGGGTTTGTCGGCAGGTATGTAGCCCACCATCGAACCTATGTAGATACCATCCTTGTGGTGGTATCCATCCTGCGCAAACTGCGCCGTACCAGTCTTTGCTGCGACCTCGAAGCCATTGAAGTTACCCAGATACCAGTGCGCCGTACCTCCGCTCTCACTCACGCAGCCCAACAGATTGCGGAGTGTGTCGATCGTCGGCTGCGAGCAGATCTTTTCGTTGAGCACCTTGGGCGCAAACTCCTCCACCTCTCTGCCGTCTCGCTGTATCTCCTTCACCAGACGCGGAGCCATCATCCGCCCATTGTTAGCTAGGGCGTTGTAGAGCGTGAGGGTCTGTATCGGAGCGAGCTCCACACCATAGCCATACGCCATATTGACGAGCGTCATATGCGGAGTCCATAGCTGTGACCCCTGTTCGGGCAGACGCGGCAGCTGCTCACCATACGCTTCAAGCCCCATCGTAGAGCCCAACCCCACAACCTTCAGAAAATCGGTGTAGCGCCTCGGCTCATCCTTGTAGTTCTCATATATAGCCTTCGCGAAGTAGACGTTGAGCGACTTCACAAACGCCGTGTGGAGATCGACCTCGAACCCCTCACGGTGCGAATCCCTCACCCACGCATTACCGACCTTTACGCGCTCCCCATTCTCCGAGTCGTAGACCTGCGACGTCGGCATCTTCGCCTCCTCTAGCAGAGCCATCGTCGATAATAGTTTGAACGTAGAGCCAGGTTCAGCCCTCGCACCTATTGCGCGATTGCGCTGCTCGGCATACCTGCCGTTGGAGAGTCGATCGAGATTCGAGATTGCGAGGATGTCGCCCGTCGCCACCTCCATCACCACCGCTGTTCCCCATATTGCTCTCTGCGTAGTCACCTGCTCCAATAGTGCCGTGTGGACAATATCCTGTAGATCGGCATCTATCGTCGTCACCACATCCAGACCATCCACCGCATCGCGGCTCACGCCCCCCACAACGCGCCCATAGAAGCCTCGCGCAATGCGTTGCCTCAACACCTCGCCATCCTTACCGCTCAGCTGCTCGTTGTAGATAGCCTCGATTCCGTAGTCGTCGCCTCGGTCGGCGTTGATAGCTCCGATGGTACGCTGCGCCACACCGCTCTTGGTGTAGACCCTCTCGTCCCGATCTTCGAGTCGGTAGGTCATACCCATATTCCAGTTGAGGATGGGGTAGCGCCGCAGCGTCTGCCACTCAGAGTAGTCGACCTCACGAGGGAATATGGTGACAGTGCGGTGGTCGCGGATCGTGTCGTAGAGCTTCTGCGACACCATCGACTCACCCCTCATCATATCGACAAGGCGCTCCATCCATCCATCGGAGCGCATAACGAGCGTATCTTTGCGATACTTCAGCTGATAGTGTTTGTCTCGCTGTCTCCTGAAGAGCTGCCGATACTCCGCCACACTCCTATCGCGGAAGTAGGCGGCAAGGAGCTTCGAGAGCGAGTCGCTCTGGCGCATATACTCGTCGGGCGAGTCGAACCCCTCGCTACCAAAATCCATCTCCACCTGATAGCGGATGATCGACGTAGCCAACGCCTCGCCGTCGCGCGCGAGGATCGACCCTCGGTGTGCGCGGATGCTCTGATTGTGGAATATGCGCCCCTGGATCTTCTCGGCGTTGATAGCAACGTCTTGCGAAAAGAGCTGTATCCACCCTATGCGGAGGATGATGATACCACCCATCAGGAAGAAGAAGGAGTAGAGTAGCCTCACTCGTTTGAGTATATCCCTCTTTATCTTTCGTCTATCCTGCGGCTCTACGTCGCCCTCCTTATGTTTTAGTCTCGATCTTGCCATCTTTCAATTCTATCTCCTATTCTATCTCCAGAAACCACTCTTCTCGATCACAGTAGCTGGCGTAGTAGGGTCGTATAGCTCTATCCCTCGCTGCTCTAGCTCCTTGACAATCGCCGAGTGTGAGAGGCGCGATGAACGCACCTCCTGCAGCCTCACGCTACGCTCGCGCAGAAGCTGCACACGGCGCGAGAGGATGTTGTACTCCATATCGAGATGCAACGACCAGAACATCACTATGATACTAACCAGAAAGAGAAACGCCACAAGCACCATCTGCCCATAGTAGCGCGTCAGCCCCCTCCACAGCAGCACATTGCCCGAGACGAACATCCAAAACAGACCCCCTCGGCGGCGGCGCGGCTGAGCTGGCTCCGCCTCTACATCAGGCGAGTTGCCCTCGCCCTCCTCCTGCTCTGCATCACTCTCGTCATCCTCGTCCTCCTCGTCCTCCTCCTCGGAGCTAGGAGTATGCTGCGGATCGAGATGCTGCACCTCGTCGAGCACACGGCGCGCCAACTCCTCGTCGAGCTGCTCCTGCTGCTCGGCTGTTAGCTGGGGTTTGCCCATATCGAAATCGTACTCTCTCATTGTTCTCTAAAGTTTTATTGCCGCCCTCATCTTCGCACTGCGCGAGCGAGGATTTCGCTCCAACTCGTCAGCAGAGGGTGTGACAGCCTTGCGCGTAGTCAGCTGCCAGGGTGTCGAGCTCCGACCATAGAAGTCTCGCTCCACACTACCCTCGAAGTTGCCACTGCGCAGAAAGTTCTTCACCAATCGATCCTCCAACGAGTGGTAGGAGATAACGACGAGTCGCCCCCCAGGGCGCAACACCTTGAGGCTCTGCTCCAACGCCATCTTCAACGCCTCCATCTCGCCATTCACCTCGATCCGAAGCCCCTGAAATAGCTTCGTGAGGAACTTCGCTGGCGCAGCCTTGGGCGTGCAGGGCTCGACCGCTGCGACTAGCTCCGCAGTAGTGGTGATAGGCGAAAGTGTCCGCGCCTTGACAATGCAGTTCGCCACCTTCCACGGCGTCTGCACCTCTCCCCACTCGCCTAGTACTCGCGTCAGCTCCTCGTTGGAATAGCGGTTGACTACGTCGGCAGCAGTGATCTTACCTCGCTGATTCATCCTCATATCGAGCGGCGCATCACCACGAAACGAGAACCCTCGCTCAACAGCATCAAAGTGGTGCGACGACACACCGAGGTCGGCAAGTATGCCGTCAACCTGATCTACCCCCCTCAATCGCAGCGCACCACGCAAAAAACGGAAGTTGCTCTCGACGTAGTGAAAGCGGTCGTCGTCGAGCACATTCGCCCTCGTGTCAGCATCCTGATCGAACGAATAAAGCGCCCCCTGCTCACCCAACTGACTGAGGATGAGACGAGTGTGCCCACCACCACCAAATGTTAGGTCGCAGTAGGTCTGGCTCTTGTTCTCCGCTAGATCTATCTCCAGCAGCCGCACCGCCTCGCGCCACAGCACAGGGGTGTGATAATTACTCTCGTATGATTCCATAAATGTAGTTACTCTCCAAAACTGCAAATATACAATAATTAATGCAAATACTATCTAATATAAATCTATTTTTTACAGCAAAAAAACAGGGAATGCAACAAAAGCAAATGCAAGCTAGCTTGCCGCCCGCACGGCGTATGCCCAGACCCCTATTTTCGTGCGTTTGCCCTGGAGTATGACCAACAAGTCACATTTGACCAGAGCTTCAAATCTAACAATATAAAATATTTAACATTTTTCGCGCTGCCCTATTGCAAAACCCTATATCTCCGTTGTATCTTTGCAGCTGAAAGTCGCCTCAACCTCTCGGGGGATGGGTTGTAGGGGGGCTACACAATATTAAATTAAATATTTTGCAATGAATGTAAATTACAAATCAGACTTCGCGCTGATAATACAGTTTGAAGATGGCATACCGACCTACCCGTGGCGCATAAACTTCGCCACTCTCAGAGATGGTTGCACCACGCCGTCGGGGAGCTACACCGCTCTGTTCGACGGCGAGAATTACTTCCGTGCCCACCCACTAGGCGAGAGCACAACCGAGATTGTCGTCGAGTTCTCCAACCACTCGCTCCGCCCCGGCACACTCTACGGAGAGTGGTTCGCGTCGTTCGAGAGCGCTCTGTTCGAGGGGGGAGAGCAGCTCGTCGTAACGCCACAGATCACCGAGGTGACACTTGTGGAGGGGGCTGGCGACGACGCTGTCGACCCCGAGGTGTGGGCGATAGTCTCACCCATCCTTGTCGCTGACGGAGGCTCGTCGTCGACACCATCCACCTCTACCTCCACGTCGCTCACCAACGCCGCCGTCACCATCGACGAGAGCGGAATTGCGCTCAACGCAGCACCCACAGGGGCTAACAACGTGATGGGAGGTCTGCTCGGCGCATTCGTTATCGACACCGATGGCGAGCTGGAGCGTGTGTGGATGCCAAACCAAAGAGACCAGGCGTGCACGGTGAATGTTAATTATGTGAGCAACTGGAGAATACTTGAGATAACCGTGTCTGCTGAAGACGACCTTGGGTTCGGAGCTGAGCCCGACGATCTCTACTGCCTCTTCACCAACTACCAGCGAAATGCGGTGGACTACTACGAGCCAGCGTCACTCCGCTTCCACTCCAAATATATGAACTTTAAGATCACCTTCATTGTAGGCGACGACGGCAACTTTCCTGGGGCGGAGATATTTGTCTTCTCGCGCAAACAGTTCTGGGAGACGAGCGAACAGGCATAATTAAAAAACATCAAGGTATGAATAATATGATAAAGTACGCAAAAATAGATGAGTTGGGCGACATCACGACCACGCTGATTGACCCCACAAACCCAATCCACCTGAGGCTCGCGGCGGAGAGCGGTATGCTGCCCCTCGTCGACGAGACGCAGGCAGAGACAACGCAGGCAGAGACAACGCAGGTGGAGACAACGCAGGTGGAGGTGGAGCTAGGCGAGTTCGACACACTCAAGCGCCGCTACCGCACCGAGGAGGGACGCGTGGTACGCTACACCGAACAAGTCGTCAACTCTCCAGCCAAGATAGAGAGCAAGATCAAGGAGCTCTGTGCGGAGCTGTCCGACTCCGACTACAAGGTCGTAAAGTGCCAGGAGCAGATGATGGCAGGAGAGTCTGCGAGCTACGACACGACAGAGCTACATAACGAGCGCGAGGCGATTCGAGTGCAGATCCGAGAGTTGGAGGCGCTGCTCGAGGAGTAGCGGTGTGCGGTATGAATATGACCTGTCGCCAAGTGGTGCTCCTCACCCTCGTCCTCCTGCTTGTGGCGTTGTCTGCACTCACAATTCGCAGCTGCCGCAACACCTCCTCGCTGCGGCGCGAACGCGTGAGCTACATAGTCGACTCTCTACACTACGACGATGTCGAGCCGATAGCCGTTAGCCCCAGCGACTCGGGGCGCGACACTCTCTACACCTTCCGCGACACGCTGCAGGGTCGGTGGAGTGCCGAGATCGAGGGGTCTAACGTTGCGCTGCGGTCGATGGTGCTGCTCGACGCGCAGGAGATCCGACACGACTTTGCGCGCCCCGAGTGGGAGGTGGCACTCAAGAGCGGTGTCGCGCAAGGATCGCTCTGGGTGGGGTTGGGTGTGAGTCGCAGCGTTGGATCTCTAACCCTCTCTCTCGACGGCGGATACGACGCCTGGCGCGGAAGCCCCTATGTGGGTGCGTCCGCCTCGTTCTCGATCTGGAGGGAGTAACTTTTTTTGGTGATAACACATAATATTATCGGGGGATGCGACGTTATCACTACAACAAGAGTTATCAAACTAAAAACATCGAGACGCCTATGGCAGAGATTGACACCGAACGAGAGAACTACACACAACTACTTCAAACCCCCGCAGAGCTAGACTTTGTGATCGACGAGTCGCACAGCGACGACGAGTTGATACTACACCACGTTGCGCAGCACGACCACGAATTATATGGTATGGATTGCTCGCTCACGGATCTATTTGGGGTGTAATATGTGGCAAAATGTGTAATCTTTAATGCAAAAGAGTAGTCGAATAGTCGGCTACTCTTTTTTATTAGTAAAAAATAGAGTCGGAATTTTGTATCAGAAAAAAAAAATCGTACCTTTGTAATCGAATATGAATAAAGGACAACAAATAGCTACGAGAGCTCGTTTCTGGGCTCAGCGCGACATCGAGAAGAAGGTGTTGAGGAGTTGTTGTTTTAAGTTGAGAGGGTAGCCGTTTGGTTACTTTTTTTTTGCCTAAAAAGACGAAGGGAATGATTAGAGTACTTAGAGGTGCGCGACACTTCACGCCCACGGGGTTTAGGAGCGGCGATATAGTGGTCGATAATGGCGTTATCACAGCGATTGTTGAGGATGGCGCAGGTGTCGACACAGGCGATTTCGAGGTGGTTGACCTCTCGGGCTGCACGCTGCTTCCCGGTCTTGTCGATGCCCACGTGCATCTGCGCGAACCAGGGTTTTCGAAGAAGGAGACTATAGCGAGCGGCACAGCAGCGGCGGCACGTGGTGGCGTCACTACTATCTTCTCGATGCCAAATTTGTCGCCTGCGCCCGACTCAGTGGAGCATCTGCAGCAGCAACTCGACATAATTGAGAGCGACGCCGTTGTCAACGTCATACCCTACGCCTCGATAACAGTCGGGCAGAAGGGTCGCGGTGAGTTGGTCGATATGGAGAGACTTGCGCCGATGATCGGTGGCTTCTCCGACGATGGACGAGGCGTGCAAAGTGGCGAGCTGATGAGAGAGGCTATGGCTATGGCGGCAGCAGTTGGCAAACCAATAGTCGCACACTGCGAGGTGGATGATCTACTCTTCGGGGGGTATATCCACGATGGCGAGTACTGCAAGATGAATGGACACCGCGGCATCTGCTCCGAGAGCGAGTGGGGGCAGGTGAAACGAGATATAGAGATGGTCGAGAGCACGGGGGTCGAGTACCACGTCTGTCACATCTCGACAAAGGAGAGTGTCGAACTTATCCGCGAGGCGAAGAGTAGAGGATTGAAGGTGAGCTGCGAGACTGCGCCCCACTACTTGATCCTCACAGATATGGATCTGCAGGAGGAGGGTCGATTCAAGATGAATCCGCCAATTCGCTCTGCGGAGGATCGTGCAGCGCTGCTGGAGGGCATTGTGGATGGCACGATCGACCTCATTGCGACAGACCACGCACCCCACACAGCCGAGGAGAAGAGTCGAGGTTTGGCGAAGAGCGCATTTGGCGTTGTGGGTATTGAGACGTCGTTTGCGACGTGTTATACTCATTTGGTCGAGTCGGGCGTTATACCTTTTGCGAGGCTGGTTGAGTTAATGTCGAGCAGGGCTCGCGAGATATTCGGATTGTCACGAGGCGAGGTCGCTGTTGGCGCCGTCGCAGATTTGGTGGCGTTTGACCTCGACGAACGGTTTGCGATAGATACCTCGGAGTTTGTGTCGATGGGATGTGCCACACCCCTGGAGGGTATGGAGGTCGCAGGCAGGACAAAGATGACGATGGTAGGTGGTGAGATAATTTACGGAGAGAATAAAAACAATAAATAATATACAATGAGAGCTTACAACAAGAAAATTGTCCTTGAGAATGGGCGCGAGTTCTACGGCTACGGCTTTGGAGCTGATCGCGATGCAGTGTGCGAGGTGGTGTTCAACACGTCGATGATTGGATACCAGGAGATTCTATCTGATCCGTCATACACAGATCAGATGGTAGTTATGACCTACCCCCTCATCGGAAACTATGGAACTGCCGAGGAGGATTACGAGACTAAATTTCCGACAATCGGCGGAATGATCGTAAGAGAGTACAACGACTCACCATCTAACTTCCGCTACACCAAGACCCTGAACGAGGTGTTGGAGGAGCATCAAATCCCTGCGATCGAGGGAGTCGACACACGCCAGATCACACGCATCATTCGCGACGAGGGTTCTCAGCGCGTAATGATAACGAACGTCGACACTCCACTAGAGGAGGCGTTAGCTACAATCAAGGCGACAGAGATGCGCACCGATATGGTTGAGCGTGTGAGCTGCAAGAAGCGTTGGTTCTCGCGCACCGCAAACCACCAGTACGACGTTGTGGCGATCGACTGCGGTATCAAACATAATATCATCCGCTGCCTCAACCAGAAGGGTTGCAACGTAACGGTCGTTCCGTTCGACACATCGCTTGAGGAGATCTTCGCACTTCAGCCCGATGGCGTATTTCTCTCGAATGGACCTGGCAACCCAGAGTATGTAACCCCCGTGATCGAGCTTGTGAAGCAGATACGCGGCAAGTTACCAATCTTCGGTATCTGTATGGGACACCAGATGATCGCGTTGGCGTATGGCGCAAAGGCGTTCAAGATGAAGTTCGGACACCGAGGTGGCAACCACCCTGTGCTCAACATCGAGAGCGGCAAGGTGGAGATCACAAGCCAGAACCACTCGTTCGCGGTCGACACCGATTCGTTGAAGAGCACCGATTTGGAGTCTACACACTACAACCTGCTCGACAACACCTCGGAGGGAGTCGAGTGCAAGGCGGACAGAGTATTCTCTGTGCAGTATCACCCTGAGAGTGCACCAGGACCAAACGACAGCACATACCTTTTCGATAAGTTTATTAAAATGATGGAGGAGCACAAAAATGCCTAAACGTACAGATATAAAGAAAGTAATGGTGATCGGCTCAGGTCCGATCGTTATTGGTCAAGCAGCCGAGTTCGACTACTCGGGAACGCAGGCGTGTCTTGCGCTCAAGGAGGAGGGATATGAGGTTGTCCTAGTCAACTCGAACCCTGCGACTATTATGACAGATACCCATATTGCCGACAAGGTATATATGGAGCCGTTGACGCTGGAGTATGTGGCGAAGATCATCCGCTACGAGCGTCCCGACGCTATCATCCCAGGATTGGGCGGTCAGACAGGACTCAACTTGGCTGTTCAGTTGGCTAAGAAGGGTGTCTTGAAGGAGTGTCAGGTCGAGATCCTCGGAACATCGTTCGAGAGCATCGAGATGGCGGAGGATCGTGAGTTGTTCAAGGAGTTGTGCGAGAGATTGGGCGAGCCAGTCTTGCCCTCTTCTATCACTACGACGATCGAGGAGGCTGTTGTTGCAGCTGGTCAGATCGGCTACCCTGTTGTGTTGCGTCCAGCCTTCACGTTGGGTGGAACGGGCGGTGGTTTTGCCGACGACGAGCCAATGTTGCGCGATATGATGCGCACGGCACTTGCGCTCTCGCCAGTGAGCCAGGTGTTGGTCGAGAAGAGCATCAAGGGCTACAAGGAGATCGAGTATGAGGTGATGCGCGACGCCAACGACACAGCGATTGCGGTGTGTAATATGGAGAACATCGACCCTGTAGGAGTCCACACGGGCGACTCAGTTGTCGTTGCACCGTCGCAGACGCTCACCAACAAGGAGTATCAGATGTTGCGTGACTCATCGTTGAAGTTGATCCGCGAGCTCAAGATCGAGGGAGGCTGTAACGTTCAGTTTGCGTTGGATCCGTTGTCGTTCCAATACTACTTGATCGAGGTTAACCCACGTGTATCTCGTTCGTCAGCGTTGGCGTCGAAGGCTACGGGTTATCCGATTGCGCGCGTGAGTGCGAAGATCGCTGTCGGTATGCACCTTCACGAGATCCGCATTGCCAACACACCAGCATCGTTTGAGCCTACGTTGGACTATGTAGTATCGAAGATAGCACGCTTCCCATTCGACAAGTTCACCGACGTATCGAACAGCCTCGGCACACAGATGAAGGCTACGGGAGAGGTTATGGCGATTGGTCGCACAATGGAGGAGTCTATCTTGAAGGCTATCCGTTCGTTGGAGACGGGTGTTTACCACCTCTACCACAAGAAGTTCGACAGAATGTCGGCAGACGATATGTTGCTCTACATCAAGGAGGGAACAGACGATAGATTGTTCGCTGTGGCGCAGTTGATCCGCATAGGTATCGACTTAGGTTTGATCTACAACGCCTCGAAGATAGATATGTTCTTCCTCGAGAAGTTCCGCAACATTGTGGAGTTCGAGAGGGTTGTAGCATCTAACGTTGGCGACATCGAGACATTGAAGGATGCCAAGAAGATGGGCTTCTCGGACAAATATATAGGTATGTTGTGGGGCAAGAACGAGGCGGATATGTATCACCTACGCAAGAGCGAGGGTATCTATCCGATCTTCAAGATGATCGACACCTGCGCGAGCGAGTTCAGCTCATATGTACCATACTTCTACTCTACATACGAGACCGAGAATGAGTCGATCGTGAGCAATCGCGAGAAGATCGTTGTGCTCGGCTCAGGACCAATCCGAATTGGTCAGGGCGTTGAGTTCGACTACTCTACGGTTCACGCGATCTGGTCGATCCGCGAGGCTGGCTACGAGGCGATCATCATCAACAGCAACCCCGAGACAGTGTCGACAGACTACACGACATCGGACAAACTATACTTCGAGCCACTGATGGTCGAAGATGTAATGAATATCCTCGACTACGAGAAGCCAAAGGGTGTGATCGTATCGCTCGGAGGACAGACCGCAATCAACCTCGCAGAACCGCTGGCTAAGTTGGGTGTGCCGATCATCGGAACAGGTGTCGAGGCTATCCGCAACGCAGAGGATCGTGGCTGCTTCGAGAAGATTATGGAGGAGCTAGGAATTCCACAGCCTGAGGCTGAGGCGGTTACAAACATCGAGGATGGAGTCGCTGCCGCTAGCCGCATTGGCTACCCAGTGTTGGTTCGTCCGAGCTACGTCTTGGGCGGACGAGCTATGCAGATCGTGAGCAACGAGGAGCGTCTACGCCACTACTTGGTGTCGGCTGTCGAGGTGAATGTAGATTCACCAGTCTTGGTTGACCGATATATTATGGGTAAGGAGCTGGAGGTCGATGCGATATGTGACGGTAAGGATGTCTTTATCCCTGGCATTATGGAGCACGTTGAGAAGACAGGTATCCACTCTGGCGACTCGATCAGCGTCTACCCGACATTCTCGGTTAGTCAGGCTGTGAAGGATAAGATTATCGAATACACGAAGGCGTTGGGTCTACGTATCGGCATCATCGGACTCTACAACATCCAGTTCATCTTGGACGAGAAGGAGGAGGTATATGTTATCGAAGTCAACCCACGTTCGTCTCGTACAGTTCCGTTCTTGTCGAAGTCGACAGGAATCCATATGGCAGATGTTGCGACTCAGGTTATCTTGGGACGCTCACTTCGCGACCAGGGTATCACCGAGATCATTGGCGCAGAGGCTAAGAGATGGTTCGTTAAGGCACCAGCCTTCTCGTTCGCGAAGATCCGCGGTATGGAGTCATACTTGTCGCCCGAGATGAAGTCTACGGGCGAGGCTATCGGATATGACAAGAGATTGACACGCGCGTTGTACAAGGCGTTGCAGTCGTCGGGAATGGCTGTGGCTAACTACGGCACAATCTTGGTGACAATTGCGGACGACGACAAACCAACAGCGTTGCCACTCGTTCAGCGCTTCTACGACCTAGGATTCAACATCGAGGCGACGGAGGGAACAGCAGAGTTCTTGCGCAAGCACGGCATCCGCACACGTACGCGAGCTAAAATCTCTAGCAACAGCACCGAGATCATCGAGAGCCTGCGCCAGGGACACGTCAACTACATCATCAATACGAACGACATCAACCAGGTCAATGCGCGCCTCGACGGATACGACATTCGTCGCGCGGCGGTGGAGAACGCAGTGACAGTATTCACGTCGTTGGAGACAGTGAAGGTGTTGCTCGACGTATTGGAGGAGATCACGTTTGGGGTATCGACTATTGACGCTAAATAATATATATGTATAAGAGAGGAAAATATATAGTAACTGAGAATGTATCGCTCACTAGCTCCATCTACTCGATGAAGCTGGAGGGCGACACTCAATATATCACCGCTTCGGGTCAATTTATCAACATCGAGATCTCGGGGATGTATCTACGTCGTCCGATCTCCGTAAACGACTATGGCGAGGGTTGGATCCGCATCATCTACAAGGTTGTGGGCGAGGGTACTGAGGCTATGAGCGAGATGGGCGTAGGCACAGAGCTAGATATATTGACAGGTCTTGGCAACGGCTTTGCGACGACAATGAGGGGTATCAAACCACTCTTGGTTGGTGGCGGAGTTGGTATTCCACCACTCTACAACTTGGCGAAGCGACTCCTTGCGGAGGGTAAGCAGCCGACGGTTGTCGTTGGGTTCAACACTGCGTCGGAGGCGTTCTTGGTCGATGAGTTCGAGGCGCTGGGAGTGCGAGTTATCGTCACTACAGCCGACGGGTCGATGGGTATCAAGGGTTTTGTGACTGCGGCGCTAGCGGATGCTGAGTTCGACTACACCTACTCTTGCGGACCTATCCCGATGTTGAAGGCACTCTACGACGCCACACCCAACGTGGGTGGCGAGTATAGCTTCGAGGAGAGGATGGGTTGCGGCTTTGGCGCCTGTGTTGGCTGCACCTGCAAGACGAAGTATGGATATAAGAGAATTTGTAAAGATGGTCCTGTGTTGGACAGAGAGGAGATTATATGGTAGGCGACAACAAGTATGATTTGAGCGTTACGCTCTGCGGATTGGAGTTGGACAACCCGATCATCCCCGCAAGCGGAACGTTCGGTTTTGGCGAGGAGTTCAAGGATTTCTACGACATCAACATATTGGGCTCTATCTCGTTCAAGGGGACGACGCAGGAGAAACGATTTGGCAACCCTACACCTCGCATTGCAGAGTGTACGAATGGTATGATCAACTCGGTGGGTCTGCAGAACCCCGGTATCGACAAGGTTATCGGGAGCGTCCTACCTAAGATGAAGAGCTACTATCGCAAACCTGTGATCGCCAACATCAGCGGCTTCTCGGTCGACGAGTATGTCTACTGCTGCGAGCGAATCGACAAGCAGGAGCAGGTGGGTATCATCGAGGTGAATGTGAGCTGCCCCAATGTGCAGCACGGCGGTATGAGCTTCGGCACATCGCCCGAGCACGCTGCAGAGGTTACACGCGCTGTGAAGGCTGCGACGACCAAACCCGTATTCATCAAACTCAGCCCCAACGTAACCGACATCACGGAGATTGCGCTGGCGTGCGAGGAGGCTGGAGCCGACGGCATCTGCCTAATCAACACTATGCTGGGTATGAGAATCGACACGATGCGTCGTCGTCCTGTTATAGCCAACAAGATGGGGGGCTTTTCGGGCCCTGCGATCTTCCCTATAGCCCTACGAATGGTCTATCAGGTTGCTCAGGCGTGCAAGATTCCGATTATGGGGTGTGGTGGTGTTGCTTCGCCAAACGATGTGATCGAGATGATGATGGCAGGAGCTACGGCGGTGCAGGTTGGCGCGGAGAATCTCCGCAACCCCTACGCCTGCAAAGAGATTATCGAGGCGTTGCCTGCGCAGATGGAGAAGCTGGGTATCAGCTCGTTGCGCGAGATAATCGGAATAATAAAGTAAACTACCTATAACTCAAATATTATGAAAAAAGATGTAATCATCGCCTGCGACTTCGCGAGTGCGCAGGAGACATTCGACTTCCTCGACCTATTCAACGACGAGAGCCGCAAGCCCTTCGTCAAGATCGGAATGGAGCTCTTCTACGCCGAGGGTCCATCGATCGTCAAGGAGATCAAGGAGAGGGGACACCAGATCTTCCTCGACCTCAAACTGCACGACATTCCGAACACTGTGAAGAAGGCGATGAGCGTCCTCTCGCACCTCAATGTCGATATGTGCAACCTCCACGCAGCAGGTACTATAGATATGATGAAGGCGGCGATCGAGGGGCTCACACGCCCCGACGGCACACGCCCTCTTCTGTTGGCGGTGACACAGCTCACCTCGACTAGCGAGGAGCGTATGCAGCGCGACCTGTTGATCAACCACACCATAGCCGACACCATCGTCCACTACGCGAAGAACGCGAGCAAGGCGGGTCTCGACGGCGTTGTATGCTCACCTCTTGAGTCGCAATTGGTGCACGACGCTTGTGGCGACAAGTTCCTCACCGTTACGCCAGGCATCCGATTTGCTGATGGCGAGGTTGCCGATCAAGTACGCGTGACAACACCACTACGTGCGCGCGAGATCGGATCTGACTACATCGTTGTGGGACGCCCCATAACAGCTGCGGCAAACCCTGTCGCTGCATATACACGCTGCGTCGAGGAGTTCGTCGGAGCAGAGTAAAGACAAAAATAAAAAAATATTATAGTATGGAAAAGAGCATAGCAAAGGATCTATTGTCGATCCGCGCAGTATTCCTTCGTCCGCAGGAGCCATTTACGTGGGCTAGCGGCATCAAGAGCCCGATCTATTGTGACAATCGCCTAACCCTCTCAGACACAGAGGTTCGCGACCACGTAGAGGCAGGGCTAGCAAAGATTGTGACAGAGAAGTTCCCCGAGGCAGAGGTGTTGATGGGTACGTCGACAGCAGGTATCGCACACGCGGCGATCACGGCTACAATAATGGGTCTACCGATGGGATATGTACGCAGCGGATCGAAGGATCACGGACGCGGCAACCAGATCGAGGGACGCTTGGAGAGGGGTCAGAAGGTCGTTGTGATCGAGGACTTGATCTCTACAGGAGGATCGTGCGTCGATGTAGTGAATGCACTACGCGAAGCAGGAGCAGAGGTGTTGGGTATCGCGAGCATCTTCACATACGGAATGAAGAAGGGTCTCGACAGATTGGCTGCAGCCAACGTAACCAACTACTCGCTCTCGAACCTCGACGCACTCGTTGAGGCGGCAGTAGAGGAGGGTTACATCGCAAAGGAGGATAAGGATCGTCTACTGAAGTTTAGGAACAACCCCTCTGACGAGAGTTGGATGGAGTAGGTTAAAGCGTTATAGTAGGCAATTTTCGGCACTTCCCTCCGCTTATTCATCCTCACGTACCGAAGTACGCTGCGGTAAAAATGCTCTCGAAGCCCCAAAACTTACCTACTCTAGCGCTTAAACAACATTTATATAGAGATATATTTTCAAAAAATAAAACTTATGCGACACCTAATCGACCCAACAGACCTCTCGGTAGAGGAGACAGGCGAGATAATCACCCTCGCCGAAGATATTATAGCAAACAGAGATAAGTATAGCACAATCTGCTACGGCAAAAAGCTTGCTACACTCTTCTATGAGCCCTCGACACGTACTCGACTGAGCTTCACGGCAGCGATGATGGAGTTGGGTGGCAACGTAATAGGTTTCTCCGACGCCTCGTCGTCGTCGGCATCGAAGGGCGAGACTGTAGCCGACACGGTGCGCGTCATAAGTTGCTTCGCCGACATCATTGCGATGCGCCACTTCAAGGAGGGAGCACCTCTCGTTGCGTCGCGCTACGGCTCAATCCCCGTCATCAACGCTGGCGACGGTTCGCACGCCCACCCAACGCAGACGCTGACCGACCTGCTCACAATAAAGAGAGAGAAGGGGTCGCTCGATGGTCACACGATAGGCTTCTGTGGCGATCTGAAGTTCGGACGCACAGTGCACTCACTGATCAAGGCGTTGGCGCGATATGAGGGGATAAAGGTTATATTGATAGCCCCCAAGGAGCTGCAGCTGCCCGACTATATGTTGCACGACTTCTCGGAGTCGTCGTCGATCGAGTTCCGCGAGGTGGAGACAATGGAGGAGGTTATGAGTGAGCTCGACATACTCTATATGACACGTGTGCAGAAGGAGCGATTCTTCGACGAAGATGAGTTCGACAGATTGAAGGACTCATTCATTCTGACACCCGAGAAGCTGGAGCCAGCGAAGAGCAACCTGACGATTCTCCATCCGCTGCCACGCGTCAACGAGATCACACAGGAGGTCGACGCAGATCCACGTGCCGCATATTTCCGCCAGGTGGAGAACGGCAAATTCGTACGTATGGCGCTGATATGCAAGCTCCTAGAGTGGCAAAACAGAACCTCAACCAGCCACGCCGAGAGCGATAGTGTCGACACCGAGGGTCTGCGCTGCACAAACCGCAGATGCATAACAACAACAGAGGAGGTGACATCAGATTTCCACCTCGACAAAAGCGGCATCGCAAGGTGCACATACTGCGAGGCTAAGGCTAAGATGTAGGTGTTCTAGGCGGGGTCTACGCTTACGCCGCGCGGGCGGCAAGCTAGCTTGCATTTGCTTTTTGTTGCGGTTATTATAGGGGTGCTTCGCACTGCAAAATAATAAGGTATAGAGCTTTTTGAAAGTGAACTTTCAACGCTCTATACCTTATTATTTTATGTCAGCCATTGGCTGACATCCCTATAATTGCCGTTCGTGAATTCAGGGCTTGGCATCATCGGTGACATCATACGTATAGACTGAATTTAACCTTTCAATTTGGTTGGCAGTCGGACTCGATTGTTAATAGTAGGCGCAAGCCTACGTAGCTAATGTATTGAAAAATGGTCGATAAAACGAAGTTTTAATCGTCCGTTTATCAATACATTAGCAGATTGAGAATCAATCTATTAACAATCGCAACAAAAGAATAGCTCCGCGGAGAGCACTCCGCCGCCGCCCGCGCAGGGCAGTGGCAGAACGCACGACTAAAACACACCATTAATATAAGTAAAAGGGACGAAGTCCCTATTGTTCACCCTGCAGAGCTCTTTTGTGTCGGAAGTCGCGTGGGGTGAATGAGGTTAGTCGTATGAAGTATCGGCTGAATGCTGTGGCGCTCTCGAAGTTGAGCTCTTCGGCTATTTCGTAGAGGGGTTTATTGGTGGATAGGAGTAGTGTTTTTGCCTCATTTATCACATAGGTATCAATCCACTCGGAGGCGCGGCGGCGACTCACCTGCTTGACGACCGACGCGAGGTGCTTTGGTGTTACGTTGAGCTGCTCGGCATAGAAGCCGATTGTGCGCTCGTGGCGATAGCTCTTTATCACCTGTTCGATGAACGATTTGTAGATTGTGTCGTATCGACTGAAGGTGTGTTGGACGATCTCGCCTGCGCTCTGATGGTCGTAGATCATCTGAAATACGATCTTGCCGAATACAGATACCACGTTTCCCATCGCTGAGAGCAGGTGGTTCTGATGCAGGTGCTCCAATATGTAGATAAACTGCTGGCTAGTAGCATCTACCACCACCTGCTCGTGTCTCTCCATACTCACTATGTTGGGGAACTTCTCGGCGAGGAACACAGATCTGTAGCTCGCCAGGTCGGTCGTCAACACCTCGTATAGGTCATTGCTGAAGATCACCAACTGCGCCTCGAAGTCGCTAGAGTGCCCTTTGTGAATCAATATGTCGGTGTCGAATTTGATAATCATATCCCCCTGCTTGATGTTGTGTTCGTCGAAGTTGATCCCCAACGTAGCAGTGCCGCTAGTGCAGATGACGCAGGCGTAGTGGTGGATTGTGATGCACTCGAGCACCCTAAGGTCGTAGATCATACCTATAAATATGTCGCTCGTATATCGGCTGTTGATCTGGACGATATTTGTGCCGTGCGACTTCAATATGTTGCAGAGGTTGTAATTAGGCATTTTAGTCTGTTTTTGTTGGTAATATAGCGATTTTTATTGAATTACAACGACAAAATGCGAACTTTTGCACATTTATAGCGCAGAAAGGTGTTCAAAAACACGAATTAGATATGCTATCTTTGCAGTGTGAAATATCGTGAATAGCGCAGAGAAAAAAATAATAATAAAAATAGAGAATGAGAAGATTATTTATCATCGCCGCGATGACGGCGTTAGCAGTCGGATGCACCACCGCACAGAGTGGTGGCGGCAGTAGTAGAGAGGAGCAGAGTGTTCGAGTTGAGACGATCCACATTGAGGCGAGTTCTAATTGCCGCAGCCGCACGTATGTGGGTGTTGTGGAGGAGCGCAATGCGGCAAATCTGAGCTTCGTAGTTGCTGGGACAGTCTCGAAAATCTATGTCGAGGAGGGCGATCGTGTTGAGCGAGGCGACCTCTTGATGCAGCTCTCGTCGCCCAACATCGAGGAGTCGTTGGTGGCTGCAGAGGCGACCTACAATCAGGCTCAAGATGGCTATCAGAGAGCCGAGATGCTCTACACGAATAGGAGTATGCCAGAGATAGATTTCGTCGATGCGCAGACAAAACTGCAGCAGGCGAAGTCGTCGCTCAAGATTGCACAGAAGAATGTAGACTACACCTATCTGCGCGCGCCATACGGCGGTGTTGTGGGACGTCGCATCGCCACTGTTGGCGAGGTTATGCTACCCTCGTTGCCTGTGATGACGCTGCTGGAGCTCGACGATCTTGCTGTTAAGGTCTCTATCCCCGAGGGTGAGATCTCCACTACACAAATTGGTTCTGCCGCTGTTGTGAGCGTCGGAGCACTCGACGGGGCACGCTTCGAGGGTAGTGTTGCGTCGCGCGGTGTTGTAGCAGATCCGCTCTCTCACACCTACGAGGCTGTGGTAGCTATAGATAACAAGGGGTGCAGTAATCTACTGCCTGGAATGATCGCCAATGTAGCGATCGAGCTGAGCGACGAGTCGGATATAACGATACCCAATAGAGCCGTGGCGATAGGTCGTGGCGACAACCGCTATGTGTGGGTTGTGGAGGATGGTCGTGCGGCACGTCGAGGTGTCGAGGTGTCGGGTCTGTCGCGCGACGGCGTTGTCGTAGGCGATGGGCTTAGCGTTGGCGACGAGGTTATCGTCGGCGGCTACCAGAAGGTTAGCGTTGGATCAAAGGTGGAGGTTGTACGATGAAGAGAAGAATGAGTTTGATTGAGGCCGCTATGCGATACAACAACATCACGATTCTAGCTGTTGTGTCGTTCGTGGTGTTGGGCATCTATAGCCTCCTGACGATGCCGAAGCAGGAGTTTCCCGACTTTGTCATTAGGCAGGGTGTTGTTGTAGCGCTCTATCCAGGTGCCTCGGCGTCGGAGATCGAGGAGCAGGTGGCTCGTCCACTGGAGCGCTATCTTTTCACATTTGAGGAGGTCGATCGCGATAAGAGCTACTCGATGTCGAAGAGCGGAATACTGTATGTAATGGTGGAGCTTAATGGCGACGTCAACGACTGCGACAAGGTGTGGAACAAGATAAAATTGGGTCTGCAGCAGTTCAAGATGCAGCTCCCATCGGGTGTTGTGGCGCTCATCGCCAACGACGACTTCGGCGACACATCGGCGCTATTGATCTCGTTGGAGTCCGACCAGAGGAGCTATCGCGAGCTGGAGGATTATATGGGCGAGTTGCAAGATCGCCTCTTCCAGATCCGCTCCGTCTCGAACGTGAGGAGCTACGGCGTGCAGCACGAGCAGATCTCGATCTACTTCGATCGTGCAAAGATCGCTGGCTACGGGATCAACAAGAGTGCGCTGATGGGGATGCTCTCGTCGCAAGGATTTACGACGACGGGGGGATCGGTGGAGAGCGCCGAGAGCAATATCCCAATCCACTTCAAAGAGAGCTATCTGAGCGAGCAGGAGCTGTCGGAGCAGATCGTATGCACCGACAACGACGGCAACACAATAAGAGTCAAGGACATAGGTCGAGTGGCGAGAGAGTACACCGAGGGCGAACCCTTCATCGAGAACAACGCCAAGCGATCTGTTCTACTCTCGCTCGAGATGCGTTCGGGCTTCGACATAGTGCAGTATGGTCACGAGGTGGAGAGTGTATTGTCGGATTTCCAGTCGACGCTGCCCGACGACATCACCATTCAGCGAATTGCCGACCAGCCAAAGGTTGTCGAGGAGTCGGTTGTATCCTTTATCCGCGACCTCTTCCTGGCGATTGTGATAGTCATAGGTGTTATGATGATCCTCTTCCCCTTCAGCTCGGCAGTGGTGGCAGGTGTCACCATACCGATCTCGATATTCATAACGCTGTTGGTGATGAACATCCTCTCCATACCGCTCAACACGGTGACGCTTGCGGCGCTGATAATAGTGCTGGGAATGATTGTAGACAACTCGATCATCGTCATCGACACCTACTTGGAGAACCTCGATCGCGGCTACTCTCGTTGGTATGCAGCAATCACGAGCGCCCAGAGATATTTTGGGTCGATCCTGCTGGCTACGCTCTGTCTCTGCGTCATCTTCTTCCCGCTCCTCTTCACTATGACGGGTATGATGCGCGACTTTGTGGCTAACTTCCCCCTCACGCTCTCGATCGCACTGCTCGTGTCGTTGGTGGTGGCTATGTTGGTGATTCCATTTATGGAGTATAAGATCATCAAGGTGGGTCTGCGACAACGCAAACGCGCAGAGTCGAAGTTCAACCTGCTCGACATAATCCAGAACGGCTACAACAAACTGCTCAACACGACATTCCGCCACCCCTACATCACCCTTGCGTGTGGCGTAGCGAGCATAGCAGCGTCGGTTGTGCTCTACCGCGAGATCGGTCTACAGCTGATGCCCGTAGCCGACCGCGACCAGTTTGCGGTGGAGATCTACCTACCCGAGGGTTCGTCGGTCGAGCAGAGCGAGATGGTCGTCGACAGACTCTACGACGCTATCGTCGAGGATGAGAGGGTGACATCTATCACCTCGTTTGTAGGTATGTCGTCGCCACGATTCCAGACAGCCTACGCCCCAAACCTCGCAGGCGACAACTATGCACAGATGATCGTCGGCACACGCTCGTTCCGCGAGACAATCGAGGTGTTGGACGACTACTCTGAACAATACTCAGATCTCTGCACTGGCGCCTACATACGCTTCAAGCAGCTGAGCTACGACCCCACGGCGATCCCCATAGAGATCCGCTTTCAGGGCGACGACATAGATGCACTGAAGTATGAGTCCGATCGACTCACCTCCTTTATGCGAGGTGTCGAGGGTATCACCTGGGTTCACACCAACTTCCTAGAGGCGCAGCCGACCATAGAGGTCGAGCTCGACAGTGAGGCAGCGACACGCGTAGGGGTCAATCGCGCATTGGCGACGACACAGCTGGCGATGCAGTATGAGAGCATCCCTGCAGGCGAGATATGGGAGGGTTCATACTCTCTACCGATAATGCTACGCGTCGAGAGCGACTCGCTGTCGAGAGGTATCGACGCAGTGGGCGACCAATACATAAGCAGCATACTCCCCAACGTAGTTATGCCACTGCGACAGATTGCGACAGTCAGCGCAGGATGGGACGAGGGGCAGATTGTCCGTCGCAACGGCGTGAGGACGCTCAGCGTATTTGCCGACACCAAGCGCGGCTACCTGTCGAAGGATGTGTTGCCCGAGATAGTGGAGTACATCGACCGCGAGCTCGAACCCACCTTCACAGATGGGGTCAGCTACCACGTCGGAGGCTACAAGGAGAAGGAGATCGAGACGTTCGAATCGGTTATTAACGGCTTGTCGATCTCGATAATTCTAATCTTCATCTTCCTGCTCATCAACTTCAAGAGGATCAAGATCTCGCTCATTGCACTCTTCGCACTCCTGCTCATCGGTTTTGGTGCCGTGGGATCGCTCTACCTCTATAGGTTGGCGTTTAGCTTCACCTCGGTGATGGGTATCGTTAGCTTGATGGGTATCGTCGTCCGCAACACGATCGTGATGTACGAACACGCCGATAAGCTGAGAATAGGCGAGCAGAAGAGCGCCTTCGAGGCTGCATACGACGCAGGTAAGCGACGAATGATGCCAATCTTCCTCACCTCTGCTACGACAGCGGTGGGTGTGATACCGATGATCGCAAGTGGCAGCTCGCTGTGGAAACCTGTGGGTATCGTCGTCTGCTACGGAACGATATGGGCTACGCTGATGGTAGTCACCATTATGCCGATCATCTACTGGCTCCTCTACAGGGGGCGCGACAAAGAGTTAATTGCAAATAAGTAAATTCACAATGAGAGAGAGAGTATTATATATCCTACTGCCGCTACTGCTACTATCGGTTGAGAGCGGCTACAGCCAGCGCACACTTACGCTCGAGGAGTGTAAGGATCTAGCGATCGAGAGCAACCACACCCTCGCCGAGCGTCGGCTAGAGGTCGAGATGGCGCGACAACACCACAAGGAGCTCTTCACAATGTACTTCCCCGAGCTATCTATATCGGGTAGCTACAGCGCCACGACCAGCCCAATGCTGACGACCGACATCGAGACTGCCTCACTGCCACTCCCCGAGATGGGGCTGCCTGCAGTGCTGAGCCTCGGGATGCTCGACGGTGGCGCTGTCGCATCGCTCACGGCGCAGCAGACACTATATGGTGGCGGTATGGTGCGCAACGCAAATCGCCTGTCGAGCGTCGGCGTCGAGGTGTCGAAGCTCCAATATACACTCAGCGCCGACGAAGTGGAGCTCAAGTGCGAGGAGTACTATATGCAGTGCGTGAAGCTCAGCAGCAAACTCCAAATAGTAGAGACAGCAATGGAGCAGCTAGAGGAGTTGCGTCGTAACGTAGCGAACTATGTCGAGGCTGGTGTAGCCAACACCAACGACCTGATGCGTGTGGAGATAGAGCTGTCGAAACTAGAGGGCGACAAACTGTCGGCTAGCAACGGACTGCTGCTGTCGAAGCTACTACTCGCACAACACATTGGTCTCACCGCCGACAGCTTCGAGATAGCCGACACCGCAAACTTCGAGGTGCGCGATCCACAGATCTACCTCGTCGACTTCAACCGCGCCGTCGACAGCAGCACCGAAGTCGCCCTGCTCAACAAACAGATCGAGGCAAATAAACTAGAGGTGAAGATCGAGTCGGGCAAACGTATGCCCAAAGTCGCAGTCGGTGGTGCATACTCCTACAACAACCTGCTCGACAAAAACAACGACTTCTTCGTCGGTATGGCGAGCGTCTCAATACCCATAACAGGTTGGTGGTCAGGAAGCCACAAGGTGAAACGCGCAAAGATGAAGGAGCAGCAGAGCATCACACAATACAACGACGCCGCAGAACAACTACATCTGCAAATCACTCACCTATACCTCTCACTCACAGAACACTACCAACAATGTAGACTCGCAAGCCGCAGAGTGGCACAAGCCGAAGAGAACCTTCGCATACACCGCGAAGAGTACAACGCAGGACACACCCAACTCGTCGATCTGCTCGATGCTCAAACTCTCCTCCAACAGTGCAAAGATGGCGAAACAGAGTGCATCATAGAGTATAGAATAGCCCTCAGCCACTATCTGCAACGAGCTGATATTTAGCTTGGAATTGATCTCGGCATCTGTTTGGGGTCGGCGGGGTCTGCGCTTACGCCGCGCGGGTAGGAGTGTTCGGAAGAAAAATAGCTGCATATTTTTAGGTTAAAATACTTTGAAAATATGCAGCTATTTTTTTGCTAATGCCATTGATTTTTCG
>JBCQTK010000015.1:0-37466 GCA_047178665.1 Rikenellaceae bacterium | reverse complement strand
CTCTTTTTTTGACATAAAAAATTACCTTAATTGAAACACGTTTCAATTAAGGTAATCAATCTTTTTGTATATCAATGTGTTACAGCAATTTTGCCAACTATTTTTGACCACATTGCCATATATGTTGTCTACATACTCCGCCACCTGCGGGGTCCAACCTGAGGTGACTTTGCGGATTTTATCTTGTCGCCAGGGTTGATGCGTTCGGGTGAGTAGCCTGCGAAGAAATCTATGTTGTATCTCAATCCCGAGACCCTCTCCACCACAGGTATGCAGATCTCTTCGGTCATCCCTGGATATACCGTCGACTCATAGATCACGATGTCTCCCACCGAGATCACGCGACCTACGATCTCGCTCGCCCCAATTAATGGCTTCGGGTCGGGGTGGTTGTTTATGTCAACAGGCGTTGTAACAGCTACTATATAGGTGTTGCACGCTCGCATCTGCTCCTCGTCTGAGGTGGCTCGAAAACCCGAGGCTAGCGCCTGAGCAAGCAGGTCGTTGATAGCTCTCGCGTTGTGTCGTGTCCGCTGTTGATGCTGTCGATGCGCTCTGATGAGAGGTCGAAGCCAATGGTCGTAAACTTTGTCGAGAGGAGACGAGCCAGTGGTAGCCCAACATATCCGAGTCCGATTACCGCAATATGAGGTGTTTGCATATATTCTATGAAATAGTTCGTTTAATCTATAGATCTACCCTCTGCATAGCAAATGGCTATACAAATGTACACAAATTTCTGGATTTTGTGATATTTTCTAGCTATTATTAAACCAAACGCACGAAAAAATGTGGTAGCTGCACTCAAAACGTGAGATCATAGTAGGTCGTAGGGGAATTACTTGCCTATTTTACTCTCTTTGTTTTTGATGGTGTTCAATATGCTCTTCGGTCTTTATCATTTCCTTTAATATTTGAATTGTATTTATTCATTAATTTTAGTGGAATCAAGTTGCATTAATTGAACTATTTTGCAAACATTGTGATCTTTTGTCGGATTAATTTGGATAATATGTTTTATTTACCTAATTTTTGCATAGAAAGGTTAATAGCAGGTGTTGCATTGCCTTTTTTTAATCTTGTTAAATGACATAAGAGATATTATTTAGGTAAATTAAATAGATTGCTATGTGTAGGTTAATTGCTAATAGGACAGCGTTGCTGTTAATTGTTGTCTCGGTTGCTGGGGTGGCGATGGGGCAGTCGCCCGATCCGATCCGTGAGTTGTCGCAGACTCTTTCGGCAGCCGATGCTCTGATTGACGGTGGCACGGCTGGGGTTGAGAGTGTGGAGATTCTTGCAGTCGAGCAGGCTGAGAGTAAGAGTGTCGATGCGTGGGTTCAGGCGCAGAGTCAGAGCTATAACTCGGTGTCGGGTGTGGAGCTGCGTGCAGGCTACGATCGCAAGTATGGAACGGGCTCGGAGGATATATATGACGATCTCTACTCCTACAAGAATCGTTTTGACGCTATGGTTTCGTGGAATATCCTGCGTAGTGGCGTTGTTGGTCGAAAGGCGAACACGGAGCTTTTGGAGTTGGAGGGGCAGAAGATGTTGCTCGATGAGCTTTCGGCATTCAATACGGAGCTGGTTAGGACACATTCGCATCGTCAGGAGCAGATATTGGACGGCTACCTTAACAACATATATCGAGCTCAGATAGAGGTGTGTGGTTCGCTTACAGCGTTGCTGCGGTCGCTCCAGGCGCAGGGTCAGGCGACGACGATGGAGATCGCACAGCTTGAGATGGAGATGTAGATTGCGCAGGGGTTGATTTGCGATACACCTATAGATATAGAGAGGTTGTTTGACGTGGTGGATTATCTGTCGAGGCAGGAGGTGATAGATCCGCAGATGATCGAGTCGCTCACGCAGCGCAGTGTTGCTGTTGGTCAGAACAGGATCGACGAGCAGATTGTCGATAGTGAGGTTCGAGGGGTGAGCTACTGGGAGAGGGCTACAATATCGCCATACGCCAAGGCGCAACACTACTCCAACTCAGGGTTCACCACATCCAGATTGACGGCAAACATCGGTGTAAGTGCCACATTGCCACTCTTCTCGGGTACAAAGAGCCGCCGCGCAGAGGTGCCGGCTAGGTCGTCGTTGGCGGCAAACGCTACTGTCTCGACCACTACCTCTGTGTCGCTGTTGATTGAGAGTTGTGCGATGCAGCTCAACAAAAATCTCGAACAGCTTATCGCCGCCTCAAGGCTCGAAGTGCTCTATGGTGAGCAGATCAAAATAGCCCGTCAGGCGTACGACAACGACCAGCTCGCTACTACCTCCGTCTCTTTGCGTTGCAGTCGACAACCATCGAGCTTGTTAGCAACCGCGAGGCACTCAAAATGAAACTAATATTAACAACCCTATAACCCCCTCTGAACGCTATGAGAAGTGTATCCTATAGACGAGTGATTACCAATGCAAGTGCTGCGGCGGAAGAGATCACGAATAGAAGCCGAAAGAAGAATCGGCTCTATGCAGCAACCTTTGCGGTTTTGGCTATTTTGGTGATATCCTACATTATGTATGCTATGTCGCTGACCAACTACGACGGCTTTATGGTGAGTCGCAATGTCAGTATTCGCCCCTCGACCAATCTTGTCGTGGTGGAGTATCGGGTGAAGCCTGGCGATCAGGTGATGGAGGGTGACACACTCTACAGCTATATGAATGTAGACTGGGTCGATAAGGCGGCAGATCTCTACTATGAGTCGCACAGTGCCACACGCGTCAGTGAGGCTACAGTTCGCCGCAACAGACTCCGCAGCGAGTACTCTAGGCAGTCGCAGACGATCGACTCGCTGAGCAAGGTTGTCGAGAGGGCGATGCGCGACGTATATTTGGGAGTTGCGACAAAAGAGTATGCCGAGCAGCTGGAGTGGGATCTCTTCGTCTCGCGCAAGGAGCTGGAGAACACGAGGCGCCTCATCTCTGTCGAGACGCGCGAGATAGAGGATGCGAGTGTAGTTGCGGGGCGTATGAACGGCAGCAGCAAACAGATTGGTGCCTATAGTCACTCGGCACGTGTCAACAACAGGGAGAGGTTTGGTGCCTCCTACAACTACCGTGTGGCGTATGTCGATATGACCATTGTTGATCTGCACGCGCGCCACGGGGTGTTGGTTATGGCTGGCGAACCGATTGTTACATATATGCCCAATCACAACCCTGAGATGTTGGATATGCACGTTAAGATGTTGCTGAACCCCTCGCAGTTCTCGGATGTAAAGGATGGTATGATCTTCAACGCCTACGCTGGCGACGACTACATAGGCAAGGTTACAACGACCTACCTCTCGACCTTCATCAGCAATCACAACATCACCACGCAGGATACGTATGAGAGAGATTTCAAGCAGCAAGATATTGTCGTTCGCGCAGAGTTCCTAGATAAGGGGTGCGTCTATCGCAAGTATCAAGTCGACAAATACCCACTGCGGCTAACTCGTTACAAGTGGAATTGGCTCAACAGAATGATGGACAGGGAGCATTTGCGCCGTCGAAACTCAATGGCCGACGAAGAAAGAGTAGTATCAACCAACAAATAATTACTATTATGAGCGACACATCTATATATAAACTGAATAAATTAACCAACCGAGCAGGGCAGAGAGTTGTGGTGATCGACGACGACTTGATTGTTCAGCAGCACTCGGAGATTGGCTACGACGACTTTGAGGCTGTGTTGTATAAGACTACAGACGACTGTCTTATTCGACATCAGTTCACCAATATGTTGAGCGTATTTACCCACAATGCGTTTCAATTTAAGCCAACATTTTTCCCCACTCGAACTGTCGACCGCGACCTTGCCAACTCGTGCGACGGATTGGCGGACGATATTGATTCGCCACTGTTGATCGAGGAGACGCAGCGCATTATTTCGCGAATGGAGATGTTGGGTTTCAAGATATTTGAGCGTGAGCCGAGCTTCTGGAACGTCGACAACCACTTCTACGCATTTGTGCGCTACGGACTTTCGCGCAACGACAGGTTGCCCAAGTTGGAGATCGTGAAGGGGTCGCCGTTTGGTTATATTCACCCGATTTTGTACGTTATGTTGCAGAGTCTCAACATATCGGCAAAGGAGTTTTTGGCGGCACGAGCAAAGTTTTAGGGGGAGTTTCGCTTCCTCGATCCTGAGGAGTTGGTGTGTGTTACTCACGTCTGCCCCAAGTGCTACGACAAGGGTATGATATATCAGGAGACCTGCCCCAAATGTGGATCTGTGGATGTCGAGGAGCACAATATGATACACCACTTCCGCTGTGCTAACATATCGCCCGAGAGGACATATGTGAAGGATGGTAAGTTGATATGCCCCAAATGTTTGAAGGAGCTGCACCACATCGGAGTCGACTACGACCGCCCACAACATCTTACACCTGCAACAAGTGTAGTATCAATTTCTCGGAGGCGAGGGTAATCTGCGAGTGCGAGACCTGCCTTACAAAGTCGCCTGCTGAGTCACTAGTGCCCGTGCCGATGTACAACGTGATATTCAACCGCCGAGGACGCACGATATTGGCAATCACCGACCACATCGAAGATAGCGACCAGGTGGCGAGGTATCCTAACATTGTGTCGTTCAGGCAGTCCAAGGATATTCTGAGTGTGCGGCTCAACATAGTGTCGAACCTCGGCAACCCCGATCACCTATTGCGTGTGTATAGGGTGACATTCCTCAACCCTGAGCAGATGTCGGAGATAGCAGGTGAGGCTGTGATGAAGATATACAAACACATACCACACGCAAATATCTCGATGCGCGCTAACATTGCTTACTTTATGACCGAGCGCACGACTGTGATAACCGACGAACAGTTGAAGGAGAGGATGAATGTGATATTTGGAGATTGGGGTGATATTGACATAAGTATGGACTATTTGGAGTACGACCTGACCTCTAATTTTTGGCACTTATTTAACTAAAATTATGGAGCTTTTGACAAACATATTCGACTACATCAACAACCTGTTGAGTGGTATGACCTTCGAGAAGTTGGTGGCGATATTTTGGTTTCTCTTCTTTATCGAGATCTCGCGCTACTACTTGCTCGACATCGTCGTGCTCGCTCGTAGGTGGATCTACTCGAACATTCGTCATAGCAAGGAGGTGCGTGCCAAGATTGAGCTCTACACCCAAAATCCATTTGTCTCGATAATTGTCCCTGGCAAGAACGAGGGAAAGCATATCTACAAACTGACACAATCGCTCAAGGAGCAGACCTACCGAAACTTTGAGCTGGTGGTGGTCGACGACGGATCGGACGACGACACGAAGATCATCTGTGAGTCGCTCAAGGCGTGCGGACTAATCGACAAGTTCTACTCGGTGAGTGAGCGTGGTGGTAAGGCGAGCGCTGCAAATTTGGCGCTGGTCGAGAATAAGTCTGAGATTGTGGTACACCTCGATGCCGACTCGTCGCTCGACAGGGACGCTCTGGAGCAGGTTCTCATCCCATTCTATACCCAGGACAATGTGGGCGCTGTGGGTGGCTGTGTCAAGGTTCGCAACTCGGAGGAGTCGATCTGTACAATTATGCAGTCGATGGAGTATCTGGAGTCTATCCAGGTTGGTCGAACCGTGACATCCGACCTCGGAGGCTTCCGCACTATCTCGGGTGCGTTCGGTGCTTTCCGTTCCGATGTGTTGAAACAGGTGGGTAAGTGGGACATTGGTCCTGGACTCGATGGCGATATTACGCAGAAGATTCGTAAGTCGGGGTATAATGTGATATTCAACCCTCACGCCATCTGTCTGACGAACGTGCCAACTTCGTTTATGGCGCTCTACAAGCAGAGGTTGCGATGGAGCAAGTCGTTGGTGAGGTTCAGATTGCGCAAACACGTAAATGTATTCGATATATCGTCGGCAAATTTCAGAATGTCGAACTTCGTCACCAACCTCGATAATGTGGTGTTCAACTTCTTTTTCGACATCCTCTGGCTCTTTTATATGCTTTCGTTTATGGTCTATCAGCCCTATAGCTTGCTCGATCTGTTGATCCTCAAGTTTATGATTACCATACCGTTGGGTTTCCTCTCGTTTGGGTTGAGTATGATGCTCTCGGAGAGGTGGCAAGAGGAGTTTAAGATGATTATCTTCGCTCCGTTCCAACCCATATACTCGGGCTATTTTCTGCGTGTGACGCGTATCATCGCGACCTTCCGAGAGTTCTTCTTCTTCAGCTCATATCGTGATAGCTGGAACCCCGAGAAGAGTTCGCGTTGGGCACAGGCGGAGAGACTATAGTAATACCATTTTTTATACTTTATTCAACAACAACAATTTTCACAATAAAAACTTTTCACATTAAAAAACTTTACAATTATGAAGACGACAAAGATCACAATGTTGCTACTCTCGGCAGCTCTATTAGCTGTTGGCTGTAGCAAGGATGATGGTGGTACGCCGCCCTCATCTCCAGAACCAGTAACATTTTCAAACGATATAGACCAGAGTCGTTTGAGCCTCATTGCTCCCAACACTAGCGTGTGGAGTCGTGCAGAGAGCTCATCCTACGCTGGAAATATCGATGTGCTAACGGAGCCCTCTGCGCCTGTCGGAGCGGTTGACTTATCCCAAAATGGTGATATATACAACGCAGGCGAGAGTGATATTCTCTACATCCCAGCGGGTGCGGACTACGACAAAGCGATCGGCTACTATTGGAATGGCTCGGAGTTATATGTGAAGGGCAATCTCACACTCAACGCAGGCTCGTGGGGCAAGGCGACCATCTATGTGTTGGATGGTGGTAGCGTCACATTCCCTGCAGACTATACCCTCTACGATGTAGTGGTCTACTCGTGGGGTGAATTGTTCTTCGGGGGTGATTTCACGCTCAACTCAAATGCTGCAATCTACAACTACTCTAGTAAGGCGATAAATATGGCTGACCATACATTCCAGATCAACTCTTCGTTCGAGTCGCTTGGTAACGTTACGGCTAAGAAGATCGAGATCGTGGGAGCAAGTTCGTGGGAGTCACCTCGCACCGTGAAGTTTGGCGGATGTGTGAGCGTAAAGACGTTCGACATTTCGAACTATGCGGAGGTATATCTCTCGGCTGCAGGTTTGACAACCGACATCTTCGATCTGCACTCATACTCAAATGTCTATATGACAGGCGGTACGTTGATCCAGGTCGCTGAGGCGCTCAACTTCGAGAACAGATCTTGCCTCTCGAACCAGAGCACAGAATATGCTGTTGTTGACGTCACCACTACGGGCGCAGTAATCACAATTGACGAGAATTCATACCTCGCTCGTGTCAATGGTGGACCTGTGGATCTTAACTACGCAACGTTGACCGACGATCAGAGCGGTACGGCTGTTGAGTGGGCTGCAAATGTGGTATTCAATCAGTCGACCTATGTCGCAGACAATGGTTGCCACAAAGGCTTCGGCACAGATGGCGATGGCGGTTCGGACGAGCCAGTATTGGAGCACGATGCGGTTGTTACGTCGCCCGATATTGAGCGTATCTCGGCTACGTCGATCGACTTCAACAATGGACTTGTCTTTGTGTCGTGGCACGAGGCTGAGGCTGCATATCAGGGTTATATAGATGTGGTGAATATGTCTAATATGACTATCACGGCGACGCTTCACACATACGACTACGACTTCAACCATATGTATATCAACAATGGTGTGGCATACGTTACGGGAGGCGAGAAAGATGGTGCGTTCTACGCTCAGATAGCCTACTACACTGGTGCATCGAGTGTGACTGTCGACGTTAAGAGTGTCGGAGGCGCATCTGGCAACTGCATCACAATCGACGATTCAAACAAGTGGGTTGTGTCGGGCGCAAATGGTGGTCTAACCATCGCAAATGCTGCCTATGTGCAGAGCTATACGGAGCTTGCAGAGGCTAAGTTTGTAGAGCCATACAATGGTGGAATGGCTGTGTTGGCTGGTCTATCGTCGACATATATCTATGAGTACGACCTATCGGGCAGTCTCAAAACCTCATACAAGGTGGGATCTATTGCGCCTGTCGATGGCAAGAACACCCTCCACGCCGATGGCAGCTCGATCTACGCTTGTTTGAGCACAGGAGGACTTGTGAAGGTTGAGAACAGCGTTGTCAACACATCGTTGTCGCTAGACACAAATATTATCGGTTCTGTCAACTGCGTAGATACCGACGACGAATATGTCTATATCGCAAATGGAACTCGCGGTTTGACAATCGTTGACAAATCAGATTGGAGTGTTGTCAAAGAGTACAAGTTGGGCGATGCATCGGCAAACTACGTGAAGTTGGGCGATGACGGCTATATCTATGTAGCTTATGGATTGAAGGGCGTGCACCGTTTCCGACTTATTGATTAGTTACAAATATTTACACAATTCGGGAGAGGTTCTGATCGACCTCTCTCGAACAATTTTTTTTTCGATTATGTTACTTATACCCACACGATTGGCAATAGTTGTATGTACGCATCTTGTGCCATATTATGAAGAGGGGCGCAGAATGGGCGTACCCGAAATGGAGGCACGATTTAACATCAATCCTCGAACTCTCAACCCTGCGTTGCGAACGTTGGTTCACGCAGGTATCCTCAATAGCCGAACTGGCGGCAACGACAGAGGATATATATTAGCACGCGATCCTCGCACGATCTCTGTCTACGACATAGTGCAACTTATCCAGGGCGAGCCCAAGGTAGAGTGCTGTATGGATGCGACGGGATGTACCAACTGTCAGGCAGGTAAATGTGAGAATGGACGCTGTATGGTGTTCAACAAGCTCAACGAGGTGATGGCTATCACTCGATCGGAGATAGGTAAGATCTCGCTCTACAATCAATACTACAACTTGCCGTAACGATGCGACGGTTTGTTGTTGCGTCTGTCGCCCTATTGTTCTCTGTTCTCTGCCTTAGTGCGCAGAGCTATCGAGCAGTGAGCATAACTTCGGCACGATTGAGGAGTCGGGGGGCGATGTTCGGTGTTCTTTTGTCGTGCGCAATATATCGTCGACCCCAGTTGTGATAGCTAGGGTCAACACTGCTTGTAGCTGTGTGACAGCAAGATATAGCCGTAAACCCATTGCTCCACAATCTATTGACACAATCCGTGTCACATTCGACCCCCGATTTAGGGCGGGGTCAATCCAGAGGTCGCTCTCTCTCTACATAGTTGGCGATTCACTTCCGACGACACTCTTGTTCGGTGGGTATGTCTCTGCTCGCGAGTAGATAGGGTCGGCTGCGTTTTTTTTTGGGGTGAGGTATCTCATTTTCGCAAATTTTTGTTATATTTGCGCTACCAATTAAAACTACCGACGTAAGTGAAAAAGCTATTTGATGCAATACGATTTCTGCTCATATGCATACTCTCGAATGTAGCGTATGTGTCGCTCGCAGTACCTATCAACATACCCTATATCGACGTAATATCCAACACCGACGGACTGCCGTCCGACCAGATTGTCTGCCTCTGTCAGGACCAGGATGGCTTCGTATGGATCGGTACAGATCAGGGACTTGCACGCTACGACGGCTACGATGTAAAGCTCTACAATGTGTGGCTAACCCACAGTCAGAACAATCGAATTCTCGCCATTGCCATCGACGACGATGGGGTGTTGTGGTGCGCAACCAAGCAGGCTGTATATTGTGTAGATACTCGCAGCGAGAGGGTCGAGTGGTTCGATCTCGAAGAGCTCCAGGGTAAGTGTGTTCAGCACATCTACACGCAGGGCGACCAGATCTGGTTTGCCACCGACGGCGGTGTCGTACGATACTCTCGCAGCAGAGGTAGAGTGAAGGTGTATAGCAGCAAGAGCGGCGATCTCTCCCAACCCGATGTGAGATACATAAATCGAGCTGCTGGGGGGGCGATCTACCTATTCTACAAATATCGTGGCGGTGCTATCTACGACCCTCGACTCGACACCTTTTCTGACCTTCCGACGATGCCAGGTCGCGACGAGTTGACCTACACCTCTCTCTTTGCGGATGGCGACAGAGTCTTCTTCACCACGTGGCAGAGGGGTGTCTACGAGGTGCACCACAACTCCTCGACGGGTGAGGTGAGCTATAGTACCTCGGCAACAAAGCGGTGGTACGATAAGCAGACTATAAATGCTGTTGTCAAGGATGATTGCTACAACCTCTACTGGGTCTGCACGATGTCGGGTGTATATGTGGTCGACGACTTGATAGATCCTACGCAGCAGTTCAGGATTAAGTCGGGCTACAATCGCGATGAACTACGCAACGAGGAGGTGCGATCGGTCTACTACAGCAGCAACGAAAAGTGTCTATGGTTTGGGACAAACGGAGGAGGTGTCAACAAGCTGTCGCTGGAGTCGATAATCATCAATAATAACCTGCTCAGCAACATAAAGCAACTCAATAGTAGTACAGTCACCACAATATATGACAACGGCGATGAGTTGTGGCTAGGAATCAGGAGCGGCGTGATGGCGATCTACAACAAGCGCAGTAGAGCTGTGAAGTCCTATCGTACTCACCCCGTGTTTAAGAAGATAAAGAACGTAAGCAATAGTGTTGAGGTGATTAAGAAGATCGTGAGCCGCAACGAGATATGGTTGGGCACTCGTTACAACAGCATCTATATCGCGAAACTCGACTCTGCGGAGAGGATCGTTGACTTCGACCATCTGAACCGCGTGGGTGTGCGTCAGCCAGCTCTGCGCGAGGTATCCACCATATTTGAGGATTCGCACGGCAATGTATGGGTAGCAGCGCTCAAGAAGTTACTAGTCTACGCCAATGCGGAGTCGGATGATTTGTTGCAACCCCGCGAAGTGACAAGTTTTTCGCCGATACCAACGGATGGCGCAGATATGGCTGTAGTCGGTATTGTGGAGGGCGACAGAGGAGAGATCTATGTGGCGACGCGCGAGATGGGGGTCTATTGTGCGGAGTATAGCGAGAGTGGAGAGTATGAGTTTCGACAGGTGAGAGCTATCAACGACATCATCACCTCGTTCTGCAGCGACAGCCGCGGACGACTATGGATCGGTACACAGAACAATGCATTGCTGCAGCTAAAGCCCGAGAGCAAGACTATTATACACAACGAGCATCTGCTGGATCGAGACATAGCCTCGGTGAATAGCATAATAGAGATTAGCGACAACATCTTCTGGCTAGGTACCAACAAGGGTGTGGTGAATCTCAATACGGAGCTCAACGAGGCGACAATATACACATATCTCGATGGTTTGACCGACAACATCTTTATCAACAACTCTGTCTGTCTCGATAGCAACAACACCCTCTTCTATGGCGGTTACAACGGTCTCTCTAATATCGACTTTAGCCAATATCGCGACAACACACACACGCCACGAACCGTTATCACCGACATAACAGCTGCCGACAACCAATCTATCCTATCCGACCCTACGGCGGTCGAACGCAACGAGGAGGGATATATCGAGAAGATCTATCTTGACCACTACAATAAGAACTTCACCATCCACTTCTCGGCTCTCTCGATGGCTGCCCCACACAGCAATAGCTACAGATATAAGCTGGAGGGGTATGACAACTACTATCTCTATGTGGGCGACGGAAAACACGAGGTGTCGTATAGCAATATGGATAGTGGTACCTACCTATTTAGCGTTATGGGGAGCAACAATAGCGGTAAGTGGAGTCACGAGCCTACAGAGCTGTGGGTGGTGATCCGCACGCCATTGTGGGCTACGTGGTGGGCGCTGATGATATATGTGGCGCTAGTTCTCGCAGTCAGCATATTCATCATCTACCTTATCGTGGCGAGGGTGCGGCTACACAATAGGTTGAAGATTGCGGGGATCGAGGAGTCGCAGCGTGTAGAGGTGAACCGTGCGAAGCTGCAGTTCTTCACCAACGTATCTCACGAGTTGCTCACACCTCTCTCGATCATTTCGTGCGGACTAGAGGATCTCGACACCCGAGAGGAGCAGAACCAGGAGGTCTATAAGATACTACGTAACAACACGATGAGGCTGATGAGCCTAGTGGAGCAGGTGCTTGAGTTCCGCAAGGCAGACACAGGTAACTTGAAGCTGAAGGTGGCACACGACAATCTCACCTCGCTAATCAATCGCATTACGCAGGATAGTTTCGAACCACTCCTGCGTGGCAAGAGCATTGAGCTACGTGTAGACTCCACACCCGAGCAGATCGAGGGGTGGTTCGATCGAGACAAGGTCGACAAGATACTCTACAACCTCCTCTCGAACGCCTGCAAATACAACTACGAGGGTGGACATATCACAGTCACTGTGGAGGGTGTTCTCGCCTCTACGTTGGAGAGTGTGCAGAGCGTCAACATCAGTGTGCGCAACACGGGCGAGGTAATCTCGGCTGAGCAGATGCAGAGTCTCTTCAAGAGGTTCTACGACGGGGCGTATCGAAAGTATAACGTCAAGGGTGTTGGTATAGGGTTGTCGTTGACGAAGAGTCTGGTCGACCTGCATCGAGGCGAGATCGGCGTCGAGTCGGATGCTAGCCGTGGCACCTGCTTCTCGTTCACCATACCCCTCGCGCGCAGTAGCTACAACGAGGAGGAGATCGACAGCACGGTGGAGACGGTGTTGGATGAGATCGACGATGAGGTTGTCTGCACCGATGGCGCGGCACAACGACGTAAGATCTTGCTTGTGGAGGATGAGGCGGATTTGCAGCGAGTGATAGCGCTCAATCTGAGCAGTGACTACGACCTCTACACCGCCTCCAACGGCGAGGAGGCGTTGGCGCAGATCGAGGAGGTAGTTCCCGACATCGTTGTCAGCGATGTGGTGATGCCCGTGATGGATGGTTTCGCTCTGTGTCAGAGCATCAAGTCGAACTTCAACACCTCCCACATACCTGTCATATTGCTCACCGCGAAGGTCTCTAACAGATCTCGCCAGGAGGGTTACAACAGCCGTGCCGACGCCTATATGACCAAACCAATTGATATGGCTCTCTTGCGTTCTCGCATTCTCAACCTTATGGCGAACCGCGAAATGGTGGCTCAACGATTCCGCAACTTGACGCTTAATGTGGCAAAGAGCAACGACTTCTCGAAGATCGACGAGGAGTTCCTTAGCCGTGCGATAAAGTGCATTGAGGCGAACCTAGAGCGCACAGAGTTCGATGTGAAGGAGCTGCAGGAGTCACTCAATATGACTGGTTCAACACTCTATCGCAAGCTGAAGTCGTTGACCGATCTCTCGCCCAACGAGTTTATCCGCCACATCCGCCTAAAGAGTGCTTATCATCTGCTGAAGTCGAAGAGTAGCTCGGTGACAGTTGCCGACGTAGCCTACGCCGTAGGGTTCACCTCGCCCAACTACTTTGCACGCTGCTTCAAGACAGAGTTTGGCGTGAGTCCCTCGCAGGTTGCGGCAGAGAACGAGTAGTGTGAAAACAGAGAGTCTGGCTAACAATTTGTTAGCCAGACTCTGGTCAAATGTGACGTTAGTTACGCCCCCCTCTTGGTCTCGATTATCGCTATCTCCAGCAGATTACTCTAGCGTTAGTTCCAACATAGTGATAGATCGAGATGGTAGGTTTAGGTAGATCGACTCTCCTCCGTAGACGTTGATTGTGCTCTCTTCGCCCTGCTCCATTGCGTCGTCGCGCCACTGGCGTTGCGAGGCTTTTGTACCTGCTACCTTCGCACCCTCCACTTTGAAGTGGTAGTTGGTGTAGTTCTCGTTCTCCGAGGTGTTCTCGCAGAGGTTGAGTGCGTAGAAGATGATCGTCTTGTCGCGCCTAAATGCTCGTGTGTGGAGTTGTCCGCTTTGGCGAATATCCCAGCCGTCGTGATCCTCCACCATTATGGGCTGTGACTCGAAGATTGGCACTGTGACGTTGTAGATCAAGTAGCCGCGTGTGTTGCCATCTCGGCTATATTGCCACCACATCAGGTTGTCGAGCCCGAGGTCGGTCTGATCCCATATCGCTCCGATTGTATCCTCGGCGTAGTGGAGGATGTCGGTGTAGGGTGACGAGATGCTCGAGTCGACGTTCCAGTGTGGCTCTGTAGCCCAGAACTCACGATCGCCCTTTAGCTCGAGGTCGACTTTGAGGGGTTCGTAGAAGTTATCGCGCTGCGTAGGGTAGTAGTGCATACCATATATATCTATCGACGAGTGATACTCCTCGTTGTCAAAGAACGTCTCCATCCAGCCGTTGTTCACCTTGTATCGTTCGGGGCCGATGAAGAGGGGAATGGGTAGCCCAGCCTCGGTGAGTCGCTCCTTTAGTCGTGTGACTGTGGCGTAGTATGTGTCGGGTTCGAGACCGCTCTTGCTGTACTCGATCTCGTTGTCGATTCCTAGCACGTCGATGGTTATCCCCTCCGAATCCATATACTTGATAAAATCTAGCATCATTTTCGAGTAGTTCTCAGGGTTGACGGTGAGCCCGTCGCTCTCCTTGACCCAGCTTGGGAATGTCTTAGTGCCTTCGAGCTTCTTGCTGGCAAAGATGGTGAGGGGTTCGCTGCCTCGCGCTATCATCGCATATTTAATCGATGTAATCATCTTCTCGTAGTAGCTAGCCTGGACCACTCCGCTCGAGGGGTGTGCAGGTGCATCGTCGTTGCCGAATATTGAGCAGCGGATTCCGTTCATATTGTCGAGTTTGAAGTAGGTATATGCCTTTGTGGTGCTGTTGATAGCGCCCGACGCATACTTCAGGTCGTAGAATAACTTCGACAACTTACGTCCGTAGTACTCCTCCGCCTTGATCACGCCGCACCACTCCTCGTTGTCGACGGTGGGGGGTGTCAGCGTCTCCTCTTGTGGCTCTTCGCCTGGCTCGGTAGGCTCTGTGGCGTTCGAACTGCTGCAGGATAGCGCTACGAATAGTAGCGCCACCGCTGCGCCAATTGTTGGGTTGGTTAGTATCATCTTACTTGTCATACCTTATCACTTCGATAATCTCCTTTGGCGTGAGCGCTCGATCAAATATCATAATATCGGAGAGTAGTGCGTTGCAGGTTGTGCCGAAGCTTATCGGAGAGGCTGCAGTGTTGAGTTTGTAGTCCTCGATGGGGTGGTTCTTGCCATCTACGACCTTACCCTTGCCTGCGTCGACACCATCCACATAGACCTTTACGCCACTTATAGCTCCATTCTCTGGCGTAGTGACGATGATGTGATGCCACTCGTTGAATAGGCTCTCTTTGAGTTGAAACTGCACTCGACAGCTCGCCTTAGGGTCAGTGATTACCCTTATCATATTTCCATTTACGGCATTTATGGCAACTACGCCGTGGGGTTGGCTGAAGCGTCCCATCGCCACAATCTCAGCGTTGTTCTGCTTGACGATCTGCGTCACGTCGTTCCACTTTGTCGCCTCGTCATCGAGTTTCATCCAGAAGGCTATGGTACGAACGTCAGCACCCGACACCTTTAGGTTGCTCTTTGTCGTGAGACCTGTCTTGCGAGCCTCGAACTCTCTGACCCATCCTCGCTGGGGATCTTCGACTGCCTCGGGTAGCATACGTTTGGGTTTGAGTATTGTGACCCTGCAGGGTGTGTTTGTCGCTGAGTCTTTGGGTGTTGCGCTGCTCTCGCTCTCGTTGAGCTTGATGTGGTTTATCGCTTCGTCAACGACGCTCTGTGCGTGAGCCTGTGGTATCGTGGCGAATACTGCGATGGTTGCTAGTGCTAAAATAATTCGTCTCATAATAGTTGTTTTGTGGGGAGGAGTATATGAGTCCTCCCCGGGTTAGTTTTTAGAATGCGTAGTTTGGTGTGGGGCGAGTGTAGGGGACGATCGCGGGGCACTCAAATAGATGCTCGGAGTAGTCGACCGATGTGTCTGGATCGCCATTCTCGTCAGGTGCATATCCATCCTTGTTGATGATGAGATAGATAGACTTGTGCTCCTGCGTGAGAGGTGTCACACCATCCTCGTCGTAGGCTACCACCGCCTCTGTTCCCACCTCGCCACTCGATAGTAGTATCGCCGCTGATGCGAAGTATGGTACTGTCCAGATATACTTGCCCGAATCAGCGTCGTAGCAAGCTGTCGAACCATTGTTGCCATAATCTGTCACCACTACAGCATCGTGGGTTGCGCTCGAGAAGAGGTGTGTGGTCTTGCCCAATATGGTCAATCCATCTATCGTACAACCACTCTCTGCGCCTAGATACATTGTCCAGTCATATTGTGCAGTTGAGGTATATGTGCCGTTAAATGTATCCCAGTTGCGGGTGAAGCTGCTCGCAATAAATGCTGCGCCACTCACGCGAGTCACCTTCGGTATATACAACTTCTCGCAGTAGAACATCTGCTGCAACGAATTATTGCACACCTCCTTTGCCTCAGGGAAGTAGACCTCTCTTACAGAGCGATTTTGGAGAGCCTGTGTCGATATGTGTGTTGCGTGGGGGTGTTGGAAGAACTCCAGATATGTCGTGTCGTCTTTGCCCACAAAAAATGACTGATAGCCAATATATATAGTCTCGGGTGTCACCTCAGGCGTGTAGTCACTATAGTTGAGCTCTTCGAGGTTATCGCAATCTCTGAATGATTGGTAGCCGATAGACGTGTAGGGCGACAGTGTCACTTTTTTGAGTGCTGCAAATCCTGTTGTGCTATTGTAGAATGTCCCTGCTGTTATCTCCTTAATCTTAGGTAAATATACCTCTTCGAGTGTCGTTGGCAACGAGTAAGCTACACCGCCAAGCTCCGTCAACTCATCGAGATAGAGGTGTGTCAACGTAAGCTCTAACGCACCGAGTATCGAGGCTGTTGTGTTCTTCACGTAGGTAAGCTTTGGCATATCGAGTACTTTGAGCGACGCGTCGTTGTTGAATACGCTCGCTCCGTCGATGCTAGTTAGCTCGGGTAGGTACGCCACACCCTCCTCGTCGCTGTTGATACGACTTAGCAATGGGTTTGTTGTAAACGAGCCATCACTGGCGATGCTTTTGAGCTTAGGAATGTAGACATATTCCAAATAGTCATTGAAGCCGATCGAGGTGTTGTTGAGAACTAACGCACGAGGAGCATATACCTCTTTTAGCGATGTCGCATACTTGATTGCGTGACCTTGGAGCGTGAGAGCCGAAGGCAACGAGATGGTGTGCAGACCATATACTGTCGAGGTGAAGGCGAACGCCGTGTAGGGTAGCTCCTCGAGGTCGACAAATGTTATCTTGATCTCACGAGCAGCATTCGCCTCCTGCGATAGTGCGTCGCGCAGTCCTGAGTAGTAGGATGCAGAGGTCGAGTAGTTGTCGCCATTGGTGATGAGCCAGTTGTCGCAGTCAGTAGGGTAGTTGGTAGCGCTGAATTGATCTATCGACCACACTACATCCTCCTCATTGGTTGTCGTAACAGTCATATCCGTCAGGGTTGAGCACTGGTCAATAGTCTCTGGGCTCTCCTCAAGGAGGGTGTTGACGGCAAACGCGGTGATGGTGTACTCTGTGCTCAACTCTAGCCCCTCGAAGTAGTGGCTAATGCTCATTCCGTCGGCAGCCTTATCCTCGTCGGTGAGAACCTCCTCAGGAGAGAGGATATACTCCACGGGCTCGATGATAGAACCTCCCACGATTCTGAAGCCATATCGTAGGTCGGGGTCGCCACCAACGTCGCTGATCGTGGCGCTTACTTTGAGCGACTTCGATCCTGCGAAGATCTCCTCGATCACGCTAAAGGCAGGGGTGGTAGCCTCCAATCCGACGATGTATGACTTGTCGCCGCTCTCACTCTCGATGTCGGTGTTGTTCTCCTGCACGTTAGCCTCTCGACGGCTGTAGCCGAAGAACTCGAAGTCGTACTCCTTGTTGGGTGTGATGTTCGATACATAGGCGCGGAATCCCTTGACGCTGTCGAAGTAGAAGTTGGCGTTGTCGCGGTCGAACGACAATGTAGTGATGTCGCTGCCGTCGCCCTCCTTCGCCCAGTATTTTACTCCGTAGATTATGACCTGGTCGTTTGTAGCACCGCTATCCTCGTCGATTGCGCAGTACACATATACATCCTTAGCGTTTATAGCCTGTATGGTGATGTCGGTGAATACGATGTCGGGGGTTGAGTTCTGGGCTGTTTCGAACGAGATCGTTGTGCCGAGTGTCACCTCTCCATCTGAAGCGATGATGTATGCCTCAGCGTAGTATCGTATGCCTAACTCGAGCTCCTCGATCCAAGCGGAGAACGAGGTGAGATCTTCATCTATTGTCGCCACAACGCGCATAACCCCCTCCGCGTCGAGCGTCGACGAGAGGAGCGATCTATCTTTGCTGACGATGAAACCTACCTCGCCGAAACTTTGGGTGTTGAGCCCCTCGCCAATCGAAGCAGAGAGCTTCACCTCCGTGTCGTAGGTGTAGTTCGCGAGGGGGTAGTTGGTGGTGAGTCTGTTCACCTCGAAGTCGTTCAATATGTCGTTTTGGTCGTTGTTGCAGGCTGTTAGCATAAGCGCCAGGAGCAACATTGATATTATCTTTTTCATCTGTTATAGGTTATTAAGGGAGTGATTAATATCCAGGGTTCTGCTTAAAGTCGGGGTTAGCCGATAGATCAAGGTTCGTCTGTGGAATTGGGTGCAAGTAGTTCTTTGGTGTCTGGAAGTTGGTCGTTGTGGAGCTACCGCCGAGGCAACCGATACGATTCATAACCTTATACTCCAACCATCCGAGGCGCTGCAGATCGTACCACCTTAGGAACTCGTAGCCTAGCTCGTAGCCGCGCTCGTCGATAAGATCCTCGTAGGTGAGGGTCAATGTGTCGTAGAGTTTCACCATATTGTCGCGGTTGCCGTCGTCATTCGTGTCGTTGATAAAATCGTCGAGGTCGTAGTAGTAGATCATCGAACTGATATATGTGCCGAAGAGCGAGAGTGCCTCCGCCGCACTGCTAGTGATAGCGTCGATGTCGTAGGCGCTCCACGACGCGTATGCTGAGTTGAATTCTGAGTAGTATGTCTCGCGACCCTTTACACGATTTGTCATATACGTAGCCTGTAGATTGTTGTCGCCCGTCCAGGTGATATTGCCGACAGTCGTTGAGTTCGACCCTGTGCTGGCAACATCTGGGTTGGCGCGTGTGAGGATCTGGTTGAGGTATGCTACAGCAGTATCAGTTCCGCACACCTGAGTAGGGTTCGAGGGGTCGGCTGAGCCGTAGAGCAACATATCGATCTCTGCCGCCATCAACAATATGTCGGCGTAGCGTATTACGATGACGTTGCTGGGGCAGTTGGTGTATAGGTAGGCGAGATCCTCTGTGTACCACGTGGTGTAGTCAGAGCCTGTGCCCCATCCATACTTCGCGGTTCCCATATACTGCAGGAGGGTGTTGTTCGTCGCAACGCGGTGCACCAAATTGTCGTTGTTGTACTCAAGGTCTGCGAGGATCGATACCTCGGCTACTCCGTTGTACTCCGATACGTCGAAGTTGATGGTGCTCTTGTAGTTGTCGAACATATACGATCGACCCCAGCCGCCCGACAAACTTCCTGTCACACGTATATCTGAGGCGTTGATGTCGCGTCGTGCGTCACCGATCTTGAAGCTGCGATAGTAGGTTGGTGATGGAGAGATTACAGTGTTTCCTGCTGCTGCGTTGTATTTATAGACAGAGCTGCTCGATGTGCCGAGTCCAAAGTTCTTCGACCAGTTGCTGCCTGAGTCATCAGTAGCCGACGAGAACTGAATCTCCCAAATGCTCTCGCCGTTGGTGTTCTTGCTGTCGGTGCGGAATACATCCATATAGTTGGTTGTGAGAGAGAATCCTCCGTTGGTGATGATCTCTGTGAGTTGCCCCTCCGCCTTCTCGTAGTAGTCGCGGTGGGTCATACCGCCGAACGACTCAGAGCTGTAGCCAGGGATCACAGAGTCGTAGGATGGTAGATCTACATAGTCGACCAAATTTGTCGCCTCCAATGACTCCTTTAGCTCCTCGTATGTGATCGCTGTAGTTATGTTCAACGCCACACTGCTGTTACCCTTGTAGTCGGCACGCTGAGCAGCAGGTGTACCGACATCCTCGCGGTGCATCGACGACCCTACATATAGGTAGTGGCGAGCAAGAAGTGCCCTTGCAGCCCAAATTGTAGGTGTGCCGTCGGTGATATTTGTGGGGAGTGCACCAACCTCAATCAGGTCGAGAAACTCGCTCTCTATAAAGTCCGACACCTCCTTTATAGAGTTGCGCGTGATCGAGATGTTGTCGGCGCTGACGTCGACAATGCGGTAGTCGATGATAGGTACTTCGCCAAATGTCTGGAGCAGACGCGTATAGGCAAATGCACGCAAGAAACGCGCCTCCGACGTAACTTCGAGGTGATCCTCCTCGGTTATGCGTCCTGCCTCGTAGAGCTCTGCACTCTTGTCGATCACTACGTTCGCGTCGGCTACGACGCCGAAGTGACGCTGCCAGAATGTACTTGCGCCCGACGATGTGCCGGTATATGTGTAGGAGTCGAGCTGCGTCTGTGTGCTGCCAGTGCCCTCATACATCTCGAAGTCTGTTCCGAGGTTTCCGAAACATACGTTTGTACCCTCGTAGCAGAGCTGCGCAGAGGTGTAGACGCCAAGTAAGAGGATCTCGAGATAGTCGATGTTGTCGATGTCGTCGAGCGTGAGGTACGATACATTCTTCTCTTCGAGCAGATCGGAACACGAGGTGATCGAGAGAGGTGTGGCTAGTAGTAGTGTGCCACAGATTATATGTTTGAAGATTGTTTTCATATCCAATCAAATTGTGTTAGTGTGGTTAAAAAGAGATGTTTGCACCAATCGAGAAGTTGCGCGTAGTAGGGTATGCAGAGTTGTCGACGCCTGGTTGAAGAACGTTGCTGCCACTGTTGACAGTTGGGCTATAGCCAGAGTAGCCAGTCAACATAAATACATTTTTGACACTCGCGTAGATGCTCAAATTCGACATATACAATCTGTTGCAGATCTTCTTGGGGAATGAGTAAGAGAGTGTAATGTCGCTCATCCTCAGGTATGAAGAGTCCTCTATGTAGAGCGACGAGACGAAGTGTGTCGAAACATCGCTATCCTTGAATGGTCCGCGTATGTAGGCGGTCGACTCATTACCTGTCGAGTAGAGCTCTCCTGTCGACTGATAGTAGAGAGTAGGGTAGTAACCATACTCCGCCTGGCGTGAGGGGCGGTTCTGACTATAGGCTGCTGAGTTCTCTAGTCCCTGGATAGTCGAGTTATAGATACTGCCTCCGTAGCTGAAGTCGAAGCTCACCTTCATCGTTACATTCTTATACTTAAACGAGTTGATGAATCCTCCCTGGAACTTGGGGCTCGCCGTGCCCAATACCTGGCGGTCGTCCTCGCTGATTACGCCGTCGTCGTTGGTGTCCTCGTAGATTGGGGCGCCTGGATTTAGCGCGTTGCCAAAGAATGATGTGATGCCACTATCTACAATCTGCTGCTGTGAGGTGTAGACGCCGTTATATTTGTAGCCATAGAACTGACCCATCGGCTCGCCATTGCGCATAATGAAGTAGTTCGATGTGCTGTTGACCGATGTGCCATAGATATACTCGCCTCCATCCTCGGCAATGTGTACAACCTTAGAGCGGTTGGCGTAGATGTTGAAGCTGCTTGTCCAGCGGAACTTGCGACTCGTAAAGGGAACTGCCGTCAGCTGCAACTCAACACCTCGGTTGTCGATCGCACCGCGATTTGTCCAGAGGCTAGTGTAGCCGCTGTAGCTCGGCACACTCTCGTTGAGAAGCATATCACGCGTCTGCTTGTAATATACGTCGAATGTAGCGGTCAACCTATTCTTGAAGAGTCCTACGTCGACTCCAATGTCATACTGACGCGAGGTCTCCCACTTCAGTTCGTCGTTCTCAGGACGATCGACCAACATCGACATACCGACTGTCTCGCCATCGAGCGGATAGATTGACGACGAGATTGTCGCCAACGTGCGGTAACTTCCTATTCCCTGGTTTCCGCTTATACCATACGACATACGATACTTCAGATTCGACACACGCTTGAAGTTCTTCATAAATGGCTCGTCGTTGATGCGCCACGCAAACGCCGCAGAGGGGAAGAAACCCCACTTATTGTCCGAACCAAACTTCGTCGAGCCGTCGGCACGTACTGTTGCTGTGAAGAGATAGCGCCCCTTGTAGTTGTAGTTGGCACGCGCAAAAGATGAGGCTAGAAGTGAGTAGGTGTAGCTGTTGGTCGCCATAGTCGGCAAATTACCCATACTCAAATTATAGTAGCTCAAATCCTCGATCTCAAACTCCTCGTTCTCCGCCTTGAGCTGATAGTCCGAACGTCCGTTGAACGAGAGACCCACCAAGGCGTCGATCGTGTGGTCGCCAAATGCCTTGGGTGTGATGTAAAGCAGGTTGTCGTTGAGATAGCTTATGCGCTCAATGGTCTGCGCTGTGGCGTCGCCACCGTTGCTCGAGAGGCTCGCAGGGTTATAGCTCTCATTTTTCTGTGTGTTGAGCCCGTAACTGCCCGATACATTGAGCTTAACTGTTGGTGAGAACTTCATCTCAACCCAACCCTTAAGAGTTGCAGAGGTATTCTTATAAACGCTTTTTGAATAACTCATATCTTCATAGTTGTCGGACGACTGTGTCGTCTCCTCCAATTCGTATCTATCATTGTAGCTGTCGACTTCGCGTGTAGGCTCTCGCTTGAGCAGAGAGCGCACAAAACCTATCGCAACCTTGTTACCCTCCTGAATACTTCCCTGTACATTAACACCTGCGGTGAGCCACGAGTAGATCTTGCGCTCCGCATTTGCTCGCACCGTGTAGCGATCTGTCGCACTCAACGAGATGATACCAGTTTGGGTGAAGTATGATCCTGTGATGGCAAATTTACTCTTATCGTCGCTGCCCGAGATAGTCACCTTATGATCCTGAAGGACAGAATTTTGTAGTATCTCACTCTGCCAGTCGGTGTCGGTGGTGTTTATGCCGTTGATAACATCCATCGCATTTGTCCAGGCAGTGTTCGACCCCTCTCCGTTGGCGTAGCTGAACTCGTAGCCGTCGCTGTCGACAAATGTCGTCTGGTCTCCCTTCTCGGCGGCTTGACCCCACAATGTCCAACGCGCATACTCCTGCGAGTTCATCATATCGTATAGACGCATCGGTGTCTGAATAGTGTAGCTACCTGAGTAGCTGACCTGTGTTCTGCCGCTCTTAGCTCCCTTAGTTGTGATGATGACAACTCCATTAGCACCCTGTGAACCATAGATAGCTGTAGAGCTCGCATCCTTCAAAATGTCGATGCTCTCGATCTCGCCTGGGCTGATTATCACATCCTCATACTCCATCGTCACACCATCAATCACATATAGTGGATTGTTCGAGGCGTTGGCAGATCCCACACCGCGGATACTAATCGCCATAGTCGAGCCTGGCTCGCCATCGGTCTCGAGGACGCTAACACCGGCAACCTGACCCTTCAACGCATCCTCCAACGATAGAACCTGTCGATCCTCGAAGATCTCCTCGCCTACAGAGACGACAGAGCCCGTCAAATCGCTTCGCTTGACCGAGCCGTAGCCGATCACTACAACATCCTCTATCTCTGTGTGGCTGTCGTGCATCGTAATCGAGACAGGTTTCGACGAATTCGAGAACTTCGAATATGCCGTGTAGCCTATAAAACTATAAGTAAGTGTAGCCTCCTCCTTGGTTAGGCGAATTGTGTACTCTCCGTCGAGGTCGGTCGCTGTGCCTCGTGAGCTCTCCTCTTCGAAGATTGTCACACCGACGAGTGGCTCGCCGCTCTGGTCGCGAACAACTCCGCGGTGTTCGTAGATCACTCTCTGGGAGTAGGCAACCTGTGGCGACAGGATGCAGCCCAGAGATACAATTAGCGCTGTCAGCAGAACAAGCCTCCGTGCCGCTCCACCCAGTGCTACTTTCGAAATGTAGAGTAATTTCTGTCTCATAGTTTTGGTTTTACTTTTAGTGTTGGTTGTTATAAATTCTTACACAAAAGTATGATAAAATTATATAAATGTAGTGTTTTTATTGGTCAAACTATAGGATAAATAGACCATCATACTAGTGCTTGTTTAGGTTAACTTATTGATGTTGTGGGAGATGTGGGTGGTTATTTCTGGAGTGGTACTCACACACTCTCTCCCATAGTATCTCAGTGTTAATTGCGATGAGTCATTGGTTTTTTTAGAAAAAGTGTTAACTTTGTTGTCAAATATAATATAGCCTATTTTACGCAATAACCGAAAAACTATTAATTCAGAATGAGAAATTGTAACAATCTACGCAGAACTATGGGTGTAGTTGCGATGCTGCCTCTAGCTTCGTCGGTGGTGGCTGCCCCTCAGGGGGAGAGACCCAACATCCTAATTATTTTTACAGACGATCAGGGCTATGGCGACCTTGAGTGTATGGGTAACACCTGTCACAAAACCCCCACGTTGAACAGACTTGCTGAGGAGGGATCGCTATTTACTGAGTGTTATGCGCAACACGTGAGCGGTGCTTCGCGCTCGGCTCTGCTGACAGGGCGCTATCCGCTGCGTAGTGGTGGGTTTGATATGCCTGCCGACGAGACCACCTTTGCAGAGCTGTTGCAGGGGGTGGGGTACCAGACTGCCGCTATAGGTAAGTGGGATGTGTCGAACCGCAAACCAATAGAGGGGCGTGTACCAAACGACCAAGGTTTCGACTACTACTATGGTACGCTCGGCGCAAACGACGGCGGCAAAGCGCAGATGTACGACAACCGCGAGATGGATGTGATGGTGAAGGATATGAGCATCTTCTCGAAGCTATACACCGACAAGGCGATCGACTATCTTGAGAATCGTCGTAGCGATGATTCGCCATTCCTGCTCTACGTAGCTCACACGATGCTGCACTCTCGAGTTGGTGTCTCGAAGGAGTATAGTGGTACCACCCACGGCAGCCTCTATGGCGATGCACTCTATGAACTCGATACTGAGATCGGACGACTCATTGCTAAGCTCGACGAGTTGGGGTTGCGCGACGACACTATAATTATATATATGACAGATAATGGACCTTGGTGTCAATATACATATCGTTCATACACAGCTAAGTACTACGCTCCTGGTCAGATCTACTGGGGCACACCAGGCGTATTGCGCGACGGCAAAGGCTCGGCGTATGAGGGTGGTGCAAAGACACCCTGCATCATCAGCTGGAGAGGACACACAGCCGAGGGAGTGCGCAAGGATGGACTTATGGCGACGATCGACTTTATGCCCACTTTTGCGTCTGTGTGTGGGTTTGAGATCCCATCAGATGTGGTGATTGATGGTGTCGACCAGAGCAAGTTCTTCTTCTCGAAGAGTACTAAGAGCGCCCGCAAAGAGTATAGCTATATGCACGTCGAGATCCCAGGTAAGAACCTTATGTCGGACTTTGTGGCGGTGCGCGACTCAAGGTGGAAGCTGCTGATCCCTGGACGACAGCCCGAGACAAAGCATAAATTTATGACCGACTTCGGCACAAATGACTATGAGCTTTATGACCTGCGCAACGACCCTGGCGAGACGACAAACTTGATCGACAAATATCCAAAGGTTGCGGAGAGATTGAAGCTACAGCACAAGGCGATGTACGATAGTTTCGTGCCCGATCACGCCAAGCTATACGGCGAGATGGAGTAGTGTGTAATGTATTCGCGAATAAGAGAGTGTCTCCCCCACATTTTTATGTAGTAGGAGACACTCTCTTTTAGTTGCCTTTGGTGTCTCGATAGTGAGCAGGAGGAGCGGCATTCTGCGTAGAGGACGAATAACCCTCTTCTAAGCGTGTTTTTTCCTAAATTGTGAGGGCGACATCTTAATTATGCGTTTGAAGAATTGTCCGAACGCTGAGCTGTCGGAGAAGTTCAGCTCGTCGGCGATCTGAACGGCACTCATCGTTGTCGTGAGGAGCAGACGCTTGGCACTCGATATCGCAAAGCCATCTATAACCTCCTTGGGCGAGGCGTGGAGTTTCTCCACCACAACCGTATGGAGGTATCTGCGCGAGATTGCAAGCTCTCTAGCGTAGAACTCTATCTCTCGGTGTAGGGTGTGATGCTCTTTGCAGAGAATCAAAAAGCGGCTTGTTATGTTGTTTACGATCGAGGTGTGATCCTCTGTCGTCTGCTCTATCGTGCGGCTTATGAGGTCGTAGCTCTCATATATATAGCACATCACCTGACTTCGCATCATCGTGTCTCGATACTCCGAGTCGCTCTCATTTATGAGTAGAATCTTTTCGAGCGTAAGGTTTGATGCTCTATATCCCGACAATGCGGCTATGTCGGGTGCGCTCGAACAGAGACGAGTGACGATCGAGCTATCCATATGGGTATAGATGCGGTTGAACGTCTTGCCTCCGAAGGTGATAGTTGTGCACCTGAAGTCGTCGCTGCACTCCACAAATAGAAGGTGTGCAGAGTCCAAAATAATAAAGTTTGTTGCCGCACCAAAATCGTGAGCAACACCATTGAGCAGAATCTTTGCCGACCCAGCTGTGCAGTAGAATATCGTTGTCGAGGAGATGAAGTTATCACCACGCCACACCTCGAACTGCTCTATCTTTAACCTGTTCATAGTGCAAATATAGTACTTATTCCCAAATTCTACAACTTTGCTCATTATCCAATTGTATTGAGATGCAAATTATCACCTACCTTTGCAATATCAAACAACTAAAACAATTAGGACAATTCGGACAATGAGAAAAATAGCAATCTACGGAAAGGGTGGAATCGGAAAATCTACCACCACATCAAACCTATCGGCAGCACTCGCACTGATGGGCTACAAAGTTATGCAGATCGGCTGCGATCCAAAGGCGGACTCAACCAAAAATCTAATGAGTGGAGAGAGAATACCAACGGTGCTGGAGCAGATTAAAGATCGGGGCGACAAGCTCTCGCTCGACGATGTCGTGTTCGAGGGCTTCGCAGGGGTGTTGTGTGTGGAGTCAGGAGGTCCAACGCCAGGAATCGGTTGTGCTGGTCGTGGTATTATCTCAGCCTTCGAGAGGTTGGCGGAGCTACGAGCGTTTGAGACCTACAAGCCTGATATTGTGATATATGACGTCTTGGGCGATGTCGTCTGCGGAGGTTTTGCAATGCCGATCCGCGATGGTTATGCCAAGGAGGTGTTTATCGTCTCGTCGGGCGAGATGATGGCACTATACGCTGCCGACAATATCTCGCGAGCAATCAAGGCGTTTGAGAAACGCTCTTATGCGAAGTTCTCTGGTGTCATTCTCAACTCAAAAAACATCGAGAATGAATTAGAGATAGTCGAGAAAGCGTGCGAGGAGATGCAGACCGAGATAGTGAAGCAGATCCCTCGCTGCGGAGATATTCAAACAGCAGAGAATGCAGGTGGAACAGTTTTCGAGTCCGTGACTGACTCCGAGATGGTGGGTATATATAACGATTTGGCAAACGAAGTAATCAGAAGAACGACAGATGAATAGTAGTGAAATTTTAGGCGTTACGGACGCCGAGATGCGTTGCCCACTATCGGGAGCGGCAAAGGCAATTGCGATGATAGATGGTGCGGCGATGATAGTAATTGGCACGGAGGAGTGTACATATTATACTGTGGCTACACTCGGGATGAGAGCCAACACGAAGAGTTGCCACTCGTTTGTGCTCGATAGCGGAGATGTGACTTTTGGATGTGCCGATAGGGTTGCGGAGATGATCGACAAGGTGATGACTCAGAGTAGACCCCAATCGCTCTTCTTGGTGACAACTTGCGTCGTGGAGATTACGGGCGAGGATTACACTGCCGTCGCGCTCGACGCAGAGGCGCGGTACGGAGTCCCGGTGCGTGTGGTTCAAACCTGCCACTTCAGGGGGAAGGGCGACGATCACGGATGGGAGAGTGTCCAAAAAGCTGCTGCACCATTTGCGCCTCTGCCCAGTATGGGCGCTATGCTGCTGCAACGTTTGAAGATGAAGTTCGCAGGGGAAAAGAGAGGGCAGCAGTCAAACTCAGTCGATCTGCCCCAACCATCATACAGGATGGGGCTACTGTGGACTCTCCTCGAAGAGAGCAACGACTTAGTTCTTGAGTATGGCACAGCAGGCACTACAGCCTACTTAATGAAGACGATGATGATGAGGGGCGTAGATGTTAGCGACCGCCTCTTCACGACAGGGCTCTCTGAGAATGAGGTGGTTATGGGAGACGTCACAAAGTTGGAAAACGCAATCAAGAAGCTAGATGAGAGCTACTCCCCTAGGCGTATCTACATCCTCTCTTCGGCAGTTTCGGAGGTTACGGGAGCCGACGTGAAGGGTGTCTGCAACTATATGCAGATGGAGGTGAAAGCTGAGATTCTCCCCATTACGGGCAATGGCTTCGGCGGCAGCTTCGACGATGGTGTTGCTGCGGCGCGCAACCACATCGGATGATCTATATAGGTTGAAAGCTGCTCAGTCGCAATGACCTTGAGCCGCTTTTGACCTTAATATACTATAATTCGTTTTGTATGTGCCACAAATGTATATAAATAGGGTGGAGAAATTATAAATGTTCAGTCTCTAAACTGTTGTTAATCAGCAATAGTTACCTTTAAGTAACCATCTTTCGCCGAAGTGCCCACTTGTTTTTTCAATATTTATAGACTATCTTTATAGTCAATATCTCCAGAAAATGCGTCAACTATAAATATATGGATAACAGAGAAGGTGTAGTACTATTTGTACTACTTATAATTTACACGGCGGTGGTTAGCTACATCGGCTACCGCAATCGAGCGAGCAACAGTAGTGAGGCGTACTTTTTAGCCTCTCGGCAGCTCCCTGCGTGGTTGCTCGCCATCACCTTTATCGCCTCGTGGTGGGGCGGTGGTTCGGCTATCGACCTCGTAGATCAAGCCTACGTAGAGGGCATCAGCACCTTCTGGATCTATGGCGTTCCTGTGCTGTTGTCCACCGCCTTGATGTTTGTGTTTGCTGCTGGCATCCGCAGAGTCAACACACTCAGCCAACCCGAACTAATTGAGAAGAGATATGATGGTCGTAGCTCGCTTATGCTCACCATCTTTATCTTGGTCTTTATGACTATTGGTGCTGCTGTTCAGGTGATTGTGGTCGGGCGACTGCTCGATACGCTGTTGGGAGTGGGGTATGTTTGGGGTGCGGTGATAGGTACTCTGATGGTGATATTTTACTCCCTTTTTGGCGGTTTCAGGGGCGTTGTGCTGACCGACCTGCTTCAGTTTGTGTTCTTTCTCTTTTCGACATTTTTCTTGTTCTTCCTTGCCTACAATCGTTCGGGAGGGTTTGGTGAGATGCTCGTCGCAACTGAGGCTCGTGATATTCCGAGTTACACAGATCTCTTCCATAATATCGGTAGCAACCTCGCCTTTGTCGTTACATTCGGTACGTCGTGGATGATTCAGGCAAACGTGTGGCAGCGCATATCGGCGGCTCGAACACCACGTGCTGCACGCAGTATGATGTCGATTAGTTTCTTTGTGTTTATACCGCTCTATCTGATTGTTACGCTGACAGGTATGCTCGCCCTGCCACTCTTCGACGAGTTGCCCGATGGGGGCATTGTTTCGGCACTCCTCGTGGGTCTCGATAGCGATATTATTAGAGGCGTGATCTTCGTTGGTCTCTGCTCGGCGATAATGAGTACGATGGATTCGATGCTCAACACAGGCGCGCTTACGCTCACCGTAGATCTCTATCAAAAGTATGTCAATCCCAACGCGTCGCCCCAAAAATATGTGACTATTGGTCGATTGTCAACGCTACTTGTCGGAGCTGTCGCACTATTTATTGGCGTGAGTATTCAATCGGTCATAATGATCTCGTGGATCGGTGCGGACTTCATCGCGACTGGTGTCTTTGTGCCGCTGGTATTGGGATTTGTGTGGCGCAGAGGAACAGCGGATGGGTCGTTTGCCTCGATGATATTTGGACTGATATTCTCGTTATACAATCTATTGGTCGCGGTTGGGGTAAACCTGCCTACAGCGTGGGATATAGCGTCGACCAAGCAGGCTATTGTCGGAATAGTGTCGTCGTTTATCGTATATGTAACGGTGTCGCTCCTAACAAAGCCGAACAATAAAAAGGGTGATGAATTTATTAATACTGTAAATATCAATAGGTTATGAAAATATCAGAGATCTACGAATATGCCGACAAAATCGGGTTGCTAACATTCTCAACCATCGTTGGCGACGAGGTGCACTCTCGCATAGCACATCTCAATGGCTATGACGACGATGGTATCTACTTCCGCACAATGAGCAACAAACCCTATGGCAGACAGCTCCGTGAGAGCGGACGTGTCACCATCTGCGGACACTACGGTGGGGGCATACTCAACCACGACGATGTTGGTGCAGAGCCTATCTTTGCTCCAGGTTACTCATTTCGCCTGATTGGTGAGGTTTGCTACGTTGCCCCCGAAGTGATAATCGAGAAGGCAGAGAGTAACCCAATGCTCGAAGTTGCGGCGCGAGATATTGCGTCATACCCAGCTATGGCGGAGGGTAACTTCGTGATTCACAAAGCCAAAGGCGAGATATTCGACTACGACTTTGCGAAGATTCACCGCAGCCATAAACTCCTCCGCACGCGTTTTGCATTTGGTGGAGCAACCTATAATCCCGCTGGTGTACGCATAGATCACGATAGATGTGTAGCGTGCGGAGTGTGTCACGAAACCTGTTCGTTCGACGCCATATCACTTGCCGACAATGGTAAATATAGCGTGCTGTCGGAGCGCTGTGACGACTGCGGAAGCTGCCTTCTGAAGTGTCCTGTAGAGGCGATTTTGCCCTCACTGACGTTTTAGTGCTCGGTGTGAATTGCAATATATGGTGGTGATAGATGTAGCATTTGAGGATGCTATATTTTACAATGCACGTCACCGTAATCTTGAGATCGGGACACTCCTCCCGATAATGAATCGCGAGAAGATTGCAACGATAAGTCGCCAGCGAAATGTTTTGTATGTTTTTCTATTGCTCACAACACTACTCGGTGTGCTTGCGATTATATTTGGTGTGATGGCTCGACAGAACCTACACAGTGTCCATCAGTCAAAACGGATCATTGAGCGCCAACTAAAGAAGATCTCGCTCATTAACAGAGAGTTAAAGGAGACAAATGGTATCAAGGAGCATTATATTATAGAGTCGCTGCAAAAGACGCGCAACCACATTAAAAGTCTCGATGCCTTAATGAAGAAAATCGAGGTGAAGGTGAAAAATAGGCTATACGACGACTTGCAATATCTCTATAAGGATCTCAACATTAAGCGAGAGCGAGAGAGTTTTTTCTCCGACTTTGACCACGCCTTTTTGCGTCTCTTCCCCAACTTTATCGTAGAGTATAACAAGCTATTCCTCGCCGACGACCAAATCATAGTCGACGACAACACGGAGCTCCCTACAGAGGTCAGGATTTTTGCGCTGATGCGTCTAGGTGTAACCGACAACGAGCAGATTGCCAAATTCTTAGATCTATCTATCAACACCATATACACCTACAAAACGAAGGTCAAGAATAAAACCATAGTCCCCAAGGATGAGCTTGAGAGACGCATACTGCAGATTCGTTTGTGAGGATGTGTAGGTGTGATATGAGCAGTGTTACAACGTCACAATACAATGAAATATAGGTAGAAGAAACGAACTTTCTCACGCACAACTTGTTGTGTGCTGTGCGTCTTGAGCGTGGTGCTCGATTTTTAGTTGTAGAGAGTAAATAATTATCAATAATATTCGTAATGTGACTAATAATGTACTATATTTGTAGCCGATAAAAATTACAATAAGTAAGAGTAAGTTGAATAGGAGAACGTTAGTCAGATTAGTTTCGCTGTTTATGTTATTGGTAATGGCGACATTGCTGATTGGCAGCTCTGTGCACATCTGTATCCACTCTGCTTGCTTTTGCGAACACTCCTCAGACAGTTGTAGTGGTGAGGCTCACAATAGTCTCGATTGCAAGATCTGTAATTTTGAATTATCATTTTTTGATAGAGCCGGCGAAGTAGTAGTAACATTCGTTGTTGTTCTATTATCGACCTTTCTAGTTGGGTACAACCCAAAAGATGTCAAAGTCCGAATTTTAGCAGGCACATCGCGTGCACCTCCGCAACCTATAGTTTAATTGTTATATAATTTGTGCGTCTAACCTCGAACGAGAGGATAGACCCACTCTCTATACACATTTAATATTATAGATATGCGATTGAAATTTATTTTGTGCATAGTAACATTGTCTGTTACTGCGTTCACTTTTGCGCAAAATAGTGATAGCTTATTTCACAAAACGATAGACGAGGTTGTCGTTGCTGGTAATCTTCAGAGGCAGGAACAGAGGATAAATCCACTCTCTGTTGCAATAGTTGAGAGAGAGGACATTGTCAAGCACTTCTCAGGCAACGTGATGCAGAGCTTGGAGTATATCCCTGGTGTGCAGTCAATGAGCGTAGGTTCTGGCTTCTCAAAACCGATGATACGAGGTATGGGATTCAACCGCGTAAGTGTCGTCGAGGGGGGTATAAAGCAGGAGGGGCAGCAGTGGGGCGCAGACCACGGCTTGGAGATTGATGCCTTCAATATCGAGCGGGTTAACATCCGCAAGGGGTCATCTTCGTTGCTATTTGGTAGCGACGCGATGGGTGGTGTTGTGGAGATTCTGCAACCCTCATTGCTCAGCTCTGATGCTCTCTTTGGCGAGGTCGATCTTATTGGTCGGTCGGTTAATGGTCTGTTGGGTGGCTCGCTTATGATGGGGGTTAAGAGGGGAGGATGGTTTGTTAAGGCTCGCTACTCCGAACAACACTTTTCGGACTTTGCTGTACCGACAGATAATGTGGTCTACCTTACTCAGATTATGCCTATTACTGATGGTCGAGTCAACAACACGGCAGGAAAAGAGCGTTCGTCATCGCTTTATGCGAGATATGGAGGGTCTAATTTCTCATCTGCCATATCGTTGAGTAATGCCTATCAGAAAGCTGGATTTTACCCTGGAGCTCACGGAGTACCCGAACCATCGAGGGTCTACGACGATGGCAATCTGCGAGATGTAGATCTGCCATATAGTACTGTGAACCACTTCAAGATCTCGTCTCTCAATAAATATTGGTGGAGCGGAGGTTGGGCAAGTTGGGACTTGGGATTCCAGAACAACCATCGAGAGGAGAGGAGTGAGTTTCACACACACTACTCAACTCAGACGGCACCCGACGTTGACCCCGATCTGGAGATACTCCTTGCGCTGCAAAACTACAGCTCCGACGCGAAGGTTCACATAGCCCATTCGCAAAGAGTGAGTAGCGAGGTGGCGTGGAGTGTGGCGTATCAAGATAATCAGATTGGTGGATACTCGTTTCTGATTCCATCCTATCGACGATTTACAACGGGCGTTGCGTGGGTTGCGGATTATGAGGTGTGTGATAAATTTCGCCTCAGTGGTGGTGTTCGCTACGACTTTGGTAAAATATCGGTCGATGAGTATCGTGATGAGTACCTTGTCGATTATCTATACTCTCAGGATTATGACGACAGTGTGGTCGAGGCGAATGAGATGCGAAGCTACAAACTCAATCGAGGCTTTGGCGACTACTCGCTATCGTTGGGCGGAGTGTGGAGCGTCAATCCACGAAGCACCCTCAGAGCAAATGTAGGGCGTAGTTTCCGACTCCCCAACGCAAACGAGTTGGTCGCTAATGGTGTGCACCATAGCTCATTTAGGCACGAGCAAGGAGATCCCACGCTCGACTCTGAGCGAGGTTGGCAGGCAGATTTGGGCTACGAATTCTCAAACGACAAGATCTCGTTGTCGCTCTCGCCCTACGTCAGTTGGTACGCCTCGTATATCTATCTGCAACCAACCCTAGAGTGGTCGGTGTTGCCCCACGCAGGACAGGTGTATCGCTACACACAGAGCGAGGCTTTTTTCGCTGGCGGCGAGGTCGCAGCCTCGATCAATCTCTCTAGGCAGTGGCACTATCGGGCGAGTGTGGAGTACACCTACTCTTATAATGTTGATGAGAGAATATCCATTACATTCACACCGCCAACAACTATGCGAAATGAGATCTCGTGGCAAAAAGGGGCGTTTACACTCGCTGCAGAGTGGGAGATGGTGTCCGACCAAAACAGTGTAGGTCGCAACGAATCTCCGACACCTGGGGCAAACCTCTTTGGTTTTCGTGCGGTCGTCGCATTGCCATTTATCTCCGAGGGCGCTACTGCGGTAGTGTCGGCAGATAATGTTTTTAATACTAAATATTTAAACCACCTGAGTTACTATCGAACGGTGGAGATCCCCGAAATTGGGAGAAATTTTCAATTATCAATTAAAATACCATTTGAATTATGAATACAACAACAATTTTTGCAGTAGCAGCGCTACTATTTTCAACATCAGTTTTAGTGTCGTGCGAGAAGGATGGAGATACCACAAAGCCAGTAATCGAGCTTACTGAGCCAGAAGATGTCGAGGAGTTTTTGCCTGGTTCCGAGATATGTGTAGAGATGGATTTGAGCGACGACGTAGCTCTTGCATCGTTCAAGATCAATGTGCACAATGCGTTCAATGGTCACACTCACGACACGGATGGCGATACAGACACCCATACTGATACGGACACCGAAGCGGATACAGATCACGATCACGACGACAACTACAACACGGACACAGAGAGTGCCTTCTACTACAATATGACATCGGAGGAGCTTGGTATTGATGTCTCGGGGCTCAGAAACTCACACCAGCATATTCACGTCGAGATCCCTGAATTAGCTGCCTATGGCGACTACCACATTATGGTCTACTGCTACGATACATCGGGCAACGAGAGCTATGTAGCACGCTCCATCGCAATCACAGACGATGCAGATGAGCACGAGCACGACGGGGACGAGGAGTAGTGATTTCGGGCGTGATTTCCGCTCTCGATAACAAGTAGAGTACCCCCTGGCGGATGTGCAGATTGAGCTTAAACAACTTGATCGACACACTGCCGTGGCGTCTGAAACACTTCGAGATGTGGCTACTATCGTCGAAGTTTAGTCGGTCGACGATCACTTTGAGCGAGTATTTATTTGTGTTTTCTGATATTCGTACCTAATTTTCTATTAATCGTACAACGTAGAGACATAAATTTCGCACTATCTTTGCACAAAAGAGATACAGTATAAATTTAGAAGATAAAAAACAATGAATGCAATCGAGATGATCAAAGGACGCAGAAGCGTTCGTAAGTACAAAAACGAGAAGGTAAGCCGCGAGTTGATGGGCGAGATAGTAGAGCTTAGCCGTTGGGCTCCATCGTGGGCAAATTTTCAGGTGGCACGCTACACCGTTGTCGACAACGACGCTATGATCCGTGAGATCTACGAGCGAGGTGTTAATGGCTTTGCATATAATATGAATACGCTGAAGAATGCGCAGGGGGTGATGGTTTTGAGCTACGTTAAGGGCAAGAGCGGCACACTTGGCGACGACAAGCCAGCATCGAGCAAAATGAGCACACAGTGGGAGATGTTTGACGCAGGTATCGCGTGCCAGACATTCTGCTTGGCAGCACACGCCAAGGGTGTCGGAACCTGTATATTTGGAATCATCGACGACGCTGCGATCTCAGAGATCGTTGGGCTTCCCGAGGGCGAGACTGTAGCGTCGATCATCACCTATGGATTTGAGGAGGGCGACCACGCAAAACCAACTCAACGCCACGAGGTTAAGGACATAATGAGAGTCGCAGGAGAGTAACCAAAGCTAACCTGCGGTGATATACTTACAGATGGGCACGCTTCTCCTCAATTCGTTTTAGGAATAGCGTGCTCATCGTGTAGTATAGTTCGTTGTCGTACTCGGCTGTGTGGCGTTCCTGTGCATCTGTGAAATCACGGAAGTGCGGATCGCTCGAGTATGCTTTGTAGGACTTCATAAATTCGTACAGATCTCTGTAGTATAGATGTCTATATTGTTTTTTGTGGTTGTAGTCGCTAATGTCGATTTTGTTGTAGTTGGGGGCTAGTAGGAATGGGTGTATATCTTTGCCCTTGCAGACTCTCTCGACCGTCTCAATATAGCGGTCTAACTGACTATCCTTTTGGGTCTTGGCGACATCTGTAAATACTCCGTTGATAGATGATTTTATCTTGTTCTCGATGATGATCGCCCTCTTCTCATCCTCGATAAAGAGATCTATGTTGTGCCACTCACGGTAGACCTTATAGTTGCCAGTGAGACCCTCTTTTATGCCCAATACATCGACCACAAATGCCTCTGCAAACTCAGTATCGCTACTCAAAAAGTGATATAGTGCGTGCGAATATGCCAGCTCAGAGTAAGATATGCCGCATATATCGAACATCGTCTCTTTGAGTTGCGCCCCTTTGGAGGCGTCTACGCACTCAATGCCTGAGTCCCACAGCTCTTTGTCGTCAATTATTTTTAGTAGACTCTTGTAATCTATTGCGCTCTGCTCTGTTATATACTGCTTGAGCGATGTCTTGGCTTGATTTGTCTCGTGCAGCACGATGGTGTCGCCATCCGTTGCATCACCTCCATACTGAATGTAGAGCGGCTTTATCGGTCGCACGGTCTTGGCTTTGAAGGTGATGAATGTCTCCTGCTGCGTGTCGTTGGATCTGAATATCTCATCGAGAGCGACACCCGCATATGTTATCTTCTCCTTTTTGATATACTCCTTTTGATCCTCTACGCCGTATATATCTTCGATCTGCTCCGCCTTGCCGATTATCTCCAACCGCCTCTTGCCAACACCTCGCACCAACAACACACAACCAAACTGCCCCCTAAGGTTCGCGCTGAACTTGCCAGAGTATTGAAGATATAGATAATCGTTGCCGTTGTCGCTCTTGTAGAGGTTTATCACCTCGTGTCCGAGGTTTCCTAGCTCAAGGTACTCGCCATTGTACATTCTGTTTAGGGCTATGATTTTATTCTTCATAATATTGGTTGTTGGTTTATAATCCTAATTTCTTCTTTATGTCATCTTGGGGTTGTGTGCTGAGTCTGACCCCCGAACCATTGCCTGTTGTGTCGGGCAGTGGTACAACGATAGGCTTGACAAATCGAATAATTTGAATTGCGAACTCTCTGTCGCCACTTATATCTAGGTAGGTTACAAATTGATCCAGCAAAGAGTTGAATTTCGAAGCCTCCGTATTGTAGTGTGTATTAGAGTCATCCCACATATACCTGTCATTCAGATCAATCGTGTTTTTAAACTGAACAAGAGCCAGGTTCTTTAGTACCTCCGTTTTCCCTTTGCTCTCATACACGTCTATGAGCTTTAGCATAAATAGTTCAAAATAGACATATACCTGACCCTCCTCCTGTGAGAGGCTGAACGCCTGCTCCCAACTCCCTGAGCTAACTACCCGACAAAAACAAACAAGTGACACATAACCAATTGATAATCAACAAATAAACACCTGTGAATATTTGCAAAAGCCCCTAATTTTCAGTATCTTAGAAGAAAAACTTGGC
>JBCQTK010000014.1:0-48658 GCA_047178665.1 Rikenellaceae bacterium | reverse complement strand
TTATATGGCATAGGAGGGTTATTTCGCCTCTATAAATCGTAATTTCGAAGAGGTTCTCTGAGATTAATACAAAAAAAAAGGCTATCCTCAATCACTATTGTGATTTTGGACAGCCTCATTTTTCGTTTGCATCCTCGAAAAAATGCTGGGGAAAATAGGGGGGTATAAATTTGGATTTGCACCAATAAAATTATATCTTTGTATATGTTCCATTTAGAGATGAACAACAATTCACTTAAACTAACAATATAAAATGAGCCGTACAAAGAGATTTATCTTGCCCGAGAGTGAGATACCTACACAGTGGTACAACATTATGGCAGATATGCCCAACAAGCCGATGTTGCCACTCAATCCAGGGACGAAGGAGCCACTCAAAGCGAGCGACCTCTACCCTATCTTCGCCAAGGAGCTATGCCACCAGGAGATGAACCAGACAGATGCATTCATCGACATACCTGAGGAGGTACGCAACCTCTACAAGAACTATCGTTGCACGCCTCTAGTTAGAGCCTACGATCTTGAGGAGGCACTCGGTACACCAGCCCACATCTACTTCAAGAACGAGAGCGTCAGCCCAATCGGATCTCACAAGATCAACTCTGCCCTTGCGCAGGCATACTACTGCAAGAAGGAGGGTATCACAAACATCACGACGGAGACAGGTGCAGGTCAGTGGGGCGCAGCACTCTCATATGCGGCAAAGACATTTGGGTTGGAGCTAGCAGTATATATGGTGAAGGTGAGCTACGAGCAGAAGCCATATCGCCGCTCGATTATGCAGACTTTCGGTGCTCAGTGCATCCCCTCGCCATCTATGTCGACTAAGGCAGGACGCGCAATCCTCACCGAGAACCCCAACTACCCTGGTTCGTTGGGCACAGCGATCTCGGAGGCTGTGGAGCTCGCGATGAGCACGCCAAACTGCAAGTACACACTCGGATCGGTGCTCAACCACGTGACGCTTCACCAGACGGTGATCGGACAGGAGGCTATCAAGCAGATGGAGATGGCTGGCGAGTACCCCGACGTCGTAATCGGCTGCTTCGGCGGAGGTTCCAACTTCGGCGGTTGCGCGTTCCCATTCCTACGCAACAACATAAAGGAGGGCAAAAAGACACGTTTCATCGCAGCAGAGCCTGCGTCGTGTCCAAAGCTCACGAAGGGTATATTCCAGTATGACTTCGGCGACGAGGCTGGCTACACACCTCTGCTACCGATGTTTACGCTCGGACACAACTTCCAACCACCAAGTGTCCACGCAGGTGGTCTGCGCTATCACGGCGCTGGTGTCATCGCGTCGCAGCTCCTAAAGGATGGACTCATCGAGGCGGTCGACATCAAGCAGATCGAGAGTTTCGAGGCAGGTACACTATTCGCGCGCACCGAGGGAATCATCCCTGCGCCAGAGTCGTGCCACGCCATAGCTGCAGCAATCACAGAGGCGAAGGCGTGCATCGAGAGCGGCGAGGAGAAGGTTATCCTCTTCAACCTCTCTGGTCACGGATTGATCGATATGACATCGTTCGACGCCTACCTATCGGGCGAGATGCAGAACTACGTCGTCTCAGAAGAGGAGGTAGCTAACAACCTCGCAAAACTCGAGAAGATAATCTAGAGCAAGCAGGGTAAAACACAAAAAAGAGGGATGACTAACGTCGTCCCTCTTTTGCTTCTATACACTCCGTAGCGTGTGGTACACGCATAAGGCGCTCCTTTGGTATCAGCCTGCCCGTAGTCTTGCAGATTCCGTAGGTCTTGTTCTCGATCCTAATCAGTGCCATCTCAAGGTTACGAATAAACTTGAGCTGATGCGCCGCCAGACGTGCGCTCTCCTCCTTCGAAAGGGTTGTAGCACCCTCCTCCAACACCTTGAATGTTGGTGATGTATCCTCCGTACCGTTGCCCGCAGTGTGGGTCAATGTCGCACGTAGCAACTCATAATCCTCCTTTGCGCTCGCGATCTTCTCTACGATCAGCTTGCGGAAATCCGCAAGATCATTGTCGCCATATCTCATCATATCTTCCGCCATAGCTAACCTGTTTTTCATCGTGAGAGATCATCCCCCCACTTATAGTTAATAACTCTTTTTTTGCGTTTAGTAAAGTTAGAAATAAAATATATCATTTCAAAATTTTTCGCTACATATAATTGTGAAAATATTTAGCGGAGTGGACAAATAGGACTAATCGGCAAATTTTCGCGCCACAACGACAGCCAAACATAACCTCTGGCGCGATCTCCCTCTCCCGCAACTAACTACAAAAAAAATCGGGCAGCCGAAGCTACCCGATCCTAAAACCTGCTATCCAAAACTCAGGTTACTACCCTAGGCGATCAACTACAACGTTGCACCTCGCATATCCTTTGTCTTGCCCATCGACTCCAACGCATTGAATAGACCCTGCTGCAACAGCTGCTGCTGCGCTGTGACTCCGCTCACCTTAACAGACTCTGCCGACAACTGCTCCTCGCTCTCAGTCACCTCGTCTACGACGAAGAAGAATAGAGCTGTGTTACCCTCGACAGCTGGCGAAACAACACCCTTGTCGCTGCTCGATATAGCACCGATAACGCGTGGCTCAACACCAATACCTGCCACATAGTATGACGAGTATGTGGCGTTCTCGAACTCGCCACTAGTGCCATCGACGCTAGCGACCATCTGCTCTATTGTAGAGCCGCTCAACTGCGACTTCAACATCTCAAACTTCTTCTTCTGCATAATCGCACGCTTGATTGATGTCTCAACCTCTGCGATAGTGCGGTACTCCGCATCGTTTGTCGCAGTCAGCATAGCCACCAAGTAGCCATTGTCGACCTTGAAGATCTCCGACACATCGCCTAGCGTCGCACGCTGCGCCCAACGCGCAACCTCCTGCGAACCCTCGACAGCGGCTATAGAACGTGTCGCAGCGATCAAATCAGCCTTATGAGACGACACAGATGCCGCAGCAACAGCATCGGTGAAGCTGCTCACACCACCCTTTGCCGAGACAGCGAATAATCCTGCCGCATTGTGGGCTGCAGTGCGAGTCTCCTGCGACGGTACAACCGCCACGTCGATCGTTGCAACACGATAGTGCTTAACACGCTTGCCTGCCTCGTAGGCGCGGATCAACTGGATCATATCTCCCGACTCGACCTTAACGATCTGACCCTTGCGGATCGGAGCCAACGCCGTAGCGAACTCATCGGTGAAGGCTGCGAATGGCAACTTGCCTACATCACCGCCGTTCTGCGCGCTCTGGCTATACATAGAGTACTCTCTTGCTGCAGCAGCGAACTCGTCGTCACCCAACTTCGAAAGTGCCATCTGCAAGCTATCAGCCAACGCCTCGTCGGTGTACGACAAAACGATGTGACGAACAGACAACGTATCTGAAGCGACAATATCCGACTCAACGCGCGAGATGTTCCACTCGTCACCACTCAACGCAGGACCATACATCTTGCCTGCAACCAACGTAGCTGACGCATCTGCAGGGAGTCCTGCCGCGCTCACATAGTTGCTCGCAACGCTACCGCTGCGGCTCTCTCTGACAAAACGACGCACATCTGCTGCCGTCGCAAATCCCTCAGCGAACTCATTCGCATTGCGCTCCAGCTCAGCCTTGTCGCTATCCGACGCATCTACGTTGAACTCGACATACGAGATAGTGCGTGATGGCTGACGCTTATACGCCGCCTTATTACGATTGTAGTAGTCGCGGATCTCCGACTGCGACACACTCACCAACGAATCTGCCACATCCGAGTAGCGCTTGCTACCCCAACGACCCGAGAAGCTCTTGTTTGCCGACAACAGACCCTCAGCAACCTCCAACGAGTTTACATTTACACCGCTGCCAACAAGACCGAAGTACTTGACAGTGACACGCTCAACCAACGCCTGCTCGATAAGCATAGTCCACATAGCCTCTGCCTCAGCATTGCCCTGCGACGTTAGCAAGAAGCTGTTGACAGCGTCGATGCTATACATACCTGTCGACGGATCGGCAAAGGCGCTATAGAACGCCTGAGTAGGGATCTCGCCGCGGATGATAGCCATACGCTCCTGGTCGCAGACCTGAAGACCCAACTCCTCGAAACCTGGCTCAAGAAGATACTTCGACACAAGCGCCTGCCAAGTAGCTGCAAACAGCTGCTCCGACTGCTGCTCATTGATCTCTGTGAGACCACTCTGCGTCAAGATGTTATTATACTCACTCTGGTAATCAGTGTAGGTTACACTCTGACCCCCGATCTCTGCGACCACTGGATCATTGCCTGTAAACCCCATCTCACTCTTCAACGAGAAGATGAACGCCAAGAGCGCAAAGGCGATAACCGCCGATAGTACGACCCCAAATCGGGTACGTAGCGTGTTTAGTGTTGCCATTATTAATGCATTAATTTATTTAAGTATTCAAAGTTATACATTTTTTCGAGAAATCAACTACTTTTTCGATATTTTTTTGACCCTAACCAACTCTATGCGAGATCTGGTCGTCCTCAATATCTTTATCTCGAAGCCATCGATCAGCAGATTTGCACCTGCAGCAGGGATACCCTCGTGGTGGTAGATTATGTAACCTGCCAAAGTGTCGTAGTCATCGCTCTCGTCAATATCGAGGTCGAAGTGCTCATTCAAATAGCGTACCTCCTGACGGCACGAAAAGACATACTCACCCTCGCCAACCTCCTTAGCTATCATCTCGGGCTCGTCGTGCTCATCCTCGATTTCACCGAAGATCTGCTCCAACACATCCTCCAACGAAATGACGCCTGCCGTGCCTCCCCACTCGTCGATCACAACCGCAATGTTGCTCCTGTGCTTTATCAAGCTCTGCAACAGCGAATTGAGCGGCATAGTCTCGGGCACAAAGTTGACCTTCATCAATATCTCGTCGACAGTGCGAGGTGAGCGAAACAGCGACTTCGAGTTTATGTAGCCCACAATGTTGTCGATGCTGCCGCGCCAGACAAAGAGACGCGAATATTTCGTCTGCGAGAATCGCTCTGTTATCTCCTCAATTGTAGTCGAGTCGATGTCGACCGCCTCGATGTCGATACGTGGCGTCATAGAGTCCCTCACCCTCAAATCGGCAAAGTCCAACGCATTCTGGAAAAGTCGTATCTCATTGTCGCCATCTGCAGAGATCTCAGAGCCTGCGCCACCCTCCAGCAAACTCGCTAGATCGTGACGATCGAACCCTACACTCGCAGAGTCGACCGATACGTCGCTGCCAAAAATCTTGATAAGACCCCTCGACAGAAGTGTCGTAAAGCTCGCAACAGGGTACAGAACGAGGTAGAAGAGGTATATTATCGGCGCAAATAGCTTGTAGTAGAAGTTGGGATTGATCCTAAAGATCGACTTGGGCAGAAACTCCGCAAAGAAGATAATCACCATCGTCGAGACGATAGTCTCCACAACGACCGAGCCTCTACTCCAACCAACCAACACCAACCCCTGCTGGATAAGTGTCGACATCAACAACGAGTAGACAACCAACGCTATATTGTTGCCCACCAAAATAGTCGTTATGTATTGACCTGGATCGCGCGCAAAGATCTTTGCAATGAAGTCAAACATCGGGCTCTGCTTGCGGTCAATCTCCAACTTGAGCCTGTTCTTGCTCAGAAAAGCAATCTCCATACCCGAAAAAAATGCGGATAGCAGTAGCATCAAAGCTATGTTTATGAGCAACGTTGTTGTAGACATTCTATTCCTATATAATTAATTCTGCTCCTGCGATTGGGAATCAGGCTGGGACTCGGACTCAGTCTCAGTCACAGTCTCCGATTCGGAATCCGACTCTGTTTGGGACTCCGATTCTGACTCCGATTGCTGCAGTTCGCTCTCCTCACTCTTGGGGTTGCGCGCAGGCGCCTCCATCCTCATTCGTCCTGTAAGCTTGCGGAAACTCCACTCCTCCATCGCCTCGTCCGACTCGAAGCCCTCACCTATATATACATCGCCACTCTCAGTGTCGAAAATCGAGGTCTCTACGTTCGAGTATATGCGCTTGGTCTGAGAGTTCCAAAAGAGCTGCTCCGAGTATAACTCCTTGCCGTCGCTCTTCTTCACCTCCACGTTGCCGCTCGTCTCCCACAGCTTACGATTCTCATAGTAGATGGCGTAGTTTGCCGTGAGACGACTGTCGCGCTGCGCCATCGAGTCATCCTTGAAGGTCTGGATAGCTATCCCCTTACGGAACTCCCTGTAGGGCTCCTTCGCGAGTGTGTAGCCCTCGACCAACGCTGCGTCGAACACATACGATGGGCGACCATTCTCCGACATCACAACCGTCAGCTCATCGCTTTGTTCAGTCATCGTTCGTTCGTTTGACACCGCACGCTTACTCTGGCTAGAGCCACTCTTGCTACCGCCACAACATACAAGAATCAGGGCACTCCCAATAATTAGGAGTGCCTTGACCTTGTTTGATATATTATGCGATATACGCATCAAATGCTATATTATCTCTCTTAGAATAGACGACTTAGTCACGTGTGCGAACCACAGTCGACACACCCTTAGCGACACCACACTGAACAGTCGTGCTGCTACCTAGCTCGATCTCGTTGAAGAAGCACTCCTCCTTTGTTGGGAAGTATGCCTTAAACTGCGACAACAACGATGTTGCAGGCGCCTTGTAGCTAGCCTCGTCAGCCGAGAAGTTGTTGAGTGCAGCCTGCATAGCGTCGTATGCAGCGAGGTAGGCGATCTGACCCTGGAAGTCGGGGCAGTTTGCAGCCGACGTACCATAGCACTGTGCGATTACGAAGAGTGCGATACCGTTGTCAGAACGTGTTCCATCCTGTATAGCAACCGCCTTGCGCGCAGCCTCCAACGCTGCAGAAGAGCGGTTTGCACCTAGCTCGATCAACGCGATACGAGAGTAAAGTTTCTCCTGCTCCTCGATGTCTGTCTCCGACTCCAATGCGTCGCGAAGGTACTTAGACGCCTTGTCGAAATCGCCATCGTTCTGGAAGATCGCAGCCAACGCCATCGCAGCTACAGACGAAGGACGAATGCGATAGTAGCTCTCAGCAACCTGAGCGTAGAACGCTGTACGGCAACCTGCGCGATCCATCAACTTTACAGCCTGCGCCAAAACCTTCTCGTCGTCGGGTGACGCCTCTAGCTTCTTCGCGAAGATAGCCTCAAGGTTTTCGCAGCTAGCGACACCACTATTACCAAAGGCTGAATCGAACTGTCCAACTAGCTCCGCCTGCTCGGCTGTAGCCTTCTCGTAGAGGGGAGTCAAACGGTCATACTCTGCGATAACCTCGTCTGCCATAACCTCATCCATCTTGTAGTCCTCGCAAAGGTTGACAAAATAGAGGTTGACAAACTCAAGATCTGCGCTCTCGCCAGCCGCCTCGATCGACGCACGGAACACCTCGCGAAGACCCTCACGGTCACTCTTGTTGTAGTTGTAGAAGTCGCGCGCCTTGCTATCGAGGATATACTTCGTGCCGCGTGTTGGGTGAGTCGAGAAGTGCTGCAGACGAAGATCGTGAACGAGCATCAACGAGTCGACCATCGTACGCTTCTCAGCCATACTCTTTGAGCGAGCAATCTTTGCCTTGTAGAGAACGACTCCGCGCGCAATAACCGCCTCAGAGGCAGATGGGCAGTTCGCCATAAGAGTCTGGAAGTAGCCTGCAGCCTCGTCGTAGCTCTTGCTGTCGAGTGCCTCGCGCATAAATGTCGCGGAGAACATATTCTTCTCGCGATCCTCTACATTCTCTCCCCACTTAGCGTAAGCTGGGTTGCTAAAATCAACCTGCTGACCCTGCGCCATAGCTCCTGTAACGGCAACAAATGCCAACATCAATAGTAGTGTAATTCGTTTCATTGTTAGTTTTTGTATTATTTATTATTTTATTTACATTTCCCTATAAATCAACAACTTAAATCCATCGCAACAAAATCAATCAAGACTCTGCGCTAATCTATCTGAGGTCGTTGGAACCAATAGTCGTCGCCAAAGAGTGTGAATCCGAGAGATAGTTTAAGGTAGTTCTCCTTCACTAGCCCCACATTCAGCGACTCAATATACTTCTTCGATCCGAGCTGTCCCCACTCAAAACCTACATTCACCTTCGAGATACCTATTGCATTAATAGGTAGCCCCATACCTGCTGTCACAGCAATTTGCGAGAGTTTCTCCCCCTCAAACGTATATTGGAAACCGCCATATCGAACTCCAGCAGTGTAGCCAATGCGTCTAAAATATTTTCGCACATCGACCCTGCGAGGTGTGTACTCCACACCCAACCTAATCTGATGCACGTTGGCATAAGCAACAGTCATTCCTGCATTCGTTAGCTCCGCGTCGTCGTTTACGCTGCCCCAGTTCTGGAAGCTATAGTCTGCGGCAACCAAGAACTTGCTGTTCACATAGCTCGCACCGAACTCCAACTGGCGAGGCAAGACGAGCGATACACGCGTCGTGTCGCTCTGCGCATAGACCGATGTGTAGCCCGACGTAGATGAGACAACACGAGCCTGACGAGGGCGAAGATCGCCTCCAAAGTCATATGTAGCACCGAAAACAAGCGCCTCATCGGGCGTAGATAGTGCCTCCCACTGGATACCGAACTGCCCCTTAATCCGCGAGATAGAGGTGTTGTCGACACCCACAGCAGCTACCGACGAGCCTGGCGTCATAAAGTTTGTGACAGATGAGGTGAACGATCTGTCGAGATCGCCCCAATAGTACTGCGCCGCAAAACCGATCGAGATACCCTTAGCGATCTCCCAACCGACACCCAACTTGATCTCTGAGACATCGCCCGAACCCTCGTAGATAAACTGAGAGTAGTCAAACGAATCTGTAACCTCCGAGTTCACCTGATAGTAACCTGTGCTCGAGAATGGAGTTACGCTCAAACCAAATCCCATACCCTTAGCTATCGGCACCTGCAACGCAATGTCGTGGATGTTAGCTGTAGCGAAAGAGCTCTTATAACTCTGACCCTCAATCTCTTGCGCAGCGAAATAGGTCGAACCCTCCAGCGCGAAGTCAAAAAGCACACCTCGACGCAACGCCACACTATACGATGCGGGGTTGAGCAAGTTGATTGCCGTACGGCTACGAAGAGCCACACCAGCACCTCCCATCGAGCGAGTGAGGGTAGTACCCTGCGTCTGCAGCTCACCTAGTCCATACATTGAGTATGACGAGAAGGTATTTATCGTATTTGTTTGAGCTGTCGAGAGCTGCGGCAGGAGTGCCACAAAAACCAACAGTAGACCGATTATTCTATTTCGCATTATATTCTAAAATTCTATTCAACCCCAAACTCACAAGTTCGCGCTCTGCAAATATCGTATTTTTTATTCGTTTCGCCAACTTTTTTGCATCTCCACCTGCAAATATTACTAAATTTTTTTTTGTTTTTTTATTTGCACGATCAATATAACCATCAATCTCCATCGCCACACCATCCATAACACCTTGCTGTATAGCATCTTGCGTCGATCTAGGCAGCTCCACCACCTCATCTGTCGCCTCGCAGAGCGGCAACGAGGCAGTGAACTCGTGTAGCGCCCTGAATCGCATCGCCACACCAGGGGATATTACACCCCCCTCAAAGCCTCCGTCGCGCGTTACGACGTCGATTGTTATGGCGCTTCCCAAGTCCACAATCAGCAGAGAATCAGCACTTTCACCATACTCGCTCCACGCTCCAACAGCTGCCGCCAACCTATCGCGACCCAACGTTTCGGGCGTGGCGTAGCTCACAGCGATCGGCACAGGGGTTGATTGGTCAAATATCACGACATCGTCGACCTGCGACCGCACAAACTCCACAAACTCCACAAACTCCGCAGCATCGCCCCTCGTCGAGGAGATTATAGCACGCGAGATTGCATCCTGCGACGAGACCCACTCCAACGCCCCACCATCGAGGTCGCCGAATGTAGCTCCACACAACACGTCGCTACCCCTCATCACAGCGAGTTTGACCCGCGTGTTACCTATGTCAACTATCAAATTTTTCATCCTCCCTACAGTTGCGTAAGTATCTTATATCCAGCCTCTATGTCCGCCACCTTGCGGATCGTCATCGCCAACTTCTCGCCCTTGGGTCGCAGCAGATACCTCGCAGGATCTGCCGTCACTCTCTGGAGCAGTTTCATAAATGTCTCGCTCTTGTAGTAGGGCGAGTTCTGCACTCCGACGAAGCTTACGATCATCAAACCATTCTTCACCTTCACCCTCTCCATTCCGAGTCGAATAGCCTCGCGTCGAAGTCGAACCACATTGAGCAGCTCCTCCGCAGCGCGCGGCAGACGTCCGAACCTGTCGACAAGTCGCTGCTCGAACTCCACAAGAGCCGCCTCGTCCTTGATCGAGTCTAGCTCGCGATAGAGTTTCAGCTTCTCGGCTGGTTGCGACACGTAACTATCTGGCAGCTCGGCGACTAGGTCGATCTCGATTGTCGAGTCGTCGATAAATCTCTGTTCCGCAGGCGCAACAGCCTCCTGCTCCTTTGGTGTCAAACCTGCCACATCGAGCCCCTCCTGTCGAAGCTCCATCACCGCCTCCTCCAATATCTTTTGGTAGGTCTCGAAGCCTATGTCGGCAACGAAACCACTCTGCTCTGCACCCAACAAATTACCAGCACCGCGGATGTCGAGATCCTGCATCGCAATGTTGAAGCCCGAACCCAAATCCGAAAACTCCTCAATCGCCCTCAACCTACGTCTCGCGTCGGACGTAAGCAGCTCCTCGGGCGGCGAGAGCAGGTAGCAAAACGCCTTTCTGTCCGACCTTCCGACACGCCCCCTCAGCTGATGCAGCGCGCTCAATCCGAAGTAGTGGGCGTTGTTTATTATTATCGTGTTGGCGTTAGATACATCTATTCCATTCTCGATGATCGTCGTCGCCAACAGCACATCATACTCCCCATAGATGAAGTCCATAATTAGCCCCTCCAGCTCCTTTGCAGGCATCTGTCCGTGACCAACACCGACCCTCGCCTTGGGGCAAACTCGCTCAATCAACGCCTTGATACTCACCAGGTTCTCCACTCTATTGTGGATAAAATAGACCTGTCCGCCTCGTGCCAACTCTGTCTCTATCGCCTCGCGAATTATCTCCTCCGAGAATATGTGCGACTCAGTCAGGATCGGCTGCCTGTTGGGCGGTGGTGTCGAGATCACCGACAGGTCGCGTGAGCCCATCAGCGAGAACTGCAACGTTCTGGGGATAGGTGTTGCCGTCAGCGTCAAGGTGTCGACCCCGACGCTCAGCGCTGTCAGCTTCTCCTTTGCCGACACACCAAACTTCTGCTCCTCGTCGATGATTAGCAGCCCCAGGTCGCGGAACTTTATCTGCTTGCCAAGTATCTTGTGTGTACCAATCAATATATCAATCTTTCCGTCAGCCAAATCCTTGAGGATCAGCGTCGTCTCACGTGCCGACTTCGTTCTGTTAAGATACTCAATCTTCACAGGGAAATCCTTCAACCGCGAGACGAACGAGCGGTAGTGCTGCATAGCGAGGATCGTCGTCGGCACCAACACCGCCGCCTGCTTACCATCCGTCGCCGCCTTAAACGCCGCACGAATAGCAACCTCCGTCTTACCAAAACCGACATCTCCACAGACCAACCTATCCATCGGCTGCGGCTGCTCCATATCCCTCTTCACCGCCTCCGAGGCAGCGTTCTGGTCGGGCGTATCCTCATACATAAACGACGCCTCAAGCTCCTGCTGCAGATAGCCATCTGCCGAGAAGGCGAACCCCTCGCTCATCTTGCGCTTCGCATAGAGCGCTATCAGCTCGCGCGAAATATCCTTGATCGCCTTCTTGGTCGCACTCTTCAGCTTCGACCACGTCGCGCTACCCAACTTATGGATCTTCGCAGGCTCACCATCTCCACTCTTGTACCTCGCGATGCGATGCAGCGAGTGGACATTGACAAACAACACATCGTTATCCTTATAGACCAACTTTATCGCCTCGTGGATGCGTCCGCCCTCGTTGATCTTCACCAACCCTGCGAACTTACCCACACCGTGGTCGTAGTGAACCACATAGTCGCCAACTCGTAGCTGGTTGAGCTCCGCGACAGTCATCTGCTCGTCGCGCTTGATCTCACCCTTTATCTTATACCTCTGGTAACGGTCAAATATCTGGTGGTCAGTGTATAAGCACAACTTCTGCTGATGGTCGACGAAGCCCTGATGCAGCGTCACTGCCAACGACTCCAGCTTCAGATTCTTGTAACCCGTCTGGTAGAATATACTCTCCAACCTCTCGATCTGCGCCCTATTGCGCGAGAGCAGATAGCTCGAATAGCCCCTCTCACCCATCGAGACGACATCTGCCGCCAACACCTCAAAATTCTTGTTGAACGATGGCTGCGGAGCTGTGTCGAACCCGATCACACCATCCGCACGCCTCTCTGCTAACGTGTCGCGCATCAAAAATAGTGTGCGCTGGCTCAAATCTGCCAAAAGTTGGTTGCGGCTCGTTACCAATCTGTCAACCTGCGAGGGCTCCTCCATCTCCGTCATCAGGCGGCGGCGAATATCATTCACCTTGCGAAGTGCAAAGTCGGCATCGAAGAACCAATATGTAGCCCCCTCACCCGCATACTCCACAAACGAGACCCTCTTCTCCGCCCCCTCCGAGGTGGTCAGATTGGGCAATATCTCAACACTTGGGAGCTTCACCAACGAGAGCTGACTCGAAATCGAGAAGCGACGAATGGAATCGATCTCGTCACCAAACAGATCTATGCGATAGGGCTCACTCTCCGAGTAGGAGAAGATGTCGACAATACCGCCACGCAACGAGTAGTGACCAGGCTCAAAGACAAAGTCGACCTTCGTGAAGCCCACCGACTCCAACATCTCGACCAACACATCGACCCCAACACTATCGCCAACACGCAGCTCAATCACCTCGCGCCGCAACGCATCGACATCGACAACCCTCTCCACCAACGCCTCAGCATAGGTCGAAACGACACAGAAGTCGCCACCGCCACGACGCATAGCATTCATCGCAGAGGTGCGCTGCACAACACCATTGGCATCCTCCGAACCATAGATAATAGATCGTTTGTAAGAGCTCGGCAAGAAGTGTATATCCTCATCACCCAACAACATATAGAGGTCGTTGAGCAGGTACGCCGCAGCATCCTTATCCTCGGCAACGAAGATATGTAGACCCCCGACCTGGCGGATCATAGAGGCTGCATACAACGACAAAGCACCACTCACCATCTGATCCAGATGATGAGTGGTACCTCTATCTTTTTTGTACGCTTCGACGAGCCCTCTTACTCCACTCGACCCCTCAAAGAGCGAGAGGAGCGCCGCCCCCCTAGCAACAGCTGCCCCACCCTTAGGCGAGCAGATTGACTCCATCTTTGCCATAATAACCGATCTCGATTATCCCAACACTCTGGTCTACAGTGACATCTATCGTGCATTTGTAGCGCCAGCTCCACCGACGTCGCAACGAGATGAGACCCTTGCAGATAAATGCTGCAACATAGGGACTTACGCGCAAATTTATATGCTTCACCTTGCGATCCTGCGTGAGGAACGAGATCTGATTCTCGATACCCTTGTCGAGCAACACCGTAGGCTGTATCTTACCCGTACCGCGGCACGTCGGACACATATCCTGCACATCCTCCACCGCAATGGGGCGCACCCTCTGGCGCGTGATCTGCATCAAACCGAACTTCGACAGTGGGAGAACCGTGTGCTTCGCCTTGTCGCCAGCCATCAACTTCACCATCTCATCGAATAGATGCTGTCGGTTCGGCGCCTTGTGGAGGTCGATGAAGTCGACTATCACGATACCACCCAAATCCCTAAGTCTCAACTGCCTAGCTACCTCGACTGCTGCCGCAAGATTCACATCTAGCGCCGTCTGCTCCTGGTTATCCTCCGCCTTTGTGCGGTTGCCCGAGTTGACGTCGATTACGTGCATCGCCTCGGTGTGTTCGATAATCAGATATGCACCTCGACGCAACGAGACATACTTCGCAAAGAGCGACTTAATCTGCTTCGATATGTCGAAGTTGTCGAATATCGGCACACTCCCCTTATAGAGCTTCACGATCTTCTCGCGTCCAGGCTCAATAAGCTTTATGTAGCTGCTGATGTTGTTGAACATCGCCTCGTCGTCGACCACAATCTGCGAGAAACTGAGGTTCAGCGTGTCGCGAATAATCGTGTTGGCACGACTCATCTCGCTCATCAACAGAGCTGGAGCCTCCTTCTTGCGGATGTTGCGCGTGAGTGTGTTCCACCTCTCAAGCAACGACTCAATATCCTGCTGAATATCTTCGTCCTTAGCCGATACTGCAGCTGTGCGGATGATGACACCAAAGTTCTTGGGCAACACCTCTGCCGCGATTCTGCGGAGTCGTTTCTTATCCTCTGTCGAACGGATCTTCTGCGAGAGAAAAACCTTTGTCGAGAATGGAACTAAAACTACGTTGCGCCCTGCGAGCGATATATCTGCTGTGAGTCGTGGACCCTTTGTCGAGATCGCCTCCTTGGCGATTTGCACCATTATATTCTGTCCTACTTCGAGGAACGAACCAATTTTTCCGCCGCGATCTACCTGCTCCTGGAGCTTGATACCCTCCACCTTGAGAGGTCGCTTACCAGGCTTGTAGCTCGACACAATCTTCTCAAGCGAGCGGAAATTACTACCCAAATCGAGGAGGTGGATAAAGGCGTCGCGCTCGTGACCTATGCTCACGAAGGCAGCATTGAGCCCGGGCATAATCTTACGCACGCGACCCAAGTAGATGTCACCGACGGCAAATCCCGTCTGACTCTGCTCCTTATTTAGCTCCACCAACACCTTATCTTCGCACAGAGCGATAGATATTTCCGATGGGGTTACATTTACTATTAACTCTCGATTCATAAAATCGAAATATATTATTAACTCCTGCCGAACTCCTGACTAGTTGATATTTGCGTCGCAACCGACACACAATACTCTATTTGGCTCAGCGAGAGACTCTACACCCCAACACTCTATAGTTAAAACCGATAAAATCGATACTACTTTTCGGGGCGAGATAGTGTACACTATGATATAATTCATAACGTATTAAAGCTAAGGATTACTACCCTTAGCTTTAATACGTTCACTTGACATTTATTATGTCAGCTACCCTATTTTTTCTTTTTGTGGCGATTCTTACGTAGACGCTTCTTACGCTTGTGGGTAGCCATTTTATGTCCTTTTCGCTTTTTACCGCTTGGCATAATCTTGATTTTTTATATGTTCAACAATAAGACTGCAGTGCAAACCTCGACGGCTGCGCCCCAATCCCTTTAACTCTCTCTTACTTCAATAGACCCGAAAAACTCTTCGATGGCTTAAATGCAGGTACATCGTGCTCTGGGATAGTAATCTTCGTATCCTTAGAGATATTGCGAGCAACCTTCTCCGCACGTCTCTTGATGATGAAGCTACCAAAACCACGCAAATAAACTGGATTCTTAGCTGCAACCGATCCCTTAACACTCTCCATAAATGCCTCTACGATAGTCATTACCTGAGCCTTCTCTACACCCGTAGCCTTCGCAACCTCATTTACAATATCTGCCTTTGTCATAATTCTTATATATATTATTTGTTAATTAAATTCCCTCACCTAGCTCTGTTGAGAGTGCAAATATAAACTTTATTTGTTTAATACACAACAAACTACCTATCTTTTTTATTTTTTATGTGATTTAATCGTCACAAAATAACTACCTTTGCATAAAATGGGGAGTTCGAGATACAGAAATAGATCGGGTGTCGCGTGGAGCGCGATCGAGCGCTTTGGCATACAGGGCTCTCAGTTCGTCGTCACGATGATCCTCGCACGCACGCTCCTACCTGCCGACTACGGCATCATCGCGATGCTAACAATCTTCTTCGCCCTATCCACCGCACTCATCGACAGCGGTATGTCGCAGGCACTGATCCAACGACAATCCAGAAGCGAGGCTGACCTAACCACCGCCCTTATATTTAATATAGGTGTGGCGCTGTCGATATATGCACTTCTCTATCTCTGCGCCCCCCTAATAGCCGACTTCTACAACACCCCCCAACTCTGCAGCGTGGCGAGGGTCTATCTGCTCATTCTTGTCATCAACTCGTTTGGCGTGGTGCAGCAGGCGCTCATCACCATCGAGCTTAACTTTCGGCGACAGGCTGCAGCGTCGTTCGTCGGCATTCTATGCGGCGCGTGCACAGCGCTCGTGATGGCGCACCGAGGCTATGGGGTGTGGTCGCTCGTGGCACAGCAGATCGTGAGCGACACCATCCGTACCGCACTTCTATGGGCTCTGTCGAGCTGGCGCCCTACCGCAGGCTTCTCGATGGAGTCGCTGCGTGAGCTGTCGCGTTTTGGCACAAAGGTTATGGCGTCGGGGCTTATGCACGTCCTCTACGTCAACCTCTATCCGCTCATCATCGGACGCCACTTCGCACCTAGCCAGCTGGGGCTCTTCAACCGCGCCACAACCATCGGCGCACTCCCCTCTAGCAATATATCCACCATCGTCGACCGCGCCCTCTACCCTATCCTATGTGCGAAACAGAGCGACTGTCACGCCGCCGCCTCTACTCTACACCGCTACCTCGGAGGGGTCTGCTTCTTCGTATTCCCCGCTATGGTGGGGTTGGCAGTGCTCGCACGCCCCACTGTGTCGGTGCTCCTTGGCGAGAGGTGGATGGGTGTTGTGCCGCTTCTGCAGATCATAGCGATCGCCTATATGTGGGATCCCGTGATGAAGTTTATGGGCTCAATCATTAAGTCGCAAGGTCGACCCGACCACTTCCTCCGCGCAGAGATTGCGAAAAAGATAACGGGGCTAGCGATCCTCTTCTCGACCATTCCGCTCGGCATCGAGGCGATGGCATACGGACTGATCCTCTACGCCGCGTGCGATATGGCGATCGTGATCTTCTTCGCACGCCGCAGCTCGACGGAGCTTGGCTACCGAGCTGTCGCAGGCGTCGTAGCACCTACAGCCGCCATATCGGCAGCTATGGGAGGGGCTATGTGGTATGCGCTTGGGCAGTTAGAGGGTGTGGCAGAGTGGCTGCAGCTCATCGCGGTGGGTGGATTGGGCGCTGTGCTCTACACGCTACTTGCGTTCGCCACCCGACGTCCCGAGGCACGAGAGTTGCTATCTACGATTAAGAGAACATACACAAAGTAACGAGAGATGGATATAGATATTTACTTCGCGACAGATCGCCTGACGATCACGACAACGCGCGACCAGGGGGGCTACGAGCTCACCCCGACACCCGACCGAGGCATAGATCGCACAGATCTGCTAGAGCTCTTCCGCGACCACAAATGGATAACGCTCACCACCACGTCCGACGAGGAGAGCCTCGACGTGTTCGACCACTTCGCCACACAGTTCACACGAGTCACCGCAGCAGGGGGCGTTGTTGAGCGCGACGACGAGCGCATATTAATGATCCACCGCAATGGGCGTTGGGATCTACCGAAGGGACACTGGGAGGAGGGCGAGACCATCGAGGAGTGTGCAGTTCGCGAGGTGGAGGAGGAGAGCGGCGTCAGCGGCATCACCCTCGTAGCGAAGATCTGCTCGACTCTCCACGCCTACTATATGAAGGGACGATGGGAGTTGAAGCGCACCGAGTGGTACTCTATGACGAGCAGCGACCGCAGCGAACTGACCCCCCAAACAGAGGAGGGGATAGATCGAGCCGAGTGGCTCACGGAGTATGAGGTGGAGCTAGCGATAGAGGGGAGCTTCCCTACTATTCGCGACGTGATGACACGCTACTAAATACTACAATCCGCCTACCCTACATCACTGGGGGCAGCATAATCTCGACGATCTCGACGAGGTCGAGCAGCTCGCTGTCGATCTTGGCGATGTTGAGCAGCGATCGGTCTATTGTGAGTGCGTTTGTGAGTGCTATCTGCGCCCACGTAAGGTCGTCGAGGCGGTTTGCGCAGGTTGCGTAGATATACCACACCTTCGCGTTCTGTGCATATTGCGGATCCTCCGTCAGCATCTTCGCCTTCTCGAACGCCTCCTGATCCTCGTTGAGACAGAGTAGAAGGAGCACTTCGTTGAGACCACCCATCGGTGCGATTATGGGGAGCGCCTCGGCATACTTACCCGTCATAGCTGCGGCAATAGCCCTCAGATACTCGTACTCCTTCTCGTCGGGTAGGAGCGTGACGAGCGAGTCCGCAAAGTTTAGCTCCTTGAGTCCGAGCGCCACGATAGCCTGATTGTGGAGGATTGGATTTGGTGTATCCTCGTCGACACAAGTACCTAGAATTTCGAGGTTTAGCGAATCTTTCTCTATCATTCGTATTGCGACGCGGTTAGCCACGAGGTCGAAGTTGGAGTATTTTGTTATCGCCTCCTCCTCGAATCTATCTCTCTCGTCGCCTGTCACCGACTCGACGAGTCTCCAGTACTCGTATCTCGATATGTCGTCTGCACCGTTGAGAGCCTTTTCGCGGATCTCGGCGTCGGTGAGGTTACGGAATATTGAGTAGTCGAGCACATACTCCACGCGGCGAAGCGCAGGGAGATACTTTGTGACGATCTTCGACCGATACTCGGGCAGCCTACTAATTGCGTACTGGCACTCGCTGTATCTATCTTTGAGTTTTGTAGTTAGCTCGCTAACCTTCTGTGCGAGCGCAGGATCTTCGGCGCTAGCGAGAGTAGCGATTTTGCTCCAGGGCTCTACGTGCGACTCCGATGTCAGCTTAACGAATTTTCGTTGGTCGGCAGTGAGCGAGGCAGACATACGACCGAGTATGAGATCTGTACGTTTCTTTGCGAGCGCCTGATTGGTGGTGAAGTTACCCTCTGGCGACGAGTATCCGTCGACATATATACCTCTCATTGTGGCGTATGGGTTCTTCAGGACGTTTTGGAGTTTCTCGTCGATCTGGTCGAACTCGACCTTATTTTGCGGATCTTTTTCGTCGATTGCAGCTTTGCCGACGAGGAACTTGACGTTTGAAGTACCGACCTCCGACACGAGTTTGAGCTCGGGACGAGGTATGAGTGTTGAGTCGACGAGCGGCACAGGAGCGAACTTGTACTCAAGGAATCGGAGCGGGTTCTTAGTACCCTTACCGATCACCATCGTGTCGCGGTAGTCGCTAGGATCTGCGAATGTCTCGGTGATAATCATAAAGCAGTCGGATCTCATATCGTCGTCCATCACCGTTCGGTCGATGTATAGCGAGTCCTTGTATGCGTAGACGTTGTTGGATCTGTTGACCTCCATATCAATGATGTATGGCGATATTTTATCTTCGCTCATCTTGAACTCGTTGATACGTTCGTAGTTAGCCGACATAATACGACCATCGACGACGACGGGTCTGAAGTAACGTTCGGTTTTCTTGGTGACGTTGACGAGTAGCGGTTGGAATATAAATCTGTCGGCCTCGCTGAAGAGGTTGAGCGGGATTGTAAACTTAGGCTTAATGATGAGGTAGTTACCCTTTATCTCGAGGTCAGACTCCTCGATGAGGACGACGTTGCTCTTGACCTTTGGGGCTTTGACGACGACAGTTTCGATGCTGACGTTCTTTTCGGACATCTGCACATTGATTACTGGTCTGTTACGTATTTTGAGCACGAGAGGCTCGCAGTTTGGGTGGTTGAACGTACCCTCTGCGTCACGTGGCAGTAGAATGTTGAGTTTACCGTCGACGTCTGTAGTACCCATTGTTTCGATACCGATAACGAGGCGAGCGGATTTGAGAGGTTTTTTATCAGGACCTGCAACTGTAATTTGGACGAATATTTCGTCTTGCGCTGTCGCGACATTTATTGAGGCGATAGCGAGTGCGATCAAGCAAAAGATATGTAGTGTAAATTTGGTCATAGCTGTTTTCATTGATCACTGGGGTTTTATTTAATCACGTATTGGAATTTGATACCCCACTCAGTGAGTGTAGGGACAATCTTACGCGACGACGCACCGATCTCTTTGTAGAGACCACCACCGATACCGATGCAGGGGACGATATTCCATCTGCTGTTTCTGACGAGCGCGTATCCATACGTTATACCTATTGCTGGCATATCGCCTGCATAGTTATGTCCGAAAAACCCCGAATTGAAGTTTGTGTAGAGGAAGTTTACGCCGACGTAGTGTCCATACATAGCTTGTTTGAACCAACGTTTGAACTCGTACGATATGGCGAATGTGTTGTTGTAGAACTGATCTGTGATAGTTTTGTTGATCCTGAAAGAGAAGTCCGCCGCGAGCGTAGTTTTGTGCGACAGCGCGATTTCGACCGAAGCGTTGGGCGAAAGAGTCAGCCACTCAAGGGCGTTCGATGCAACCGCGACGCGTTGAGCGACAGCGCAGTGCGACGATACTCCGAGAGCGATGCACAATATAAGTATGACTCTAAAAAGCTTCATTTTGTTCTCTTCTGAATTTGTGTTAATTAGGGCAAATCGACACCCCGACCCAATGTCGAGCGGGTCGGGGGTCGCTTGCTCTATTTTTGGCTAGTGCAGACTAGATTACTTAGCGTCTGCGATAACGTCTGAGTTGTCAGTAAGATCGTTGTCAACAGTAACCTCATCTACGTCTGCCAACACCTCAACTGTTGGAGAGAACTCCAAGATGCTAAGCTCAACAGTAAGGCTGTAAGTGACACGAGTGTTAGGAGCCAAAAGCGCACTAAGTGGCTTTCTAACTACTGCTAGCTCTCTGTGCTGTGCAACAGTGCTGATACCATTACCCTGTACGTAGAATACAACCTCGATGAATGGCTGTGTGTTGTCTGTTGCATTTGTAGGATCAGCCTCGATTGTGTTCAAGTCGATGCTAGATGCAACATCATCAGAGATTGTAGTCGTGCCGTCTGTAAGCGCGCTAGACTCGTAAGTAGTGTAAGACGCAAATGGAGAGATAAGCAATGGACGGAAGAATGGGTTCAATACACCATCAACTGCAGTTGCATCTACTATTGTAATTGCATCTGGAGTTGCAGCCCAACCATAGTTGTCAACAGTTTGATTACCCTCTACAAGAGTTGTGAGGAGCTTACCTGCCTTAAGTTTTGTAGCTTCGGCGTCAGTTACGCTGAACGCTGCAACATAACCATTTGTTGGTGCGTAGCTTGAGTTAGTGTAGATTGTGTAGCTACCCATTGTGGTTGCCTCGTCCCACTTTGTTACATCAACTGCGCTTGCGTCAGTACCTGTTCCTTGTGTTGCACTAGTCATCGACGCTACGCAGTCACCCTTTGTAGGGATGTTGCATATCTTGATAGACTGAAGATATACGTCTGCTTCTGCGTAAACCTCTGCAGATTCAGCATCAGCCTGATCCGCTGCTGCACGTGGGAACAATGCGTTATCCGCTGCGTATGCAGCTGCCTTAGCTATACTTGAAGCGTCGCTATCATCAATATCCTTGATCGCTACCATCGTTGTAGTGTTCGTGTAAGAAGCGTCATCATCAGATGTTTTAGCCGCTGCAAGTGCGATGTTGAAACGAACCTGCGACAATGCGCGGTGGAACTGAAGCGCGATCTCGTTGCTTCCTGTTACGTAGCCGTCAGTCATAGTTCTCTTGTTGTCTGCAGAGAGCGACCACATCAAGTTAACCTCAGCGGCTGTGTTGTCGTAACCCTCGATAGTCATCTGTTTTGTAGAGTTTACTGTTGGGACTGGAACTTTTGCGATTGCAGTAGAGTTGTCCTTTCTCGACGTTGTCTCAGTAGTCGAGTGTGGAGAGTATGCATATACGTTGAGCGCCAAGTTCTTCTCTGTTGGCCAGTATGATGTCTCACCACCGATTCTCCACGCAGCTGTCAAGTCACCTGTGTTCGAAAGCTTCGTTACATAAGCGTTGCTCTTGTATAGAACGTCGTAGGTGTTGTATGGTGCTGTTGATGTGAGGGTGTTCTGAGCAGGTTCGCCGACAACTCCCTCAGCAAATGAGTAATAACTGTTCTCATCACCAAACCATTTGTTATAAGCAGAGTAGATGATAACACCAAAGTCGTTGTCGATAACAGCCTCGTTGAACTCTGTCGCATCCTTGTCTACAGCAGACTTTGTAGCCTTCTGGCTCGACGTTGTGAAATAGAGCTCATTCAATGAGTCTGAGCTAGAAAGATCGCCGACCATTGAGTCGGTTTGGCAACCTACCATCGCTGCTAGCACGGCTGCCGAGAAAAGTAATCTCTTCATAATTGTTAAAATTTAATTAGTAATTGTTTTTGTCTATCTATTTGTTATTTATCTATTTGGGTATATATTTTTTCGCTATTCGCTCGTTCGCTACATAACAAAGTCTACACTCACATCCTCCCACTGCTCGATCGTCGGCTCGATACTCTGCGCCTTCAACAACACATAGGCGTTGAGCTCTGCTCCGCCGTAGATCGACTCTCCGCCATAGGGGCACGCCTTCAGCTCGTCGATCATCTTCTGCACATACTCCAACTGCATCTCGTTGTCGTCCTCCGCCGTGATGTCCAACACAGATCCGAGACCTCCATTTCCCGTCAACGTCAACTCAATCAACGTGTCGCTGCTCTCGTTGAAGCCCAAGCCGTAGAAGTCAAAATAGAAGCAATCCTCGCCACAAATCGCCCCTGTCGTGTCCCACGAAAGGTGCATATACTCGGGGTCGTCCTGGAACGCGTCGATGTAGGTCGGGTAGTCGCGAGTGTAGAGATTCAACCAATACTTCATTCCGTAGATAGATATGTAGCTGCTACTAGTGTTGTGGAATACATTGACATCCGAGCAGGGGAAGATCATTCTATAACGATACGTTCCCTTCTCCAGACTCACCACAACCTCATCGTCGGGCGTGATCTCTACATCCTCCATTATCTTATAGTACATCGGGTCTGGCGCCCACGCCAACACACTATAGCGAGCCTCCTCCGACTTCACTGCGTCCTCCTCCTCGCCATCCTCGGTCGTCTTGGTGCTCTCCAATGGGCTGATCTGCGTCATCGTCGACCTGTTGATGAGCTGCACGCCAAAGTCGGCAACACTGCTCAAACTGAAGTAGCTCAATCCATCCTCCGTGTAGAAGTCACTCGTGTAGACCAACACGTCGTATGTTCCTGGCGTCACATAGATACCATCCGTCGACAAACCCGAGTTCTTGAAGCTCGTGGTTACTGCGTATTTGCTCTTGGCGAAAAATTGGTAGGTGACAGTGCGAGGATCGTCGAGCTCATACGCCGCCAACTCCTGCAAGAAGCTCTCGTCGAGCCTAATGTTGATTAGCTGAGTGTGGGTCGTACCCAGATCGACCAACGTGTTCTTGGTGCACGAGGTCGAGAGCGCGGCTAGAAGCGCAGCTACAACAATGAATATGTTAAATCCTCTCCTCATCGCTACTTCTTATTGGGGTTAAAATCCAACATCCAGACCATCGCAACCGACAACTTCGTCGGGATAACAAACGTCGACCTATACTTCAACGAACGGGGCGTCTTTAGCTGATAGGCAAAGCCATCCCACGCATACTTATAGTAGTTGGTCATCACGGCTCCGACACCTACAGAGTACTCCAAACGGAGGTTCTGCCTGATCTCGTGCGCAAATCCACCAGTCGCACTCGCCTGGATAAATGTTCCCTGCGCTCCCTTGTCGGGGTCAAACATCAGATCGTACTGTCCGCCGCCTGCATTGAGTCCCACAAACCAACCTGTCAGCTGCTTGCGGTACATTCGCTCGAACGAGCTGCCCAACCAGTAACGTCCCTCGATACTCATATTGTGTACTCGATAGTAGGTGTGGCTGCCCCTCGATCCATACCACGGGAACAAGGCGTCGACAGCGATAGACCAGCGACGACGGATCGGCACCTCCAACCCAAGGTTCAACGCGCCAATTAGATCGTACATCAAATTCGTCTTGACAGCCAACGGAGTAGCAACCTCGTGGATATAGAAATCGGGCGAGTGTAGCGTGAAGCTTACTCCTGCCGAGATCGACGCCGTCAACCTATTATTCGCGACTAAAGAGTTGTCACCAACCATATTGGCTACAACTCGTCCCTCGACAAATGCATTGAGATTGCGGAAAATTAGGTAACTCGCCCTAACGCCTGTGTACAAATCAACTGGATAGTCGCCGCCGCGGATGGTCGCGCCAGCCAAGAACTGAAAATCGTAGTGGCTCGAATTGTAGGTCGAGCGAGATCCGAAATTCGTCAACGAAAACGCATAACCCAAATCGACAGAAACCTTGCTCGACGACGTGCTATAGCCCCACTCGCCAGTCGAATTCGGGAAAAGATTCAACCCCATCTCAACAGAGTGAACGGGCGTCAAATTATAGCCGCCCCCAAACCTATAGCCCAACGACTCAATCGAACTCTTGATGCCGCGATTCGAAAAAACAACACCGCCCAAGAAGTAGAACCTGTCGCGAACCATCGTCAACGAATCAAACTTCGGCAACGTGCGGTCGTACTCGCGGTGTGACCAACTGATGGCACTCTCGTTCGTTAGGGGGGTGTTCTCGTTCTGTGAATACAACGACGAAATCGGCGCTACTAGCATCGCTAGCACCATTATTAAGAACAATATGTCAACTTTAATCCGTCGCACCAATTTTTCTCTCCCTATTCCGTTTCGTCCGATTGTTAATACTTTTAACAGAGGCAAAGGTAGCTAAAAAAATTTGATCTCCAAACTTTTTTAATAATTTAACAATGCATTAATTTAATACAGAACAGAATAACCTGTTCAAAATCACCACCTCAGGGGCTATGCAATTGATTTTTCGAGGTCAAAGCAGGTGGATTAATATTATTATTTAATATCTGCCGCGGTCGGAGGTGATTGAACCTGCCGCGATGTTTGCAATTCTGCCTCGTAAACGCAAAATGTCGATCATCTTGTAGTCGTCGAGATGTACAATATTTGTTAGCAGAATAACAGCGATGTCATTTTCGGGATCCAACGACATCGACGTACCCGTGAAGCCTGTGTGACCATACGCAGAGTCGGAGAAGAGGTCGCCAAGGTTCGACGTGTAGGGCGAATGTACATCCCACCCCAACGACCGACCGACAGACTCCATATCGCGCGGCACACTCCGCATAGCACGGATCGTCACAGGACTCAACAACCGACTCTCCGAGTAGCCCCCATCGCCCAACAGAGCCGTCGACAACAGCGCCAAATCGTGAGCCGTCGAGAACAAACCAGCATTGCCCGAGACACCCTCATTCACAATCCTCGCCAACGGATCGTGCACAACTCCGTAGAGGACACTGTCGCCCGAGATCACCTCGGTCGGCGCAAATCGACTCGCCGCAAGAGAGAGAGACTGCGACTCGACGCTGCGGTAGTCGCTATCATCCATCCCCAACAGATCGAAGATGTTGCGCTTCGCAAAACTCTGCAACGACTCGCCCGAAACCTGCTCGATGATGTGCTGCAACAGAATATAGTTGAGACAACTATAGTTGAACTGCGTCCCTGGCTCGTAGCGACGCTTCGTGTGGCGGATATACTCGACCAACGAATCGCGCGAGGTCGAACCATACCTCTTCTCCAGATCCTCGGGGATGACATAGGGGTTGAGACCCGACGAGTGGGTCATCAGGTGGCGAATGCGGATCGAGTGACGGATAGTGTCGCACTCCCTCAGATCGTTGAAGTGAGGGATGTAGAGGTCGAGATCGTCGCGCAACGAGAGTCGCCCCTGCTCCACGAGTATCATCGCCGAGATAGCTGTCACGACAGGTTTGGTGCAAGAGGCTATGTCGAAGATGGTGTTCGCCTCCATCGGCAGCGTCGTCGGCGCAACACTTCGGTTGCCATACGCCTTGAGGTAGACCAATGAACCTCCACGGACAACTGCCAACACAGCGCCTGGGATCTTCCCCTCGTCGATCGCCTCGCCAACTACGCGGTCGGCATTGGCTAGCTTCTCGCTACTCATCCCCATCTTCTCGGGCTTCACAATCTTCAACGTCTTGGAGTTCGCCACGGGTGTAGATAGTAGCAGTAGAAGTGCTACTATATATATAGGTATATTTTTCATCTCTATTTGTATATTAAATATTGTTCTCTATCTCTGCGAAATTGCTCCACGTCGCTCCGCCATCGGCTCTCGATCTGCTCGGCGCTGCAACCCTCGATAATCATCTCTCTCACATATCGCTGCCCAATCAATAGATCAAACATCGACCCAAAGAATTTGTCGCCAAGGTTGAGTCTGCGATATGCGTCGATCACATAGTCGAGATTTATCCCCTCGCGCCGTATCTCTCTATCGCTCAACCCCCTCAGATCTACTCCATAACACAACCTATCCATCTGCGGAGGCGACGTAGCGCCAACCCTGCTGTGTGGGGTAAAGGAGAAGTCGCACACCTCGAAATCGGGATGCCCATAGATCTGAAACGGAGAGTCCGTGCCGCGCCCGAGGCTGACTGGCGTCCCCTCAAAGAGGCAGGTGGATGGGTAGAGGTATATTGATTTCATATTGGGCAGGTTGGGCGACGGCGGTATTGGGAGCGTGTAGCTCGTCTGGTGTGTGTAGCCTCGACAGGGGACGACCTTTAGGCTGCATCGACGCCCCTCAGCGAGCCACCCCTCGCCATTAATCATCTGCGCCAACTCGCCAAGCGTCATTCCGTGAACCACGGGTATAGGCAGCGCCCCAACGCCCGACCGAAGAGTCTCCATATCGAGAATCGGACCATCCACATAGTCGCCATTGGGGTTGGGTCGATCTAGCACAATCACCTCCTTGCCGTGCTCTGCGCAGCTATCCATCAGCCGCATCATAGATATATAGTAGGTGTAGAATCGCAGCCCCACATCCTGTATGTCGACCACGAGCGTGTCGAACCTATCCATCGACTCTGAGCTTGGGCGCTTCGACTTGCCGTCGTAGAGCGACAGAATCGGCACTCCGCTCTTGGGGTCAACCGAGCTAGAGACGTGTTCACCAGCATCTGCCGAGCCTCGAAAACCGTGCTCTGGCGAGAATATAGCGACAACATTCACTCCGCGCTCGATCAATATGTCGAGCGTATGTTTATCCCCCACGACCCCCGTATGGTTGGAGAATATGGCGACTCGTCGCCCCTCGACACTCCCGAGATATAGCTCACACTGCGCCGCGCCGACCACAATATCGGCAGCGACAATGGGCGACAACAGAGATGTGGCGAGCGACAAAAATAGCGATAAGAGCAACCTCCTCATATATGCAAATTCAATTAAAAATAGACGATGCAAGTTACAAAAAAAGTTACAACAATTTACCACTCACAACCAGATTATTCACTTTTTGCATATTTTACACCCTAAATATTGGCGAAACCATAAATTTTTCGTACATTGCGACTACCAATATAACAAGTAAATCTATAAACCAATTAATAAATTATGAAGCAGAAATTGCCTTTCTTGCTACTGCCGCTGGCTGCGACAGCAACATCTTGCAGCGAAACAGCAAAAGAACCACAGCGCCCAAACTATGTATTTATCCTTGCCGACGACCTCGGCTATGGTGACATATCGTACCTCGACGACAACTCGAAAATACGCACACCGCATATCGACAAGATGGCGAGCGAGAGCGCCGTATTTACCGATGCTCACTCAAGCTCGGCAGTCAGCACCCCCACTCGTTACGGAGTCTTGACAGGTCGCTACAACTGGCGATCGACACTCAAAAACCACGTCCTAGATGGGTATAGCAAGGCTCTCATCAAACCCGATCGCTCGACCATCGCCACGATGTTGGGCAAACAGGGCTACACAACTGCCGCTATCGGCAAGTGGCATCTGGGTTGGGACTGGGCAAATATCGAGAACGGAGTCGACAACATCGACTACTCGAAGCGCGTGGAGAACTCACCTATCACACGAGGATTCGACTACTACTACGGAGTCTGCGGTTCGCTAGATATGCCTCCATACGTCTACATAGAGAACGATATGCCAACAGCAGTGCCAACGAGAATCGACGAGCGCAAACGCACCGAGTCTAAGTACGGATGGTGGCGTCTAGGTCCTGTGTCGCCCGATTTTGTGCACGAGGATGTACTCCCCAACATAGTGTCGCGCGGATGTGACTACATCGCGGAGAAGTCGAAGGGCGACGATCCATACCTACTCTATCTGCCATTCACTGCGCCCCACACGCCAATCTTGCCATCGGCAGAGTTCCAGGGTAAGTCGGGCATCGGCGACTATGGCGACTTCGTGCTGATGGTCGACGCAATGGTCGGACAGGTGATCGAGGCTGTGGAGAGGTCGGGCGAAGCGGATAACACCGTGATCGTATTTACGACAGACAACGGCTGCAGCCCTGCCGCAGGAATAACAGAGATGATAGAGCAGGGACACTACCCCAACTCAATATATCGCGGACACAAGGCTGACCTCTACGACGGAGGACACCGCGTACCCTGCATCGTCCGTTGGAGCGGTACAATCGAGCCACACCACGTAGATCAGACCATCTGCCTCACCGATTTCTACGCCACATTTGCCGCATTGTCGGGCTACGAGCTAGAGGATTGCGAGGGCGAGGATAGCTACGACATCTCGTCACTCCTACTCTCGACAGAGGAGTGCGCACCACTTCGCGAGGCTACGATCCACCACTCGCAGGCTGGAGACTTCACAATCCGCAAGGGTGAGTGGAAGTTGCTAATGTCTGCTAGCTCAGGCGGTTGGAGCTATCCACGTCCAGGCACCGACAACAAGGTGATCGCGACACTGCCCCCAATCCAGCTCTACAATATGTCGACCGACCCATCGGAGACAAAGAACGTATATCTCGACCACCCAGAGATCGTCACAGAGCTACGTGCGATACTCGTGAAGTACATAAAGGAGGGTCGAAGCACACCTGGAGCTCGCCAAAACAACGACGGACCATACCCCTGGAAGTTCCTGTTGAAGTGGATGACCGACGAGGAGATCGCCCTCAACTAACCGACTAGGTAGAGGGAGTAAGATCGACAAATATTACCTTAGGGAGGTTGCTTTCGTATGACGGAGGCGACCTCTTTTTGTAGGCGTAGATGGGGTGAGAAATAGGGTGTAAAGTGGGGGTTTTAGCGGGGGTTTAGAGGGTGTAAATACAACCGAAATACAACCGAAAAACAAGCAAAAACAACCTAATAAGAATGTAAATGTAAATGATAATGATAATGTAAAAATGAGAAAAATAATGATAATGCAAATAAGGACATTAGGAGACATATCATCTTCTGTTGGATACTCCACCTCAACAATAGAGCTTAAAGCGGCGTACAGGGGTCTTTTTGCACGTATATGCGCCTCTTTTCGTCTGACCTTTGGCGCTTTCACATATTTTTACTATCTTTGTCCACTAATAGAAAATTTGAGATATAAACGATGGCTGGATCTAACTTTGTAGACTACGTAAAGATATTTGCAAGATCAGGTAATGGTGGCGGTGGTTCGATGCACTTTCGTCGCGAAAAATTTGTTGCGTTCGGTGGACCCGATGGCGGCGATGGTGGCAAGGGTGGTAGCATCATCCTACGCGGCGACAAACAGTTCTGGACACTGATCCACCTGAAGTTTCAGCGCCACCAATTTGCACAGAACGGAGAGTGCGGATTTGGCGCACGCTCGTCAGGCAAGGATGCGAAGGACATAATAATCCCCGTACCCCTCGGAACTGTTGCGCGCGACGCAGAGACAAACGAAATTGTCGGCGAAGTAACAGCGCACGGCGAGGAGCTCGTGCTGCTAAAGGGAGGACGCGGAGGTCTCGGCAACTGGCACTTCAAGAGCGCCACAAACCAAGTGCCACGCTACTCGCAACCAGGCGAAGAGGGCGAGGAGGGTACGTTCATCCTAGAGCTGAAGGTGTTGGCTGACGTGGGTCTCGTGGGATTCCCCAACGCAGGCAAAAGCACACTCCTGTCGGTCGTATCTGCCGCAAAACCTAAGATAGCAAACTACGCATTTACGACGCTCGAACCAAACCTCGGCATCGTAGAGTGCCGCGACCACCACTCTTTCGTGATGGCCGACATACCAGGTATCATCGAGGGCGCAAGCGAGGGAAAAGGTCTCGGCACACGTTTCCTCCGCCACATCGAACGTAACTCAATACTGCTCTTTATGATCCCAGCAGATAGCGACGACATCGCCGCAGAGTACAAAATACTGCTCGGCGAACTCACAGAGTACAACCCCGAACTGCTCGACAAAAGAGCACTCCTCGCAATCACAAAGTGCGATATGCTCGACGATGACCTAATCGAAGAACTGCGCGCAGAGATCCCAAACTCACTACCCACAATATTCATATCGTCAATAATCAACAAAAATATCACCGAACTCAAAGATATGCTCTGGAGTGCACTTAATCAGTAGGTTACTCTCCGAAAATAGGGAACTCTAGGGGGACTGCGCTCAAGCCGCGCGGCTGCAAGCTAGCTTGCATTTGTCTTTTGTTGCGTCATTTATTGGGGTACTTCGTACTACAAAAGAGTAAGGTGTAGCGCTTTATGAAAGTAAACTTTCAACGCGTTACACCTTACTCTTTTTATGTCAGCCGATGGCTGACACCCCAATAATTGACGTGTGTGACAATCTTCGGTGACATCTTCAGTGACATCTTCAATGACTAAATAGCAAGTGACAATTACGGAAAACACGCCCTACGTACAAACTCAATGTGTCAAGGTTTGAAAACTACAAGTTTTCAAAATTGGGAGACTCCACTACACTGATTGAGAGTTCACTTTCAATCAGTGTAGTGGAGTTTCTCAATCTATAATATGCAATATTACAAAGCCTTAACGCAGTGCAACAAAAGACAAATGCAAGCTAGCTTGCAGCCGCGCGGCTTGAGCGCAGTCCCCCTATTTTCCCCATCAGTCACACCCCACAAAAAGGCTAAAACTCATAGATACGACGTTCGACGAGTGAGATGGAGTATGTTCCGCCGTATGAGCTGAGGATGCCATATACATTGACCTGTCCCTGAGGCAGTTGCTCATCGGCGTATGTGACTGTAGAGGGCACGTAGAGTGATATTTGCTCTCCTTGGGCGTTGACCATTGGGTGCGAGGTTGCGACTCGTCGTCCGAGCTCCTGGTCGTATTTGCAGAATGAGGTGTCGGAGTCGAGGAATGATAGCGCTGAGAGGTGTATGTAGCGGCTGATGTGTGTTGTGGTGATCTCTGCAATCTGCAGTGAGGTGGGTGCGAGGGGTTCGCTGTCGTAGGTGAGAATGAGGATTTTGCGCCCGAATAGGTCAACGCTGAGCGGCTCCACGACGTCGTCGGAAGTTGGTTCGTCGCCGAGGGTTATTGTGCCGCCGTAGCCACCGAGCCATAGATCTGTGCAGTAGAGGGAGAGGAGTGCGCCGATGCCGAAATTGAAGAGGTCATCTTCGAGCTCCACGGCTATCTCGATTGCGCCGCTGTCGTCCTGCACGACGAGTCGGTCGCTGTACTCGCCAAATGCGTCGTTTGCCGTAATGCTCGCCACGATATAGACCGCCTCGTTGACGCGCCTGTACTCCCCCTGATAGAGGCTTTTGAGGTATGCTATCGAGACCTCCACAGCCGCATAGTCGCCACTAGATGCGTCGTCCCCATCGTCAGCTATCACGCTCTGTGGCAGGGGTTTGCAGGCTATAATGAGCATCCAGATCCAGCGCGACACACGGCACAACATCAACATCATAGCTCAATTGTGCAGTCGCGCTCACGTCGTAGCTTTATCATTGGTGAGCTCGCCCCATCGTTGTAGTCACACTGCAGAATGCCGCATAGCGCCACCCTCGCTTCGGGCACTTCGCACATTGAGAAGTCAGCATAGTCGCTCGTGTAGCACTCGACTGTGCGCCCCTGGTCGTCGACAAACTCCAACGTCCCACCCCACAGCGTCGCACCGCTCGCGTCGTCGTCGAGAAGGAGCGACAACCCACCGACAGAGACGAGCGACCCCGCAAACTCGGCTACGAAACCCTCGTCAGCAAGCTCCGCAGGAGTCACTGCGCGCGGCACAATCTCGCTCCGACGCCCCGTGTTGAGAATGTGCGCATCGACCACATAGTCGTGCTCCATATAGTCCAGATCGTAGTAGCTACCCTCCGATGCCGCCACCCCCACCTGCAACACTCCGCGACTCCGCGACAGCCGCAACCCATTGAGCTGCAGAGAGATCAAGCAACCCTCCTCGTGGCGGACATACGAGTATGTCATACCCTCCAAAACCTCGACGCCGTAGCCGCCCTGCTCGATGACGAACGACTTGTAGAAGTTGCCCCCCTCGTCTGTCGCAGTAACATTGCCCTGAATAACTAGGTCGCTCTTCACGTCGTAGTATCCCGAGCTCGGGAGGTAGCTGTGGAGCCGTTGGATCGTTATGTCGTACGCCACGTCGAGGAGTTCGCCCTCTGTCGACGAGGCATCGAAACGATTGATACAGGCGCAGTTGGCTACTACACATAACAGAAGCAGGAGGCATCGAAAACCGACACCCCCTGTTGAATAGTAATTTACATTGGAGTTAAAACACCTATACATACTACATAAATAACTTACCTAGTCTTGCGAACCAACCCACGAATCTTTAAGTCCGACAAAGTACAATATTCCGTCGAGTCCAGTATTTGAGATCGACTGCTTGGCATTCTCCTTCACCTTTGGCTTGGCGTGGAACGCGATACCGAGACCAGCGATGTTGAGCATCGGAAGGTCGTTTGCGCCATCACCCACCGCGATAGATTGCTCAATGTCGATGTTCTCGAACTGACAGAGCAGACGCAGAAGCTCCGCCTTGCGCTCGCCGTCGACGATCGGACCTATGTAGCGCCCCGTCAACTTGCCATCCTCGATCTCCAAATCGTTGGCGTAGACATAGTCAAATCCGAGTCGACGTTTGAGATACTTGCCGAAGAATGTAAATCCTCCCGACAAGATCGCAGTCTTGTATCCCACGCGTTTCAATATCTTCATCATACGCTCAACCCCCTCTGTCAGAGGTAGTTTCTGCGCTATATCCTCCATCACACTCACGTCGAGCCCCTTCAGCATCGCCACACGACGCGTAAAGCTCTCGCAGAAATCTATCTCGCCACGCATAGCAGACTCCGTGATCGCGCGAACCTCGTCGCCCACGCCAGCCCTATCCGCCAACTCGTCGATCACCTCCGTCTCGATGAGGGTAGAGTCCATATCGAAACAGATCAAACGGCGACATCTGCGGTAGTGATTATCCTCCTGGAACGACACATCAACCCCCTCCTCAGAGAGCTCAAAGAACCTCTCCTGCATCAACTTACGATCTGGAATAGTGCCTCGCAACGAGAACTCGATGCACGACTTCGGACGACGCGCAGTCTCATCCAACGGCACACGTCCCGTGAGACGGATGATGTCGTCGATGTTGAGCCCCTGCTCGGTGATAGCTGCCGCAACCTTCGATATGTTGGCTGCCGTGATCTTGCGCCCCAGGATAGTGACGATGTAGCGATTCTTGCCCTGCGCAGCGACCCAGTTGCCATAGTCGTCCGCAGCGATAGGCTCAAATCGGATGTTCACACCCAACTCCGAGGCTTTGAAGAATATCTCCTTCATAATGTTGCCCGAGTTCTCCCTAGTTGTCTGAAACAGAATACCCATCGCCAACGAGTGGTGGACGGTCGCCTGTCCAATGTCGAGGATAAATGCATCGTAACGGCTCAAAATCTCCGTCAGAGCCACTGTTACACCTGGACGATCCTCGCCCATAATGTTGAGCTGGATTACCTCAACGTTACTATTCGTGCTAGTCATAGCTAATTTTATTATTTAGTGGGACGACAATCTATACAATTAAACCTACCAAAGATAGGTATTTTTTACAAAAAAAACACTTTTAGAGCCAAAAAAGGGGCGTGAATTTAGTCACCCCCCCTTTATCTTATCGCCACTTAACGTTTAACGCGTCGTTAGACTACTCTGCCACCTCCTCGGCTGCAGCCTCTGTCTCGACGATCTCCTCTGTTGCTGCCTGTGGGATAACCACATCCTGCTGCATCTGCTCGATCATTGCGTTCGAATCGCTCTGAATCGACGACGATGTAGCGCTAGAACCATCCATCACGACTGTAGCCAAAAGGCTCAACACGAGGATAGTACCCGCCATTGCCCACGTGAACTTCTCAAGGAAGTCGCTGGTCTGACGCACACCCATAACCTGGTTCGAGGCGCCAAAGTTTGCCGCCATTCCGCTTTTTGGGCTCTGAACCAAAACTGCAAGGATCATAAGGACGCTCGCTACGAGGATCAAGCCAATACAAATTGTATATAACATAACTATCTTATTTTTAATTATTTACACTCTTTTATCATCGTCGACACTATTTAATAGCTCGATTTGTGACGCAAAGTAAGCAATTTTTTTTGAATATAGCAAGAATAAATTGGTATAAATCTCTTTAGCTTCGTCATATAGCCCCTGCGAGTGGTAAATTCGGGCGAGCTCCTCGCTCGCCAAATTTTGATCCGACAGATCAATCGTGTCGCCCTCGTCGAGCTCAATGTGCACTCTCGGCGCGTCGTCGTCGACCTCGATACGCAGGTCGCTCTGTTCGAGGAATCTGTCTATCAGGAAGTCGGTCTTTGTCAGCGGCTTCAGCTCCTCCGCGACGAGTGCTATGAGGTAGTCGAAGTCCACCTCGACACCCTCGACACCCCAATCTATGCTATCGAACTTTGTCATATCAACCCCAGATTCGCACACTACCAATTACCCGCCGCAGCCTGGAATATGTCAGTCACCATCTGATCCACAATCGTGCTTATCAACTCGCCCTCCACCTCTGTGAGCAGCTTCGTCGAGTCGTAGTCCTCGTATGCCGAGAATGTCTGCGAGAACGAACCAGCCTCGTCAATACGGTTGGTGAACCTCACTCTCACCGTTATCGTCAGACGGTTCAACGAGCTATAGTCGTTCGTCGCACCTGCCGACACCGACGAGGTTGTCGAGGTGTAGTTGGTGATCTCGCCCTCAAATGCGAAGTCGCCACCATCAGTCACCTCATAGAGCTTCGTGCGACGCAAAAAGATCTCTTTCAACGCATCCGTAAACTCCGACGCGAGGATTGGCGCAACCATAGTCGCATTGTTGGGGAAGTACGCCACCGAGAAGCTCTTCGCCTCGGGCGGTATCGACGCACCAGAGAGCGTATAGCTCACCTTGTAGCCACACCCAACGAGCAACACCGCTGCAGCTAGGGCTAAAAATATCTGCCTAAAATTTCTCAAAATCATCTAATCTATTTACTTTTCTACTTATATTATTACAGCTATTTTACAGCTCCTCAATGCCGAGCTCCTTGATCCGCCTGTAGAGTGTCCGCTCCGACATAAACAGCTCTGCCGCAGCATCTTTGCGTCGTCCGTTGTGACGCCTCAGCGCCCTGGTGATCTGCTCACGCTGCATATCCGCCTTGGTCTGTTCGCGTGGTGCTACAACCTCGTCGTCGCGCACCTCCTCGCTCTCGGCGAAGTACTCGGGCGCATAGAGATCTGCCGTGTCTGAGGTCGAAGATATGATCCCCACAATAGGTCGCGACACCCCCGAATCGTGGCTCGGCAGCGCCTGCTGCAGCTGCGGCGCAACCACAGGCATAGCCCCCACCGATGGCGTCGCAAGACCCTCATTCGCCAAGAGTTGAGCCACCATCCTGCGCAACTCACCAATCTCGCTACGCATATCGAAAAGAACCTTATAGAGTATCTCCCTCTCGCCTGCATACCCCTCAGAGTCGCCCCTACGCAGATCGTCGCGCGCAACGACAGACGCCCCCTCAGCTCCCGACTGCGGAAGGTATCTCGACAAAATGTCGGCTGTGATAACCCTCGACGTCTCGACTGCAGAGATCTGCTCCGCAATATTCTTCAACTGGCGGATGTTACCCCTCCAGTAGTACCCTTCGAGCAGCGCGCGCGCACCCTCGTCGAGCGTTATGGCTGGCATACGATAGCGCGTCGCAACGTCGGACGAGAATTTGCGGAACAACATATATATATCCTCGCGTCGCTCCCTGAGAGCTGGCACAGTGATCGGCACAGTGTTGAGCCTATAGTATAGATCCTCCCTAAATCGACCCTCCGCGATCGCCTCCTCCAACCTCACGTTGGTCGCTGCGACAACCCTCACATTGGTCTTTTGCACCTTCGTCGACCCCACACGAATAAACTCACCACTCTGCAGCACACGCAACAATCGCACCTGAGTAGGCAGCGGCAACTCACCCACCTCGTCGAGGAAGATCGTCCCTCCATCAGCCTCCTCGAAGTAGCCGCGCCGCATCTCTACAGCGCCCGTAAACGCCCCCTTCTCGTGACCAAAAAGCTCCGAGTCGATCGTCCCCTCGGGGATTGCACCGCAGTTGACGGCGATATATTTATTGTGCTTGCGCGACGAGTGGCTATGTATCACCTGCGGAAAAAACTCCTTTCCCACACCGCTCTCGCCACTCACCAACACCGTAAGGTCGGTCGGCGCAACTCTCAGAGCAACCTCTAGTGCGCGATTCAACAGATCGGAGTGACCGATAATTCCAAATCGTTGTTTTATTGTCGTCAGCTCCATTAGTCAACAAAAACGCTCTCTACCTCCGACATACCGCTGCCGAAGATCTTTATCATTACATTATCTATCGCCTCGGGCAGAACCAACTCACCTATCTGCCACTGGATGAAGACACTATACGCAATCAAACAGATCGCAAACCCTATCGCTGCAAAGGAGATCAGCATCAAAAGATCGACGCCACCACCGCCCTGCTTAACTTGAGGGGTGGGTGTGGGGGTGGGAGTTGGGGTTGGGGTTGAAGTTGGCTGCGTGCTCCTCACAGGCTGCGTGCCATAGAACGTATCCATCAACTCTCGCTTCGATCGCCTTGGGGCAGCTGCAGCAGCTGGCTGCTCTGCCTCCTCAGGTTTTATTTCGACCTCCTCGGGTTTTATTTCGACCTCCTCGGGCATCTCTTCTACCTCAGGCTCTACTTCCACCTCGATAACACTCTCTTCTACAACGTTTTGAACAATCTCAACGCTCTCGCCATCGACGAATGAGATCGAGCCGTCAGCACCGCGCGCAATCACACCGACCCCCTCAATCGCAAAGCCTCCGTCGCCAGCAATCGCCTCCCTTGCCTCTGCCACGAACGACTCGATGCAAGTTATAGCGTCGAACTCCCCCACCCCGCTCTCGATGAGCAAGATACGCAACTGATCGTCCTCGACGTCGGCAAACTCCAGAAAGAGTAACTGCTCGCCATTGAGGAGGATAGTTCCAAAGTTGGGGATGGTGATTTTGCGATTTTTCGCAATATAGTCGCTAATAATTTGAGGTATCATAATATGTGTATCAATGGTGTGATCTATGGTGTAATCTCCGCAAAAATAGCTAATTTTAGCGAGAAATAAAACAATTACAACGAAATTTAGCGCGTGACGATCAAAAAAAGAGGCTGCAAGTTGGAAGTCTCGAAAATTTTACGCTTCTTTGCATCTCAAACAGAAAAACAATCCGACCGAGCTACATTGATCCAAAATTGCGAATGTAACTCACGCGGATCTCACACCACAAAGAGCAAACAGAGATGAAGAACAAGTACATTGACCTGATCGATCAGACATTCGACTTCCCACAAGACGAGTTCACAGTAGAGGACAACGAGCTCAACTTCCACGACATACCGCTGATGGACATCATCAAGCAGTATGGCACACCGCTGAAGATCACCTACCTGCCGAAGATCTCGCAGCAGATCAATCGCGCCAAACGAATGTTCAATGTAGCGATGGCAAAGGTCGACTACAAGGGGTCATACAACTACTGCTACTGCTCGAAATCGAGCCACTTTTCGTTCGTGATGGAGGAGGCGTTGAAGAACGACATACACCTCGAAACATCCTCGGCATACGACATACACATCATCAATGCACTCTACGATGGCGGCATCTTCGACAAGGATCGCTACATCATCTGCAACGGCTTCAAACGCCCCCAATATGTCGAGAACATCGCACAGCTAGTCAACGATGGATTCGAGAACACGATCCCAGTCATCGATAATATGGGCGAGATAGAACTGCTTGATGCAGCGATAGATAAGCCCTGTAAGGTGGGTATAAGGATCGCGTCGGAGGAGGGTCCAAAGTTCGACTTCTACACCTCGCGACTCGGCATCCGCTACCACGAGATAATCGACTTCTACAAGGAGAAGATCAAGAAGAGCGGCAAGTTTCAGCTCAAGATGCTACACTTCTTCATCAACACGGGCATCAAAGATACGGCGTACTACTGGAATGAGCTCTCGAAGTGTCTCAACGTATATAGCGAGCTAAAGGCGATCTGCCCCGAACTCGACTCGCTCAACATCGGCGGCGGCTTCCCATTCAAGAATTCGCTCAACTTCGAGTACGACTACGAGTATATGACCGAGGAGATTATCGCGCAGATAAAGCATATATGCGAGCAGAACGGGATCGACGAACCCAACATATTCACCGAGTTCGGATCGTTCACTGTCGGCGAGAGCGGCGCAACGCTCTACTCAATCATCAACCAGAAGCAGCAGAACGACCGCGAGTTTTGGTATATGATCGACTCATCGTTCATCACCACATTGCCCGACACGTGGGGTATCAACCAGCGCTACATTATGCTCGCCATCAACAACTGGGACAAGGAGTATCAACGAGTATTCCTCGGTGGACTCACCTGCGACAGCGAGGATTTCTACAATGCCGAGTCGCACTCCAACGCCATCTACCTCCCGAAACTCGAAAAGGACAACCCCCAATATATCGGATTCTTCCACACAGGAGCATACCAGGAGTCGGTCGGAGGCTTTGGCGGCATACAGCACTGCCTGATCCCAGCACCGAAACACATCATCATCGACCGCGAAAAGGGCGACAACGAGTACTACACTCGCCTCTTCGCAAAGGAGCAGTCATACCGCTCTATGATGCGAATACTCGGCTACTAAAGATCTCGTAGCCACGAGGTTACTACACACGAGGTTACTACACGAAACACAAAAAAACAGGGGGCGATCACAACTGATCGCCCCCTTATCATATTAAGAACTCTAGGTCTACTAGAACTCCATCTTAGCCAAACGCTGGTAGCCTGTGTAGCGCCACTTTGCATTCTCCTCAGCTGCCTGGAACAACTCGTCAGCCTCAGCAGGGAACGCCTTCTTCAACGACGTGTAACGTACCTCACGCGCCAAGAATGACTGGAACTTGCTCCAATCTGGCTCCTTCGAATCCATCACGAATGGGTTCTTGCCAGCAGCCTCAAGCTGTGGGTTGAATCTCCATAGGTGCCAGTAACCGCAAGCGACAGCATCCTTTCCGATAGTCTGCGTGCGAGTCATACCACCCTTGATTCCGTGGTTGATACAAGGTGCATAAGCGATAATCAACGATGGTCCTGGGTAAGCCTCAGCCTCCTTCATCACGTTGAACAACTGCGCCTGGTTAGCTCCGATAGATACCTGAGCGACATATACATATCCGTATGTCATCGCGATAGCTCCCAAATCCTTCTTGCGGATTCTCTTACCGCTCGACGCGAACTTAGCGATCGCACCGACTGGCGTAGCCTTCGACGACTGACCTCCTGTATTTGAGTAAACCTCCGTATCGAGTACCAAGATGTTAACATCCATTCCCGACGCCAACGCGTGGTCAACTCCACCGAAACCGATGTCATATCCCCAACCGTCACCACCGATGATCCACTGTGAGCGCTTCACGAGCCACTCCTTCATCTCGACGATCTTCTTGCAAGCCTCGCAGTCGCAAGCCTCAGCAAGTGGCAACAACTTAGCCGACGCAGCCTCTGAGTCGAGCGTAGAGTTGCGTGAAGCGATCCACTCGCCCATTGCAGCCTTCAACTCCTCAGAGCAGCATCCGCAGTTTGCGATTGCATCCTCCATAGTGAGCTTCAAGCGGTCGCGCAACTTCTCGACACCCATCTGCATACCCATACCGAACTCTGCATTATCCTCGAATAGTGAGTTAGCCCACGCAGGACCCATTCCCTTCTCGTTAGTACAATATGGAGTCGATGGAGCTGATCCAGAGAAGATTGAGCTACAACCTGTAGCATTTGCAACCATCATCTTGTCACCAAATAGCTGTGTAAGAGTCTTAACGTATGGAGTCTCACCACAACCTGCACAAGCTCCCGAGAACTCAAACAATGGCTGTGCAAACTGCAAGTTCTTAACGCTCTTGCGTGGATCGAAATCCTTCTTGTAGCCAATCTCTGTTGTGATATAATCCCAGTTCTTAGCCTCACCCAACATCGTTGGAAGTGGCTTCATAACGAGAGCCTTAGTCTTCGATGGACATACGTCAACACAGTTGCTACAACCTGTACAGTCGAGAGGTGATAGCTGGATGCGGAACTTGTAAATCTTAGTCTCACCCATTCCCTGCTTCCACTCAACACCCGATGCAGCAGCCTCCTCGTCAGTCGCCAAGAATGGACGGATAGCTGCGTGAGGACATACATAAGCACACTGGTTACACTGAATACAGTTGTCGACGATCCACTCTGGTACGTTAACCGCAATACCACGCTTCTCGTAGGCAGCAGTTCCGTTCTCCCAAGTTCCATCCTCACGACCATTGAATGCCGATACAGGAAGGTCATCACCCTTCAATGCGTTGATTGGGTTCACGATCTTCTTAACGAACTCTGTACCCGCAACCTCTGCAGCAGCCTCAGCCTTAACCTCGATCTCAACCCACTCAGCTGGAACCTCGATCTTGATAACTGCGTCACCACCTGCGTCAACCGCAGCGTAGTTCATATTTACGATCTCCTCACCCTTGTTACCGTAAGATTTGAGGATCGCCTTCTTCATCTCCTTAACCGCAGTCTCGAATGGAATTACGTTCGCGATCTTGAAGAATGCAGACTGCATAATTGTGTTTGTGCGTGATCCGAGACCTAGCTCTGCACCCATCTTCGTTGCGTTGATGATGTAGAAGTTGATCTTGTTCTTCGCCAAATATACCTTCATATGGTCTGGCAACGTTGCGCAAGTTGTCTCAGCGTCGTGCACTGAGTTCAACAAGAACGAACCGCCAACCTTTAGACCCTTCAACACGTCATACTTGTCGACATACGATGGAACGTGGCACGCCACGAAGTCGGGTGTAGTCACCAAGTAAGGCGATGTGATTGGGTTGTCACCGAAACGAAGGTGCGACGATGTGTAACCGCCCGACTTCTTCGAGTCGTATGAGAAGTATGCCTGGCAATATTTGTCTGTTGTGCTACCGATGATCTTGATCGAGTTCTTGTTGGCTCCGACAGTTCCGTCAGCACCCAAACCGAAGAATAGACCCTCGAATGTACCCTCCTTGCCCAAAGCGATAGGCTCACCAACTGGCAACGAGAGGAATGTAACATCATCATCGATACCCACTGTGAAGTGATCCTTAGGCTCTGTAGCCTTCATATTGTCGAATATTGCGACGATGTGAGCTGGTGTTGTATCCTTCGACGAAAGACCATAGCGTCCTGCGATCAACATCGGTGCGCTCTCCATATTCTTGAACATCTCGACAACGTCCAAGTACAATGGCTCTCCGTGGCATCCTGGCTCCTTTGTGCGATCGAGCACACATAGCTTCTTAACCGATGCTGGAAGCACGTTGAAGAAGTACTTCTTAGAGAATGGACGATACAAGTGAACAACGATAAGACCAGTCTTCTCGCCCTTAGCGTTCAAGTAGTCGATTGTCTCCTTGATTGTGTCGTTCACCGAACCCATCGCAACGAGAACGTTCTCTGCATCCTCTGCTCCGTAGTATGTGAATGGCTTGTAGCAACGACCTGTGATCTGCGAGATCTGCTCCATTGTCTCAGCTACCATATCTGGCACTACGTCGTAGAACTTGTTGCAAGCCTCGCGAGTCTGGAAATAAATATCTGGATTCTGCGCCGTACCACGTGTAACAGGGTGTGATGGGCTAAGTGCGTTCTCGCGGAATGCGCGAAGAGCGTCGCGGTCGAACATAGCTGTAAGCGCAGCCTCGTCGATTAGCTCAACCTTCTGAATCTCGTGCGATGTACGGAATCCGTCGAAATAGTGCATAAATGGGATACGAGCCTTGAGCGCCACGATGTGAGCAACTCCCGCAAGATCCATAACCTCCTGAACCGAAGATGTAGCGAGCATAGCGAAACCTGTCTGGCGAGCCGCCATAACATCCTGGTGATCACCGAAGATCGAGAGCGATGCAGCCGCCAATGCACGAGCCGACACGTGGAATACTCCTGGGAGGAGCTCACCTGCGATCTTGTACATATTAGGTATCATCAACAATAGGCCCTGCGACGCAGTGAATGTTGAAGTCAACGCTCCAGCCTGTAGAGATCCGTGCACAGCACCTGCTGCACCCGCCTCACTCTGCATCTCGACAACCTCTACGGTCTCGCCAAAGATGTTTTTGCGTCCTTGCGCAGCCCACTCGTCGACGAGCTCCGCCATTGTTGAAGATGGTGTGATTGGGTAGATTGCTGCAACCTCGGAGAACATATAGGCTACGTGCGCAGCAGCATAGTTACCGTCACAGGTGATAAATTTTTTTTCTGCCATTTCTTTGTAATATTAAAAAATGAGAATTAATTATGTTGTTGTTTGTTGTTTTCATTACCACTAACAGTCGTTACGATATGGCTGCGTTGACCGCAAAGATAGAAATTTTTTTTTGAAATTTTTCACAAATTGATATTTATTTCTTTTTTGCCCGATTTTTGCCACTCCACGAAAAATAGATTATCTTTGCACCCACTATGATAAATTACCAAGAGAAAGTGTTAAAAAATGGGCTACGTGTCGTCGTCGGACGCGACCACAGCTCGAAGCTCGCGGCGCTCAATCTACTCTACTGTGTAGGTGCGCGCGACGAAGATCCTGAGCAGACTGGCTTCGCCCACCTCTTCGAACATCTAATGTTTAAGGGGACGGAGCAGGTGCCATCGTTCGACAGCGTCGTGCAGAGTGCATCGGGCGAGAACAACGCCTTTACCAATAATGACTACACCGACTTCTACATCACCCTCCCCAAGGTCAACATCGAGCTAGCCCTTGCGGTCGAGGCGGATCGTATGCGCGGATTGAGGCTCACCGACGAGGTGCTTGAGATGGAGAAACGTGTGGTGATCGAGGAGTACAAGCAGCGATACCTCAACCAACCCTATGGCGACCTGATGATGATGGTACGAGATATGTGCTACAAGGTGCACCCCTATCGTTGGGCGACAATCGGACGATCGCCCGAACACATATCGAGCGCGACGATGGAGCAGGTGCGCGACTTCTACGACCGCTTCTATCGCCCCTCCAACTGCATCCTATCTCTCTCCGCCGACCTACCCGAGGAGGAGATGTTCGAACTCGTCGAGCACTACTTCGCCGAGATCGAGGTGACAGCAAAGCCCACGAGAGCAGAACTACCCGTCGAACCAGAACAGACTGAGCCACGCCGCGTGGAGGTCGACCGAGACGTACCTGCTACCTATATAATAATAGGCTTCCCCATCGGAGAACGCACCAGCGACGACTTCTTCGTTGCCGACCTAGCCTCCGACCTCCTCGCTGGGGGCGACTCTGGGCGACTATACCAACACCTCGTCAAGCGACGCGGATTGTTCTCTAGCATCAACGCCTACCTATCGGGCGACGTAGACCCCGGGCTATTCCTCTTCACCGCACAACTCCTCCCCACCACAACGATCGAGCAGGCGGAGGCGGCAATATGGGAGGAGATCGAGGCGCTCAAGAGCGGCTCAGTCGATAGCTACGAGCTGGAGAAGGTGAAGAATAAGTTCGAGGCAAACACCCTCTTCGGCGAGATCAACGTGATGAACAAGGCGATGAATATGGGCTTCTACAAGATGATTGGCGACCTCCCCCTCATCAACCGCGAGGTGGATATATACCGATCACTGGGCGAGACGGAGATCCGCGAATTCGCCACACGCCTACTCACGCCACAGAGAAGCAACACACTAATTTACCGCGCAACACCAAAAGAGTAATGGAGATAAATTTCGACGACGTAGCACTCCGCAATGCCGAGTGCCGCACCCTGCAAAATGGGGTGAAAATATATACGCTCTCTAGCGATGAGTTTGAGGTTCTGCGAGTTAGCTTCATATTCGGAGCAGGCTCAGTAGTCCAGACCACACCCTTCTCTGCCACCGCCACCGCCAACCTACTCAGCGAGGGTAGCGAAGAGATGTCGGCACAGGAGATAGCCGAGAAGCTAGATTACCACGGCTCGTACTTCGACGTCAACGTCGACCGCGACTACTCCTACTTCAGTTTCTGCTCGCTCTCGAAGTTCGTCGAGCCGACACTCGATGTTGCCGAGCAGATACTTCTCCACCCCACATTCCCCGAGGAGGAGATCAACACATACTGCGCAAAACGCAAACAGCGCCTACGGATCGAACGCGAGAAGGTGGAGACCAAGGCTCGCGAGGAGTTCGCAAAGTCGCTCTTTGGCGAGAACCATCCATACGGAACAAGCTCACACGAAGATAGTTACGACACACTGACCCGCGCCGACATACTCGACATCTACAACCGTTTCTATGTGGCGCAGAACTGTTTCGTCGTCTGCAGCGGACGCGTCGGAGAGTCGGAGATGGCTCGCATCGAGTCGCTCGCATCGAAGATTAGAGTGGGCGAGGAGCTCACGCGAGAGCCATTCCCAACGACTCAGCAGCGCAAGTTCCACCTCGTCGAGCAGCCCGAGGCGGTACAGTCGTCGATACGCATCGGACGCAAGCTATTCACCCGCACCCACCCCGACTTTTTGGGTATGCAACTCCTTGCGACAGCCCTCGGAGGCTACTTCGGTTCGCGCCTTATGCAGTCGCTACGCGAGGAGAGAGGCTACACCTATGGCGTTATGTCGGCTATGGTCAACTTCGCCAACGACGGCTACTTCGCCATCGCCACACAGGTGGGGGTCGAGGTGACACGCGACGCCATCGACCTTATATATAAAGAGGTGGAGCGACTACGCAACGAACCGATCGAGCAAGATGAGCTAGAGATGGTGTGCCGAATAATGATTGGCGAGATAATGCGAATCCTCGACGGTCCATTTGGTGTCGCCGACGTCACAATCGAGAACATACTATGCGACCAGGAGAACTCTGTCATAGAGGATAACGTCCGCAGGATCTGCGACTTCACCCCACTAGAGCTGCAGCAACTAGCGCAGAGATACCTCGACCCCGAACAGATGGTATGTGTCGTGTCGGGTGGTATGGAGTGATGTGAATTTGCATTTTTTTTGAAAAAATAGCCCTCAGAATTTGCTATGTTATTTTTTTTCTATATATTTGCACCACGATAAGACTAATTGAGCTATGGTGTAATGGTAACACTACAGATTCTGGTCCTGTCATTCCAGGTTCGAATCCTGGTAGCTCAACTATCCGAGGTGAAATACTTTGCAGTATTTCACCTTTTTTTTTGTATCTTCACCATATATTTAATACCTTTGTCGTTATGAGTATAAAACACAACCAAAAACATACCTAATGAACAGATTATTATCTATTTTCGCACTTCTTCTTGCATCTGTAGTTTCACTCAATGCAGCAGAAGTCACAGAACTTGCACCCGACCTTAGCGATGCAACATTGAAGTCGCTAGGCGGCAAGCAGATCCTCTACATCGAGCGAAACGACTACCCCACAGACCACCACAACACAGGAACAATGTTCCTCAAAGGTGAGTTTAATGCAAATAGCTACGCAGTATTCGCAAAGGGCGGCAGTGCTCTTCGCATCTTCGATGTCGACACGAAGGAGATCAAGAGCCTCGTCGAGCTTGGAGATGGAGGCCTAGTTCGCGACCCCGAGATCTCGTTCGACGGCACAAAGGTAGTATTCTCGATGCGCAAAAACTTCGACGACGAATATCACATATATGAGATCAATGTCGACGGCACAGGGCTCACACAGCTCACCTTCGCCAAAGATATTGCCGACATCGACCCACTCTATCTACCCGATGGAGGAATCGTATTCTCGTCGACACGTCAGCCAAAATATTGTATGTGTAACCGCCACATTATGTGTAACTTGTTCAGAATGAATGGCGACGGCAGCAACATCACGCAGATCGGCGTGAGCACACTCTTCGAGGGTCACTCGGCACTGCTTCCCGACGGACGTATCATCTACGACAGATGGGAGTATGTGGATCGCAACTTCTCGAATGCGCAGGCTCTATGGACAGTGAATCCCGACGGCACAAAACATAGCATCTACTACGGCAACAACACCAACGAGACAGATGGCATAATCGACCCACGCGCCATACCAGGCACAGATCTAGTAGCTTGTATCTTCGGTAACTGCCACGAAGCTCCACTTGGCGCTTTGGCGATCATCGACCGCAAGAAGGGTATCGACGGACTTGAGCCCATCGTTCACATCTGGCCAGAGGATGCAATGAAGTTGATGACGCAGCTACCCAAAAACAAATCTGCAGAGTCATCAGATAGGCTCCGCAACCTCTCAACCGTTTACGAAGATCCATACCCATTGAGTGCGGAGCGTATTTTGGTTGCACGCATCATCGACAAGAAGCTTATCAAGGCACGTGCACGCGGTAAGAGCGCGATCTACCTAGTCGGCACAGATGGTTTGGAGGAGATGATCCTACAGAGCGACAACACCAAGGGACTCTACGACCCAATGATTGTCGAGCTACGATTTAAGCCAACAGTTATCCCATCGCAGCGCAACTTCGAGGCTACAAAGGGTCAGTTCTATGTGCAGGACGTATATATCGGAACCCATATGGAGGGTGTCGAGAAGGGCAGCGTGAAGTACTTGCGTCTAGTTGAGTCGATGGAGAAGCGCACCTTTACAATGAAGGGTTGGGGCGGTCAAGGTCTGCAAGCACCTGGCGTGAACTGGCACAACTTCGACATCAAGAGGATCGTTGGCGAGTTTGAGGTCGAGGAGGATGGATCGGTATTCATCGACGCACCAGCAGGAAAGCACCTATACTTCCAGCTACTCGACGAGGACAAGAAAATGATCCAGACTATGCGAAGCGGAGTGTCGTTGATGCCAGGCGAGGTGAATGGCTGCGTAGGTTGCCACGAGGATAGACTCGACGCACCTGTTCCGTCACCAAACATTATGGCGATCAAGAAACCCGCTCAGAAGATCAACGGCTGGAGAGGCGAGGTTGACACAGATGTATTTGGATATATGGATCACGTGCAGCCAATCCTCGATCGTCACTGCGTCAAGTGCCACGACTTCGACAAGAACGACCGCGACAAGTTGGTGTTGGCAGGCGACCTAAATATGTATTTCAACGCCTCGTACATCAACCTATATATGAGTAAGACCGTAGAACTAATCGGTGGAGGTCCTGCCGTGCTACAGGCTCCATATAGCTGGGGAAGCCACAACAGCAAGCTCGTAGAGATCATCGAGAATCGCCACAAACGAGTGAAACTAAGCGACAAAGAGAAGGAGACAATCTATACGTGGCTAGATCTCAACGGAGGCTACTACCCAATGTACGAGTCGTCGTTTGACAACGTCTACGGAGGTCGCTCACCACTCACACTCGGGGAGGCTGACGAATTGAAAAAACTTACTGGTCTCGACATTAGGAATCAGCAGGGAATGTCTAGCTGTAGACGTACAGAGATGGCGCAGATCTCGTTCGATCGCCCCGAAGAGAGCCCCTGCCTCGACATCGTTCGCGACGACAAGGCTAAGTATGATCGCGTAGTAGAGCTAATCAAGATCGGCGCAGAGCGTCTACAGGAGACTCCACGCGGCGACTGGGTCGACAAAATCGTCTACTGCGAACGCAACAAAGAGCAACTAAAACGATACGTAGAGCGTATGGAGGGCGAAAACCAAAACACCTGGATCATCGACACCTCTGTAAAACGATTTGACGAAAAGTAATAGTAGACCGCAACTGGGGTATAGAGTGCGTAGTTGCGGGTTATAGATGGGGACTACGCTCAAGCCGCGCGGCTCACAACAAGTTGTGATTTACTTTTGTTGCATTGCGATAAGGCTTTTTAATATTGCATATTATAGATTGAGGAGTCCTCTACCTCAGATTGAAAGTGAACTCTCAATCTGAGGTAGAGGACTCCTCAACTTTGAAAACTTGTAGTCTTCAAACCTTATCACACTGAGTTTGTATCGACTATGTTACGGGTGATGTTAAGTCCTGAATTTACACACGGCAATTATAGGGAAGCGAAGCACCCCTATAATCGCCGCAAGAAAAGCAAATGCAAGCTAGCTTGCCGCCCGCGCGGTAGGAGTGTTCGGAAGAACCCCCTCCTTATCCAAAGAACAAGCTAGGGTCTCCTCCACAGAGTTTAACAATCTCTATCATAAGTTGTTCCCTAAGCTCTATTCTGAAACGAAACTTAGCTCTTTTGTAGCCTATATTATTTAGTTTCTTGTATATAATCAATAGCATCGAAGTGATCATCGTCATATACAGCATCACTTCGATGCCATTTTTGTTTAACGAGATGAGACGACTGAAGTTTAACTCCTGCTTGATAAACCTAA